>AP021858.1:312146-624292 GCA_017347465.1 Candidatus Nitrosymbiomonas proteolyticus | reverse complement strand
GAGAGAGCGGATGTACCCGGCGGTGAAGCAACTCGAAAACGGCGAGTCGATCACGGAGGTCTTCGCGGGAACCGGGGCGTTTTCGCCGATCGTGCTCGACATGACGCGCACGGGCGAGACGACTGGCAACCTCGACCAGATGCTGCTCAAGCTTGCGGACTATTACGAAGATGACTCCAAGACGCGCGCGATTCAGATGGGCTATGTGTTGGGCGTGATCGCCCTGCTCATCGTCGCGGTCTACGTCGCGTACGTGGTGATCACGTTTTGGGTCGGCTATGCCACCGGCGCGGTGAGCGGAGCTTAGGATCGTGCCGACGCTTCAACCTGATCATTACAGGGCGCTCGGGATCGCTCGCGACAGCACCCCCGAGCAGATTCGATCGGCGTTTCGCAAGCTGGTGTTGAAGTACCACCCGGATCGGTCGAAGGACCCCAAGACCGTCGATACGTTCATGCGCATCACCGCGGCCTACGAGGTCCTTTCCGACCCCGAGCGGAAGGCGAATTACGACCGGCTGCTTCAGCTCTCGACGCAACCCAGCCGGCCGACGGCGCGCCCTTCCGCCCCAAGGAGTTCCGCAGCTTCGTCGTCGTCGCGGGCGCGGCAAGCTCCGACGTCTGACGCGGTCGAAAGGCTGCGAGAGCAACTCCGGCGAGGGAAGCTGTTCGAGGCTGAGATCACGGCGAACGAGGTCCTGCGCGAGGACCCGAAGAGCGGCTTTGCGTACGGGGTTTTGGGCGACATCGCCCGCACCCGCGGCGACTATCCCCGCGCTTCGAAGATGTACGCTTTCGCCCTCCAGATGGAGCCGGGCAACGCCCATTACCTCACCCGGCATTTGGAAACGCTGGGCATCCTCAACCAACGGACGCGATCGGCTTCGGGATCGGGGTCGTCCGGTTCAAAAGCAGCGGCCTTTCTCATCGGTGTCGTCTCGGTGTTGCTCGCCGGGATGTTCGTTGCGACGAGCCCAGAGAAGTCCGCGCTGGCAGGGGTGACGCCGGTCGATACCTGGACCGTGGGTCTGCTGGCCGTCCTCGCGCTTTGCGGGGTCGCGGTGGGCTCGGCGCTCAGTATCGCCCGACTTGTGGACCGGTTCGACGCTACGGGCGCGACGACGATGGGTCGGATCACCCCTTGGGTCGCGCTGATGTTCGTCGCAGTCATCAATTTCTGGGCCTCGTGCTTCCTGTTTCTGGTGGTGAGTTCGGTCCAGAGGGTCTTCGATAGCTCCACGTCACGCCTTTTGGCTGCCGTCGGAGGAGTGATCGCCTTTCTCAGCCTGTCCGCGCTGGTATCTAGGCAGCTCGACCCCTTGCAGGTTTTCCTTTGGGGCGGCAACGTCAGCTATGTGGGAGCGGTATGCGGCTGGATGGTCGCCGACGCGCTGGGTGCCCGCTGACCGGGGAATCCTCGACCGGCTCGGCATCCGGAGGGGAGTCTTGCGGTACGATTGGCCTCAACGGTCAAGGAGAATCAGGGTTTGTCTGTCGATACGAGCGACTTCAAGAACGGAATGCACATCTACCTCGATGGCGAGGTGTTTACGATCGTCGAGTTTCAGCACGTGAAGCCGGGTAAGGGCGGAGCGTTCGTCCGCACGAAGCTGCGCAAGCTAAAGTCCGGCGCTACGCTGGAAAAGACCTTCCGAGCGGGGGAGCGGTTCGACCCGGCGTATCTCGAACGAAAGGCGCTGCAGTTCCTCTATCGGCAGGGAGACGACCTCGTCTTGATGGACCTCGATTCGTTCGAACAGGTACCGGTTTCGGCGCAGGCGTTCGGTGAGGCCCTGAAGTACCTGATCGAAGAAATGGAGGTCACGTGCCTCGAAGTCGACGGACAAGTGATGGGGTACGAGATTCCGACCTTCGTCGAATTGGAGGTCGTTGAAACGGACCCTGGGTATAAGGGCGACACCGTGAGCGGGAGCAGCAGCAAGCCGGCCAAACTGGCGTCCGGCGCGATGATCCAGGTTCCCTATCATATCAGCGAAGGCGATGTGGTCAAAGTCGATACTCGAACGGACACCTATTTGGAGCGCGTCAAAAAGTAAGTTCGCGACGCAGCCATCAATGGGGGCGCAACGAACGTCTTTGAAAGCAGCAACGAGACGAGTCGATGAGTAAGCCGACGCCTCAACCGTCCCCCGCCCCAATCATTGACCCCAAGGACGCCTTTGTACAGTTCTTGGATTCCGTTGCGCGATTCCTGTTCTGGGCGGGAACGGTCGCCACGCTCATTTCTCTGGGCTTTCTGATCTACACGTTCCAGACGTTCATGAGCGGGGGAGCGGGACTGAACCAGGACCTGGCGCTGAGCAACATAGGGCTTTTCAAGAACATCCTGCTCGCGGGCGTGTTGGCGCTTTCCGTGGGAGCGACTTTCACGTTTTGGGGCGAGGAGGTGCTGGGCTTTCTCCAATTGCTCGGCGCAGGCGCTCTGTTCTTCGCCCCGATCTACCTCCCGATGGTTCTCGCCGGGGGCCAAACGCCGACGCCTGTTTCCGCAGAGGCCCTGGCGGCGATGCAGTTCGCCGGAGGGATTTTCGGGCTCGTCGCGATCGCGGTCACGATCATCGACATCATCCAGCGCATCCAACTCCGCTCGCAACAGGGGGCGCGCGCGGACCAGCTCAAATACGGCAAGGGCATCAAAGAAGAGAAGGACATCCAAGACGTCTTCATGGGGAAGTGTTGGCAGCTTCCGTTTTGCAGGAAGTTCGTCCGGGAGCGATGCCCGATTTACCACTCTCGGCGAACTTGTTGGCGGGAGCAGGTCGGGTGCATGTGCGAGGAGCAGGTCATCCGCGACGCGATGTCGGGGAAAGTCATCCCCAAGGACGCGGTGCAAGCCGCCAAGTTTATCCCGATCAACAACAAACTGACCCCTTCGCAAAAGCAAGAGCGCTGCCGGCAATGCGTGATCTATAACGAGCATCAGAAGCACAAGTACAAGCTCATTCTGCCCGTGGCTACGGCTGTGTTCGTCGGACTGTATCTTCTGTTCCGGGGGCCGCTGCTGGAGATGACGAGCCAATTGCTGGTCACGATCGACAGGATGATCGGGCGCGCTACCTTCCGCAGCGATGCGAACGTGGCGCAGCAGATCACGGACTCCGGAATGCACTTCCAAGAGGTCCTTCTAATCTGCCTCAGCTTGATCGTGTTCACGTACGTGCTCAAGCTCGTCGAATTTCTGATCTTCAAGCTAAAGGTGTGATGCCCCTTACGACTCGGCCGCTCACCTTGGATGGAGCTTACGGCGAAGGGGGAGCCTCTCTCGTTCGGACCGCCCTCGTGATGTCGGCGCTCACCCAAACTCCGGTGACCGTCCAGAACGTCCGGGGGGCGATGCGGCAAGGGGGGCTCGCCGCCGAAGACCTCACGCTCCTTTCTGCCCTCGGCTCTTGTTGCGACGCGGAAGTGTCGGGCGCTGAGTTCCGTTCGAGGGAGTTCTCGTTCGTTCCTCAGGGACGGCCCCATGCCCTAAAGGAGCCAATCTCGCACTCGAACGTCCCCGAGTCAGACCCCTCGGTCGCTGCGATGGTGGTTCTCAACGCCCTGTTGCCCGTGCTTTGTCAGACCAAGGCGTATTCGACCGTGGTCGCCGAGGGCGAGACGTACGGCCACCGGATCCTAACCTATGACTACTACGAGCAGGTGGCGTTATCGGCGTATCGGGCGATGGGCGTTCATGCGTATCCTCACCTAATCGTGGCGGGGTATGGGAAGGGGGCCCGCGGCACGGTCGAACTCGACGTCGAGCCGAGCGTTCCTCACGGCATCGATTGGGCGGAACGTGGCCCCTTCGAAGGCGCGTTTGCACGGATCGCCCTCTCCGAGGTGTCGGAGGGGATCGGAGAGCGCGGCGTGGCTCACTTCGAGAGGCTCGCGCGGGGCGCGGGAATCGAACTCCATGTGGAGTACGAGGTCGTGCCTTCGGTCAATCCGGGCGTGTTCGTAACGGTTTGGGGCCAGTTTGCAACGGCGAGGGGCGGCGCGACGGCAAAGGGCGAAAGGGGGATTCGCGTCGAGTCGGTCGTGCAAAGCGCGTTTGGCGCGTTCTTGGAGTGGTACTCTTCGGGTTCGACGGTCGACGAGTTCTTGGCGGACCAAGTGCTCGTCGCTCTGGCGTTCGCCGAAGGGGATTCGGCGTTGCGGCTCCACCGCGTGACGCAAAGGCTCCAAACGATGGTTTGGGTCATCAAGCAGTTTCTTCCAATCCACATAACGCTTCGGGGCGGGTTGGGAGAGCCTGGCGAACTGACGGTACGACGATGAAGGTATGGCTTTTTGAAACCAACTTGCTCTGGAGCGAACGGCTCAAGAGCGGGCTCTTGGCCTTGGGGCATGAGGTCGAACAGGTGTCCCCGGCGGCGGTCCCCGATGGCGCGGCGGACCTCGTGATCGCGAGCCTCACCGAGATCGCCAAGGCGCCCCCCGACTTCGTTCAGCTCCTCAAGAGCCGGAGCGCCAAGATCATTGGCCACGCCGGCCACGTGGAAACCGATCTCTTCCAACTGGGGAGCGACCTCGGATTCGACGCCGTTTTCCCCAACGGAAAGGTGGCGAATCGGCTCGAAGCGGTCCTCAAAGAAATCGGGTAGCTCGTCAAACTTCGCTACCCTATTCCAGAACACTTGACGACGAGGGTCGTCAAAATCATGAGTGGCGCACATCCGCGAATGTGTGCTGCGTATCCTGGGATTACATACTTGTGGGAGCGCCTCGCGCGCTCCCGTTTTTTGCACTTCTTGCGGTTTCTTCGGACGGGCTGCTCGCATCGCCGCGCCGAACAGGCACGCCCAAGTAGAATGAGGCGACTGGAGTCGAAGCAATGGAAAAGGTTTTTGGCGACGCAACGAGCGCTCTCGAAGGACTGCTGTTTGACGGCATGACTCTCATGGCCGGAGGTTTCGGACTGTGTGGGATTCCTGAAAACCTCATTCTTGCGATTCGCGATTCGGGAGTGAGGGACCTCACGGTGATCAGCAACAACTGCGGCGTGGACGACTTCGGCCTCGGCATTTTGCTGGCGACCAGGCAGATTAGGAAGATGGTCAGTTCCTATGTCGGGGAGAACGCTGAATTCGAGCGGCAGTTTCTCAGCGGGGAACTGGAGGTCGAACTGACGCCTCAAGGCACTTTGGCGGAACGAATCCGGGCTGGGGGAGCGGGAATCCCCGCGTTTTACACCCGAACGGGCTTTGGGACCGTCGTCGCCGAGGGCAAAGAGACCCGCGAATTCGACGGACACGGGTACGTGATGGAGCGCGCCCTCACTGCGGACCTCGCTCTCGTGAAAGCTTGGAAAGCCGACTCCACGGGGAACTTGGTTTTTCGCAGGACCGCTCGCAATTTCAATCCCATGATGGCCTCAGCGGCCAAAGTCACCGTAGCCGAAGTCGAAGAGATCGTGCCCGTGGGCGAGCTCGATCCCGATTGCATCCACACTCCGAGCGTCTATGTGAGCCGACTGTTGAAGGGCGCAGCGTATGAGAAGCGCATCGAGCGCCTGACCACGCGGTCCCGAACGTAGGCAAGGCTCCGAGAGCTGATTCGCGCAAGTCAGTGAGCAGGTGATCTGGAAGTGAGTCTGTCGCATCTCGATCAGCTTTTTCAACAAATCCTCGAAGGGTGGGACATCCCGACTCCTCAGGGGCTCCTCCGCATCAAGCAAGAGGATGCGGCGAAGCAACTCCCGGCCCACCCGTATTCGGCGCTCAAGAACCTCGCGCACGCCGTCTTTTGGCAAGACTTGTGGTTGGGACAGCTAGCTGGACAGCCTCGACCGCCTAGCGAGTTCGTCTGGCAAAACGACTTTCGGGACCCTGACCCTTCGGAATGGCCTACCTTGCGCCGCCGGTTCGTCGAGGGACTCCAGGAGGCGAGGCGTTATTGCCAAGCCGACGCGCCCGCTTTTGGGTGCGATTCCGAAGAGAAGGCGGTGGACTTGCTCTTGCGCATCGCGATCCACGCAAGCTACCACATGGGCCAACTCAACCTCCTCAAGCGCGCACTGAGAGCGAGCCATTCGGGAACCTCGGGCGACGACGAGGCGGAGTAGATCGGCACGAGCCAGCCGCGCCGCGTCAATCCTTGACGAACCTTGCGCTTCCGTCGGCGAACCCGACGAAGTTCCCCTGCCCAGAGTTCGTTGTGTGCCGCCCTGGAGTTGGCTTCGAGCGATAAGGTGCGACGGCATTGGGTTCGATGACGGTCGATTCGAAAACGATCGGAACGTTGTTGAGAGGTTCTGCGGGGGTCAACCGCCGGCCTGCATAGCTCTCGTTGAGCGCGTAGCCGAAAGGTTCGCTGTCCGCCGATCCCAAAGCCGGGCAATGCAGCATCTTCAGGTCGTTGAGGTAGGGCGAAACCGCGAGGGTCCATGACTCGCCCGCAGGGAGGGATTCGTTATTGTCGAGCTGATACTGCACGAGCGCGGCGCTCAGCTTGCGAACGTTGGAAAGGCAGACTGCGCTTACCGCTCCCTTTCGAGCTGAAAAGAAAACGGGCGCCAACACAGCGACGCCGAGTACCCCCAAAAGCACGATCAAACCCACGAACCCCAGCAAGAAGCCGAGCGGAAACGCGTTTTGTTCCGACGAAGGGCTCGCGGAGGGCGGTTCGGCCGGGTTGGGTTGCATCGAACTTACGTCCTAACCCTCGCGGCCCCCCATGCGGGAGCGCACGGCCTTCATGGCGGCCTCGGTCCGGCTGTTCACGTGGAGCGCCTTGAGGATATTGCTTACGTGGTTCTTCACCGTTTTTTCTGCGATGCAAAGCTTGTTGGCGATTTCCTTGTTTCTCATGCCCTCGGCGATCAAGTCGAGAATCTCTTGTTCCCGGTCGCTAAGGACGTACAATTCGGTGTCGTCAGGCGGATCGATCTCGCGGACCCGTCGAAAGTCGGCGACGACCTTGGCCGCGATCTTCGGCGTGATTTTCGCTTCCCCCTTGGCCGCCAGACGAATCGCTTCGATCACGTCTTGCGGGGTGGAACTCTTGAGAAGATAGCCCAGCGCCCCGGCCCTAAACGCGTCATAGACGGTCTCGTCGTCCTCTTGAACTGTCAGGACGACGATCTTGATCTCCGGGGACTCGGCCGAGAGCTTGGCGGCAAGCTCCACGCCGGACATGCGCGGCATATTGACGTCGGTCAGCAGCACGTCAGGAGTCTCGGCAAGGCAAGCGTCAAGCGCTTCTTGCCCGTCCTTGCACATAGCGACCACCTCGCAATCCGGCATCAGATCGAGCGTTCGCTGGAGCGCGTTTCGATACGCAACTTCGTCGTCCGCAACGACGACTCGTACACGAGAAGACATGGCGTTGAGTATACAACTCCGGGCGCCGTCGCTCGTAGCGAACCCGTCTCCAAGAAATCCGCGTTGCTTCGGGGCAAGCGCAAACTTAGCATCGACTCTTGGGAGATAATGACGCGGTTATGGCGATCTTGGAAGTTGTGGACCTCGAGGTCGAAATCGCGGGCGTGAGGGTACTCCGCGGGGTCTCGCTCGAACTTGAAGCCGGCCACACGCTCGGGGTCGTCGGCGAGTCGGGATGCGGAAAGTCGATGACCGGGATGGCGATCATGAACATGCTTCCCGCGTCGGCCCGGATCACCAAGGGGTCGATCGTCTTGGAGGGCCGGGAACTCCTCACCCTCCCCAAGCGAGAGTGGTTGGACATTCGGGGCCAGCAGATCGCTCTCGTCATGCAGGACCCGTTCACCAGCCTCAATCCGATGATGCGAGTGGGGCACCAGATCGCGGAAGTGTTGATGCTTCACCACAATCTCTCGCGATCCGAGGCGTGGAAGCGAAGCGTCGAGATGCTCGACAAGGTCGGCGTCCCCACTCCCGAACTGTCCGCGCGAAAGTATCCCCACCAGTTGTCGGGCGGCCAGCGGCAACGTGTCGTTATTGCGATCGCGTTCGCCTGCAAGCCCAAGGTGTTGATCGCGGACGAGCCCACTACCGCGCTCGACGTGACGCTTCAGGCGCAGATTCTGCGGCTTCTCAAGGACCTCAAGGAAACCGAAGGCGTGGCGGTTATGCTGATTTCCCACGACATCGGGGTCATCGGTTCGCTGGCTTCCAACATCGCCGTTTATTACGCCGGCCGAGTCGTCGAGCGCGGCGATGCCGAATCCGTCTTGCGCAGTCCGGCGCATCCTTACACACAAGCGCTTTTGGCCGCGATGCCGAAAGCGGGCGCAAAGACGCTCGAACCCATTGGCGGCCAGCCCCCCGACTTCGCTCGTTTGCCACCTGGATGCTCGTTTGCCCCGCGATGCCGGTTTCGATTGGACCGCTGCGAGGATTCTGAGCCGGGGCTAATCCCTCGGAATCAGACGCAACGCGCCGCCTGCTGGCTCCTCGACGACGCCTTCCGCTCGAATTCCGAAGGGACTTCTCCGGTGAGCGCAGAATAGGTTCGACGGGTATGACAATGCGGCCTCTCGTGCGTTGGCTTGGAATCGCGATCGTCGTGGCTTGTTTCTGGACGAGCGAGCGCGTCGTTCGAAAGCCCGAACGACCCAATCGGGTGGTAGTCACTTACTGGGAGAAATGGACCAAGTTCGAAGGCGAAGCGATGCGCGCCGTCGTCGATGAGTTCAACCGATCTCAGGACCGAATCTACGTCGACTACCTCAGCATCGCCGCCGTCAGTTCCAAGACCTTGCTGGCGGCTTCGGGAGGCGTGCCTCCGGACGTAGCGGGCCTGTATGATGCCGACGTCGCGCAGTTCGCCGACGACAACGCGCTGATTCCCCTCGACGACTTCTGCCGGGAAGCCGGGATCGACTCCAGCCGGTACATTCCCGCGTATTGGGACATCTGCGAGTACGGCGGCAAGGTTTGGGCTCTTCCGACGACCCCGGCCTCGACGGCGCTCCATTACAACCGGGAGATGCTTCGCGCTGCGGGCCTCGATCCCGACCGGCCCCCAACGACCATCGAAGAACTGATCGACTACTCCGACCAACTGTTGGTTCGCGATGAGCGCGGACGAATTCGGAAGGCGGGCTTCTTGCCGCAAGAGCCGGGGTGGTGGAACTGGGCCTGGGGGTACATGTTCGGAGGACGCCTTTGGGACGGGAAGGACACGATCACCTGCGATAGCCCTGAGAACGTCCGAGCGTTCGAGTTCGTAATGAAGTTCTCGGATCTTTACGGGGCGACCGACATCCAAGCGTTCCGGCAGGGCTTTGGGGCGTTTTCTTCGCCTCAGAACGCCTTCATGTCCGAAAAGGTCGCGATGGTGCTTCAGGGCGTTTGGATGTACAACTTCATCACGGAAGTCGCCCCCGACCTCGATTGGGCTGTGGCCCCGTTTCCCCACCCGCAAGACCGGCCGGACCTCTCTGAAATGACCTTTGTGGGTCTGGATGTCCTGGGGATTCCCCGCGGCGCCCGGCATCCCAAGGAGGCATTTGAGTTCATCAAGTTCGTGCAGTCGCAAAGGGGGATGGAACTGCTCTGCATGGGACAGCGAAAGCACAGCCCGCTCGTCGAAGTGAGCGAGGACTTCTACAAGAGGCACCCCAACCCCTACATTCGCCTCTTTGCCGACCTTCCTCGCGGTCCGAACGCCGTCGCTCCTCCTCAATTCGGGATTTGGCCCCAATACTCCCAAGAACTCGCGGCTGCGATCGAACAGGTCTTTCTGAAGCAGAAGACCCCCCAAGAGGCGCTGCGCGACGTCCGGATTCGAATGCAGCCCAAGCTCGACGCCTACTTGAAGACCCTCGCACAAAGGAATCGCGACCGATGACGCTGAGGCGAAAGGAAGCTTGGATGGGCGTCTTGTTCGCCTCGCCCTGGATCGTGGGGTTTTGCGGGTTCATGCTGTATCCCGTGGTCGCTTCGATGTACTTCAGCTTCTGCGACTATTCGGTCCTCCGGAAACCCATCTGGATCGGGACCGACAACTACAGCGAGCTCTTGAGCGACGAACTCTTTTGGGTGGCGCTCAAGAACACGTTCCTGTACGCGGTGATGGCCCTCCCTCTTTCGGCTTTGGCGGCCTTGGGGCTGGCGCTCTTGCTCAACACGAAGATTCGTGGGCTTACGGTTTACCGAACGATCTTCTTTCTACCCTCGCTGGTGCCGCTGGTGTCTCTGGCGGTGTTGTGGCTGTGGATGTTCAACGGCCAGACCGGCCTGGTCAACGTGGCGCTCGGCTCGATCGGAATCAGCGGCCCCAACTGGCTGGGCGATCCCACCTGGTCCAAGCCCGCGCTCGTGCTCATGGCGATGTGGGGTGTGGGGCACGCGATGGTGATCTACTTGGCAGGGCTTCAGAGCGTTCCGGTGAGCCTGTTCGAGGCGGCTCAACTGGACGGCGCCGGGGCCTGGAAGAAGACCCGTCACATCACGCTGCCGATGATCAGCCCGGTCATCATGTTCAACGTCATCATGGGGATGATCGGCACGCTCCAGGTCTTCACGGTGCCGTATGTGATGTTTCCCAACGGCGCGCCTGCGCGGTCCACCTACTTCTACACGATGTATCTTTACGACAACGCGTTTCGGTATCTGCGCATGGGTTACGCGTCGGCGATGGGGTGGCTGATGTTCCTGATCATCTTCGCCTTAACGCTGATCTCGCTCAAGTTGATGGAGCGGAGGGTTCACTATGCTGGCGATTAGGCGAGGGGAGAACCGTCAGCGCTCGATCGGCCAAGAGCGCCGCCAAGGTGCATGGCTCATCCACGCCTTACTGCTCACGCTCTCGGCACTCTTCCTCATGCCGCTCCTGTGGATGATCTCGACCTCGCTCAAGGACATCAACCAGGCAGTCGCCGATCCGCCGGTCTGGATTCCCGACCCAGTCGTCTGGCAGAACTACCCTGAAGCAGTCGCCTTCGAGAGCGAGAAGCTGGGGTACATCCCGTTCCTGGTCTATGCAAGGAACACCCTGCTCATTTGCGTCCTCACCGTCGCTGGTTCTCTTGTGGCGAACTCGCTCGTCGCCTATTCGTTCGCCAAGTTGCGCTGGAAGGGGCGCGACGTGTTTTTTGCGGCGACTCTCGGGACCATGATGATCCCGTTTCCGGTGGTGATGGTGCCGACGTTTGGGCTGTTTCGGGCGCTCGATTGGATCGGTACCTTTCGACCCTTGTGGGTTCCGGCATGGTTCGGGACCGCGTTCAGTATTTTCCTCTTGCGCCAGTTTTTCCGAACGATCCCCGAAGAGCTTTCCGAGGCGGCTAGGCTCGATGGAGGTTCGGAGTGGCACATCTACAGCCGCGTGGTCATGCCGCTCAGCAAGCCCGCCCTCGCGGTAGTGGCGCTCTTCACTTTCATGGCTTCGTGGAACGACTTCCTCGGCCCGCTCATCTACTTGCTGCACCAATACACGTTCACGCTCTCGCTAGGGCTGCAGTTCTTCCAATCGCAACAGGGAGCGACGCAATGGCACCTCTTGATGGCGGCCTCGACGGTAATCGTCACGCCCGTCATCGTGTTGTTCTTCTTGGCCCAACGCTACTTCATCCAGGGGATCGCCTTGACGGGCCTGAAGGGGTAAGCGCTCATTCGTATCGGAGCGCTTCGATGGGCGTGAGCCTGCTCGCTCGCATGGCCGGATACAGCCCGAAGAACAGCCCCACCAAAGCAGAGAACCCAAAAGCCATCACGATCGCTTGCGTGTTGATAATGGGCGGGACCTTCAGCGCTTGGGCGACGAACACGACGCCCGTGGAGCCGAGGATGATCCCCACCACGCCTCCGACGAGGCACATTACGATCGATTCGAGAAGGAACTGGGCGAGCACGGACGTTCGTTTTGCGCCGATGGCTTTTCGGAGTCCGATCTCTCGCGTCCGTTCGGTAACGCTCACCAGCATGATGTTCATGATCCCGATCCCGCCGACGAGCAGGGAAACGGAAGCGATTCCAGCCAGGAGGAAACTGAGCAGGCGGGTCTGGGTCTCGATCTGCTCGATCCACTCGCCCTGGTTCATGATGCGAAACAGCGACTCGCCCATCGCGTTGCTCTGCTTGCGCTGAAGAACCTCTTCGACCTTGGCCTGGGTGTAGAAGAGCAAGCCACTTTTCGCGGTCAGGTTGATCATGTCGTACTTGGTCTTACCTAGAAGGCGAGTTTGCGCGGTCTTGAGGGGTACGTAGATCTGGTCGTCTGGGTTCATGAACCCCGAACCACCCTTATAGGCCACGACGCCGACCACTTCGTAGTTCCGCCCTTTGACGCGGATCGTCGCGCCGATGGCGTTCTCGCCTTGGAAGAGCTCGTCGTAGACGGTATATCCCAAGACCGCCTTGCGGTTGGCCATCGCCTCGTCTTCGGCGGTGTACCAGGTGCCCTGGTGCATTTTCGTCGCGTTCCGGATGAGGGCGACTTGGGGTTCCGCGCCGTAGACCTGCGTGTTCGTGGTCCGGTTGCCGTACTTGACGGACGCGCCGGATCGGACCGACCCGGTGATGAACTCAATCGTTTCGACTTCACGCTTGAGAGCCGCTACGTCGTCTTCGGTCAGATTCGGGTTATCGCCTGCTCCGAGGCTGACGTTTCCTCTTCGCCAGTTGGGCATGATCGTGAGCATGTTCGTGCCCATGACCTCGATGTTCTCGAGCGACTTCTGCGCCGTCCCCGCGCCGATGCCGATCATCGCGATCACGGACCCGACCCCGATCACGACGCCGAGCATGGTAAGCACCGAACGCAGTTTGTTCGCCGCGACGGCTCGCAATGCGCTTTCCACGCTATCCCAGAAACTCACCTAAGAACCTCCCGTGCGAGGAGCGCCGCCTCCCGAAGAGCCTCCAGGGGAGGGCCCGCCGCTCGGCGCTCCGCCTCCGGCAGGTCCGCCTCCCGATGCGCCGCCTCCACCCGGCATGGCGCCGCCCGAAGTCCCGCCACCTGAAGTGCCGGGTCTTTGCATTCCGCCCGGACTCGCTCCAGAACCAGATCCGCTCGTCGTCGTTTGCGTTCGGGGCCGTCCGCCGCCGGGCCTTGTGCCTCCGGCGAGTCCTCCACCCTCCTGAGCCTCCTCCATGCGAGTTTGAATCTCGCGAAGGGCAGCGATGTCGATTTCAGCCACGACGACCTCGTCGCCTTCTTTGAGGCCCTCGACGACTTCAATTCCGTTGTTGCCCGTGTCGCCCGTTTTAACTTCGCGCACTTCGGGTTTGAGCGGGTCGGCGGTCTTGATCTTCACTGTGGCCTTTTCTCCCTCGAAGTTGACGGCCTGCGAAGGAACGACCAGAACGTTCGGCTTCGACATCGTGATGAACTCGGCGGTGCCGTTCATTCCGGGCAGAAGCTTGAGGTCATGGCCGGGCAGGACCTCGATGCGGACCTTGACCGCAGTAATGTTGTTGTCCGTAGCTGCCGCCGGATTAACTCTCTCGACGACCCCTCGGAACTGCCGGCCAGGAAATGCCTCGGTAGTGATCCTCACTTGCTGGCCCTTCCGGACGTCGCTGATGTCGGCCTCATCGACCAAGCACTCCATGAACAGCTTGGAAACGTCGCTGAGCTGCACGATGCTCGTGCCTTGGGCGAAGGTGCTGGTTCCAGGCGGGATGATGGTGCCCTCTTCGAGGTATTTCATCGTCACAACGCCATCGCGCGGCGCGACTACGGTGGTGCTCTCGAGTTGGACTTTGGCGTTGTCGAGGGCCACCTTGCTTCGGACCGTGCCCGCCTCTGCTGCGACTACCTCGCTCTGGCGGATGCGGTTGTTGAGTTGGGCGTCGATCATCTTCTGCAGGTTGATTTCGGCCTGCTGTACGGCTTTGCGAGACTCTTCGAGGTTCCTCCGCGCGATGTCGACTTGGCTCCGCTGAGCGATCGCGTCGTCTTGGGTCGCTTGGGCCCTTCTCAGCGCAAGTCTGAGCCGTTCCATCTCCGCCGTAATCTCGCGGTCGAGCGTTTGGCTGCGCTGGCTCGCCGAGGTGTACGAAGCTCGCGCGGCCTCGAGGGTTGCCTTGGCTCTCTCCACCGTGCCCTCGCTCACGAATCCGCGCTTGAGGAGTTCCTGTTGCCGAGTGTAATCGGCCTCGGCGGCATCGAAGTCCGCTTGGGCCCTCGCGAGTGACCCGCTCACGTCTCGGCGAATCTGAGGAGCGGTGACCCGCTCGTAAACATCGAGGTCTTGCTTTGCGAGATCGAGCTGAGCCTTCGCCGAAGTGAGGTTGGATTCTGTAAGAGTCGGTTGGCGTTCGGCTTCGATTTGAGCTCGGGCGAGCCGAATTCGAGCGGTCTCTAAGGCCACCTGAGCGTCTTCGACGGAGGTCTTGCTTCCCGCGATTTGGAGATCATAGTTGACCTTCGCTTGCGCTGCGCGGGCAGTCGCTTGCCGAAGGTCGGCCTCGGCTTGACTGTAGCTGGCTTGGGTGTCCCGAGGGTCGATGATCGCGATCAGGTCGCCCCTTTTGACCTCGCTGCCCTCATCGACCACGAGTTGCTCGACGATGCCGCCCGCTTTCGACTTCACGTCCACCGTAGTCAGGGCGACGAGCACCCCCGTCGCGGTGATCGAGCGCACGATCTCACCCTTGACCACAGGGGCGTAGCGATACTCCAACTCGGGCTCCTTGGAACCCGTGCGCATCACGTACCAAAACACCGCGACGATCGCGGCGAGTCCTCCGATAACCAGCAGTCTTGTCTTCAACTCTCTTCGCCAGGCAACGACTCGCCCACGGCGAGCCTCAGCCTCATCTCCGAAATAAGGTAGTCGTATACAGCTTCTACGTAATTCAACTCCGCGGTGACTAGGCTCACCTGTGCGGTGAGCACCGTGATCACCGTGGTGCCCTCTGCGCCTTGCTTCTGCGATTCGACGGCGGCCTCATAGTTGAGTTGGGCCGCTTCTCGCGCCGCGAGCGCCGCGTGAACCCTTTCGATATCCTGCGACAGCGAGACGTGAGCGGACTCGATCTCCGCCCGCGCCTGGCGCTCGGCCTGGACCAACTCCGCTTCAAACGCATCGTAACTAAGCCGTGCTTGGCGCGCCGATTCGCGGGCGAAATTCCCGTCGAACAGCGGCATCGACACGAGGAACGTTAGCGCGCGCTGGTCCGAAACGTCGGGTCCGAATTGGCGGACGTAAGAGGCGTCCAGTGTCCAACTGAAGGAAGCGTCTCGTTCCGCTCGCAAGACCTGATAGCGTTGGCTCGAAAGGCGTTGCCGCCGGGATTGAAGGTCGGGGCGGTTCGCCAGGCCCAATCGGGTGGCTTCGGCCAGAGGCAGAATCGGCGGGAACCTCTGGGGGACCATGGCCGCCATGAGTTTGGGTAGGTCGCGGGACTCGGGCCAAGCCAAGGTTGCCTTGAGCGTCGTCAAGGCGATGGCCCGCTGGTTGAGGGTCTGCAGACGCTGAACTTGAGCGTTGAGGAAGTCCGCGTTCGCCTGCAGGCGGTCCTTTTTGGGCGCCATCCCTACTTCGATCTGGGCGTCAGTTTGCTTGAGGATCGTCTCGGCCCGATTGAGTTGCGCTTCAGAAACCGCCATCAACTCCTGGGCGCGAAGAGCGTCGTAATACTGCTGATGAACCTGAAAAAGAAGGTTGCGCACGGTTTGTATCGCATCCCATTCCGCCGCGCTCGCTTGACGCCGAGACGACTGATAGCTCCATTCGCGCTCGCCGGAATCGAGGAGCCGCCAATTCGCCGTCACTTGAGGGGTACCGTCGCTCCGCTTCGTCACTCCCGCAAACGAGCCCGTGTAGGTCTCGCTCCGCGAGGTGTCGTACCGGAAGGACGGCGTTACTGTGGGGAGAAACAGGCTGAAAGCCTGACGAACCCGGCTGCGGGCGGCTTCAAGGTCGAGGAACGCCGCCCGTACCGTCCCGTTGTTGGCTATGGTCAATTCGAGCGTGCGCTGGAGCGAGAGAGCCTCTTGATCCTGCGCGAACGCCGTGGCGCACAGCAAAGCGCTCAACCCGTAAGCGGCGCGCAGCCCAGTTTTGTTTCCGATTCGAGTCATGGCAGAGAACACGATACCGCTTGCGCTTGGAACGCACCGTGACTTTCGCCGGAGGCCGGCGTCCGTGTCTAAGTTCCCCATACGAATCGCGCGCCACGTTGAGTTCCGGCTGTTCATGGGGCTCACGGCCAGATGAGGTCCTCCCGATGAAGAATCGTCTGCTGCCGGTCGGGACCCACCGACACGATGCAAATGGGAGTTCTCGTTTCCTCCTCGATGAGGTTCAAGTAGTCCCTCGCGGCCGTGGGGAGATCGGCTAGGCTGCGGGCGCCCGTGATGTCGGCGTCCCAGCCGGGAACGGTCTTATAGTCGGGCTCCACCTGGCTGAGCAGGAACGTGTCTTGCGGAACGGTGTTGAGGGTCCTGCCGTTCCATCGGTAGCCGGTACAAACGTGCAATCGTTCGAAACCTGAGAGCACGTCGAGACGCGTCACGACCCACCCGCTGAGCGAATTTAGCGACGCGCTACGGCGCAACAGGTTCAAGTCGAGCCATCCGCATCTGCGGCCCCGGCCGGTCGTCGTTCCAAACTCCTGACCCCGCTCCCGAATCTTGTCCCCGATTTCATTGTCCAGTTCGGTAGGAAATGGGCCTGCGCCGACGCGAGTCGTGTAGGCTTTGCAGACTCCCAGCACCTGGTCGATCGCGCGGGGGCCGATCCCAGTCCCCAGGCAAGCGCCGCCGGCCACCGGATGGCTGCTCGTGACATAGGGATACGTTCCTGAATCGAGATCGAGGAACGTGCCTTGCGCCCCTTCGAACATGATCCGCTTGCCTGCGTCCAAGGCATCTGCCACGAACGATTCGGAATCTCCGACGAAGCCGCGGAGCGCAGACGCGTAGCTTGAGTACTCGTCGAGCAGGGGCTTGAACTCGATTGCCTCGCCCCCGAGCATGGAGAGCAATCGGTTCTTGTATTCGAGAACCTCTTCCAGCCGCACGGGGAAGACCTCAGGATCGACGAATTCGCCCATTCGGATGCCGAACCGGCCTACTTTGTCTTGAAATGCGGGGCCGATCCCTCGCGAAGTCGTGCCGATCTTGTTGTGCCCGCGGGCCGCCTCTTCAAGCACGTCCAGCGACTTGTGGTACGGAAACACCACATGCGCTCCGCTGCTGATTTTCAGGGCTCCCAACTCACTTCGCATCGCGCGAGCGGTGTCCCACTCGTCGAGAAGGCTCTTGGGGCAGACGACCATCCCGCTGCCCAGGACCGCCGTGATTTGGGGGTGGAGAATTCCTGCCGGGATTAGGTGGAACTTGAAGGTTTGGCCCCCGGTGATGACCGTGTGCCCCGCGTTGTTGCCGCCGCTATAGCGAACCACGACGTCGGCGCCGTCGGCCAAGACGTCCACAATTTTGCCTTTGGCTTCGTCGCCCCACTGCGCCCCTACGATCACTAACGTCGGCATAATTGGTTCTCCCGGTAGCGGTCCCCCAACATGAGAAAGCCGGCGGCTCCCTAACGAGGATCCGCCGACCCAATGGCCGATACGCCTTTTCTCGCAAGGGGATTATACAAAGAGTCGCCGGAAGAGCGCAAGTAATCCCCTCAGACGCCGACTCGATCGCGGACCCTTTGAAAAGCCCTCAAAGCGAATTCAAGGTCGCCGGGCGTGTGGGTGGCGTTGGGCATCGTGCGGATTCGAGCCTTGCCTTTGGGCACCGTTGGATACACGATGGAAAGCGCGTACACCCCTTCTTCGAAAAGCGCCCTCTCCGCCTCTTGAGCCGCCCTTTCATCGCCGAAATACACGGGGGTGATGGGCGTTTCACTCCCCATCGTATCGAACCCGGCTTTGGCCAACGCAGACTTCCACCAGTTGGTGTTTTCCCACAGCCGGCGCATCGGTTCGGGGTCGTGCTCCATGACCTCGAGCGAGGCGATCAACGCGGCGGGCACCATCGGCGGGTGGGCCGTGCTGAACAGGTGAGGCCGGCCGCGGTTGATGAGCCATCGCTTGAGCGGATCGGAACCTGCAATGTACCCGCCCACAACCCCCAGCGCCTTGGAGAGAGTGCCGAGTTGAATGTCCACCCGCCCGTACAGCCCATAGTGCGAGGTCGTTCCCGCGCCTTTCTCGCCGAGTACGCCCGATCCGTGAGCGTCGTCGACCATGAGAATCGCGTCATAGCGCTCGCACAACTCGACAATCTGCGGGAGCGGTGCGATGTCTCCGTCCATGCTGAACACGCCGTCGGTGATCACGAGCTTCTTCTGAAACCCCCGCTGCTGAGCCCGCCGCAAGCAGTCTTCGAGGGCGTCCATGTCCTTGTGCGCATAGACCCACCCATCGCTCTTGCGGTACTCCGCGCTGGAAAGCCTGACCCCATCGATGATGCTTGCGTGGTTCAGCTCGTCCGAAATGATCACGTCCTGGTTCGTGGTGACGGCAGGAATGCACCCTGAATTGGCGGTGAATCCAGACGTGAACACGAGCACCGCCTCGACCTTCTTGAACTTCGCGAGCCTTTGCTCTAGCTCTTCGTGGACGGTCATTTCGCCGCCGATCCAGCGCACCGCGCCAGCGCCCACGCCCCACCTCTCGACCGCTTCGAGCGCGGCTTGCCGAACCTTGGGGTGATTGGCGAGCCCCAGGTAGTTGTTGCTGGAAAGGTTGACGACCTCTTTGCCGTCCATCCGCACCCTGCCGCCTGCCGGAGTTTCGAGCACGCGAGGTTGCTTGTAGAGGTGCTGATCTTTGAGGTCCTGGAGGTTGGAGGCGAGCCAGGACTGGAAGGCCGTGTTCATGGCCCATTGTAGCGCGTCGATGCGCCGGCCGCGATCTCGGAGAGGCTGCCGAGTCAGCGGAAAGGTAATTGCCGAAACAGTGTCGGTCCCGCTCTGGCGCCCCAGAAGAGCTTTCTTAGTCGGACCGCGAGTTCGGCATCTGCCTTCGTTCGACCTCCGCCTAGCGTTCTGCATCCGCTAAGGAGGCATCTTTCAGCAGGCGTTTAGTCCTCGTCGCCGTATCGGGGTCGAACTTCGAGATCGCTCGCCAGAAACTGCCCGTGGTGGTCTTTTTCGCCGTCGAAGTAGGTGGCCTCGACCATGAGGTTTCCGTCGGTGGCCCGATAGACCCGCTCGACGGTCATAGGAACACCTCCCGTGCGCAGCCACACGGTATCGCCGACCTTGATTTCGGGCGTCACTCCTTGATCGTCGCTCATAAGGAAAGGGTACTCAAAGGAAGCGGCTTCTTTCTGGTGCGGCGGAGCGCTTCCGAAGTTGGGAGGACAGCGAGGGGACTTCCCGCGAATTCGCTTTACGACCAGTCCTGAACTTCAATCTGCGCAGCAGTCAAGGGCGCGGCTCAACGCGCTCAGGTCGTCGGGCAGGGCAGCGAGGAACTCCAGCGTGGGGATCAACTGGCCCCCGAAGCCTTCAAACAGATAGTAAACCTTCTTTGGGTAGGCGCCGACTGCATGGACGCCAGGCTGCTCGGTATTGACTTGCCAAGGCCCTGGGGGCAATTCAGCGAGCTTGTTCATGGCCCGTTGGAAATCGGCGATCTGGAGGAACGGCTGGCTTGTGAGCAGACAGCCCGCAAGGAGCGGCATGTGAGTTCTCGCCCATGAGGCAAGGTGAGCCGCGGAGTTGCTCGTTGCGCTGAAGCGTCCAAGGGTATGCAGAGGATGGCGAACATGGACTCCGGAGTGGGCGATTTCCGCCTCTCCCTCGTCGATGGGCAGGTACTGCGTCCAAGGCAACCAGGATCCACCTGCCGCCCGAGCGCTGCGAAGGTGGATCTGCCCCAACTGGGTTCGGGTGGCCTCGTCCAACTTCATCCCTTCCGTTCCTTGAGGCGCGGGATGAACTTGAGAAGGTTCTGGACGACCAGAGCGGCCCAAATCCAGCCGATAAGTGAAAGCGCGCTAGCGACCTGGCTGTATGTGGGCCTAAGCGTGTTGTCAGTAGCCTTGTCATTCTTGATCTCCGGAAAGCGGATCGGCAGGTCAGAAGCGGCCCACTGAGTTCGAATCTGTGCGTTCGAGATCGGCCAGAAGTACCCCATGGTGAGATAGAACGCGTCCCCAACGCTACTTAACTGGGTTCTTGCGACCGCTCCCTTCGGCTTGAGTTCGATCACCGCTCCTTCAGATTGAAACAAGGCCGTGCCCCAAATGGTGAGGATCGCGAGGAGTCCGACGAGAGGTGAGGTCCTGACGCCGTGTCCGGTCAGCATATGGAGCAGAAGCGAAGGTAACCAACGGAAGCTGTGAGGGGTCCGAAGGAACTGAAGGCGCTGCCACTGGAGGCTGACCTTGTCTGCGTCAGAGTGGTTTCCCTCGGCCCGGAACTGTCGTTCGACGGTTGCGAAGATGCCTTCATCGTTCTCGGCAAGGGCAAGGACCTGGATGTAGTCGTGGATTCCTCTTCGCCTCACGATCCACGCAGTCGCAACAAGCAGCGTAAGAGCTAAAAAAACACCCAGAAAACCTACATAAACACCCAAGCGATGCGTGAGAATTGCGACGGCCAAGAAGAACGCGAAGGACATCCAGGCCCAGCGCACCGCGCTGTCGGAGTTCCAAGCGGTCTTGATCCTCGTGCTGAAGTGGGACGATGTCGAAGCGAACGATGCGAGGTAGGTGAGGCCACCAACAATAGCTACGCCCACTCCATACCCTGGACCGAAAGCGAGGTGAGTCGTCAGCCAAACCATGGCCCACCCGACTCCAACGCTGTGAGCGAATAGTGATTGCCCGCGAGAAAGTGGTCTGCTTTGCCCACCGAAGGCCTCGCCCGAAAGACGCTCACGATCCTTCTGGCCGATGCTAACTGAATCGACGCGAACGTCGCGGAACGAATACGCTCGGCCCAGCAGGCACCCTTCCCGCATACAGAGACTTGAGGCCCGGCGAACACATCCACGGGCGGCAACGACGAGGACTCCGATCGCGACGTAAGTTGCGACTACCGACATCCAGTCCCACTCCCAAAACCAGGTGAACAAGAGAGGTGATAGCGCGAATAAACAAACAGCGGCCGAAAAAGAGAAATTACCTGCGAACTCCCACTCCTTTGACTTCTGGACACGCTGCTGCTCCATGTCGTTATCCTTGGCCTGTCCGTTTTGCTGCGCCTGTTGTCCGTCCTCAGAGTGACTTCCACTATCCTTAGCATGAAACTCAATAGTTCGAGCCCTCAGTGACGCGAAGTTCAACGCCACTTGGCCTTCGGCGGGCCTGAGGGTCGAAGGGATCTCCGGAACTTCATCGATCACGAGGCGGGAGCCCACGGTTGCCCCAGCCATTTCAATCAACGGCCCGTTAGTGCCACCTTGCTTCTGCGTGTCCTCTCCTGTACGAGGCGACGCGTCTGGCTGCACGTTTTGGGAAGAAGGAGGGCGAAAGCGAATGCCCTGCAGGAAGAGGTCACCCGCGAAGGAAGCGCCCACAGCGCGAATGCCCGTCCATGCCCCCTTGGGACCCACTCCAATCCCAATGAGGCTGCGAAGGTCTTTCTCGTTCGGTTCTTGACTGCCCGATGGGGATTGTCCGAGCGCAATCTTGAACGGGGAGAAGTCCGCCTGCCCTTCGATCTTCGTCCTTGCCATGATAATCCCGTGCGTGAGATGGCACCCCCCGGCGAACAAGTACCCATGCACCTCTGAGCCCGTGCCCATGACCGACACTCGGAGCTTGTACTCGTGGTCCTTGGTGCTCCGGCTCATTCCCATTCCGGTACAGGGTCCGATCAGCGTCCTTTCGTAAATCAGAGTGGCGTGCGATGCATCGGCCGCGTTCATCAGGTGGGGTTGAAGGACGATATGGCCACCGATTGCGGCATTACTGAACCGGAGGCCCGAAGTAAGAATGGAGCCTCGAAGGTCGATGTCTCCGTCCATCTGGGTTCCCGTCAAGTCGACGCTGTAGACGCTCTTTCCCGTTTCGACGGCGGGTCCGATGAACGTCGTGAAATACGATTCGTCCTCGTACCGATCGGCTGCGTGGCGTTTGGATTTACTTGCGACTTTGGGGCATGCAGGTTTAGGGTTCTCGTCCCCTTGCCGTCCAGAGACGCTTGATTTTGTGGGGCGTTCGATTCCTTCCAGCATGAGGCTGCCGCCGAGTTTGGCGCTTTGGCAAAGGATGCCTCCCAAGGCGAACAGCCCTCGCAGGTCGACATCCCCTTCGATCTGGAGGCCGTTAAGGAGCAAGGAGGCTTTCTCACCCTTCGACCAATATCCTTGGCCGATGAAGGCTCGGCGCTCGTCGGTGCCGTATAGTCCGTAGTAGCAACTTTTCAGTAGATAGGGTAGTCCCGTCCGATCATGGTCGAACCAATTAGAATTAGCGCTCAAGTCGCCTTTTACGGACGCGTTTTCGAGGCTGAGTCCTGCTGCAAGGTACGCTCCGATGAGATTCACCGAGCCCCCTATCGTCGTGGCCGTCAGGCGGAGCGAGTAACTTCGGCCCTCAGGACCCGAAGCTGCGCCGATCATCGTGCGGCATCCGCCCCAACTGTCTGCGGATACCATGCCTTGCACCTTGGCGCCGTAGAGGTTCACCCCGTTCGTGAGAATCGCGCCGCTGAGCGAGACGTAGCGGCCGACTTGGAGGTTTTCTCCTGTAATGGAGGCCGCCATATCTCTGGACTTCGGGTGGGGGCCGATCACGGTGGGAAACAGCTTGGCGAGATCGTTTTTCTTGGTGGCGTCTGAAACCACTTTCCCCTCCGCGACATTGGTGGCGCGGCAGATGAAGTTGCCTTCGATGACCGCGGCCGAAACATCGAGCCCCTCAGAGACGAGCGCCCCCTGGAGCGACAAGTCGCCCCGAATCGTCACCGACCTTAGGCTGAGCTTCCCGCTGATGTGTAGGAAGGAGTGGCTGTCGGAGTTAGCCGCAGGTTCGATCCAGTCCTCAAGTTTCAGGCGGCAAGTGCATTCAAACTTCTTGGGGCGATACTTCGTGTGGACGGGCCATTCCTTATAGAGGGCAGCCAGCGGGTTGAGGAACTTGCAGGCTTTCGCTGAGGAACCCTTCACCGAGTCGTCGGGATTCTGCTTGAGGACTGTGTTCGAGAACCCATGGAGCAGATTGCCCAGGAGTTGCGGGTCGTTCGCCGACTTGTTCTTGAGGTCGTCGAAGGCTCCGTTGCCATTCGCAAGGAACATGAACCTCTTCGACTTCAGGTGGGTGGGTTGGGAAATCAATTCGAGTTCGCCGTTCGTGGCGCTCTCGCAGATTCGAATGATCTCGACAGCGTGCCTGGCGTATTCCGAAATGGCGGGAACGGTGGTGCGCCAACTCGGCTTCCTCCGGCCGGCAGGAATGCGGTTGCACTTCCCGGAGCGGTGCCCATATAGCGTGCCTAGATCCGAGAAGTCCAGGTCGACGCCGTCTCCGAGGAACGCGCCCGAGAGGTCGAGCAGTCCCTTGATCGTACACCGAGCGGCCCGGATTCCACCCCGCAGTTCCGTTGGTTCTCCCTCGGCCTTCTCGAGCGCTTCCTTGAGGTCGGTTTGCCGCAGTACCTTCGGATCGCCGCGGTCGTTCGGAAACCAAGGCCTTGCGATCAAGGTCTGGCCGATCGTTGAGTTCGAGAAGATCGTTCTGCCAGCAACAAGGGTCCCTTGAAGGTAAACGTCGGATTCCACCTGAACCCCATGCAGGTCGAGCATTCCCCCGATGAAGGTATGGGTAGGGAGTTGTTTGAGCGCGGCACTCAGCTCTGCATTCTGTCCGCTAAGCGCTTGGAGATCAGAGTCGGACACCCACTGCGCGAATCGGAGAGTTCCTTCGATCACTGCGTTGACGAGGCGAAGGTCCTCCACCACTTGGACGCAACTCAGGTTGACGGTTCCCTTGCAGCGCAGATCCGTTAGGTCGATCAGACCGGCAATGGAGTTTCTCTTATAGGAGTCCTGCTGTAAGTTCCTTTCGTCGGTCAAGAGGTTCTGACAGAGCGTGTCGGTGACTCTAAGTGTGTGACCCGCTTCCTCCTTGATCGGACCTGCGCGCAAGCCCGCCCCGACTTCGAGGCCAAATCCCCGGATCGCGCCTTCGACCCAGATGCCCCTCATGTCGAGTTCCCCCTCGATCTTGGTGGCGCTTAGGTTGAGAAGGGTGTCGTTGGGGTCAGGAATCTCAAAGTCTCCTGAAAGGCCGCGGGCTCGTATCGTCAACCCCGACAAGTTCATCGCGCCCTTGCAGACGCAGTTTTCGAGTTTGAGCGGAGCACCGAGGGTGCGGCCCGACAGATCAAATCCCTCGTCAAAGGTGCAGTTCTCAAAGGTATGGGCACCCACTCCTGGACCAACAGGCGGGGCACTGTAGCTGCCCCGTGAGAACCAAACGCTTGTCCCACCGATACTGGCTGTTGGCACTTTGACTCTCCGAACTTGTATTCTCTTCGTGAGGCTAGATCGGTCAAGTTCGCCGAGGCGGAAAGCTTCTCCTTCCCGATTGGCCTGAGGTGGACAATTCGCGCGGAGTGTCGTAGACTAAGCGCAGGCGTGCCCGTGGCGTGGGGGTGCTGGAGATGTCGGACCTATCTGAAGACCGTAAACGGCAGATTCGCGAAGAGGAGGAGGCGCGGTTTCGGGCGCGGCTCCAAGAAGAGCAGGCTTACCGGGAGCACGTGCGCCGGGAGTTGGAGGCCCAGCAAGCCGAGGAGCAAGAGGCTGCTTTTCGGGAGCAGGTGCGGAGGGAACTCGAATCGGGAGGGGCGCAGCAGGCTCCTCCACCCAGGCCTCAGGAGCCCGCGCGAGCCCCAGGCTTCGACGTCGGGCCCAGCCCATCCAGCGCGCCGAGCCCCCGCTCCACGGCTCGAAGGCCCCGAAAGTCCATTCGCAAGACGGTAGGAGCGCTGATGGTCGTCGGCGCGGTCGCTTCGATCGCCGCTGCGGTGGTCATGGGGTTCAAGGTGCCTTTTCTAAGCCCGAAAACGGAGTCTGAATTCACGATTGAGGCCAGCGAGGGCGCAGGACCCTCAGCTCCAGTCGCCGCAACCAACGACCTTCTCGATCCGGCCGACTTCGAAGGCTTGCCTGGGTCCGTGCCGAAGATCGACCTTGCCGCGAAGCCTCCCGCCTCCACGGCTTCCTCGGCGGCGGCCAAGTCCGCGGCATCCGCCTCAGCGGAAAAGCCCAAGGCATCGACGGGAACAACCGCCAAGTCCTCGCCTCCTCCCAAGTCGAGGCCATCGGCCACCAGCGGTTCTACGGCTGCGCCAGCGGGCCGGTCGATTCTGGGCGGGCAGGCGAGCCTGCCGCTCACCTCAGAATGGGACGTCAAGACCGACAGTTCGAGGCAATTCGAGGCGGTCTGGGTCGATCCTGGCGGCCACGAGTGGTTTCTTGGCTGCCGGTTTGTGGACCTGCGGAGCGGCGAGGGGCTGGAGCAGTTCGCCGCGCGAATGATGGAGGATGTCGACCCGGACGACTACACGGTCGTCGAGTCGGGCTACATCGAGATCGGCGGCGTGACGGGCAAGTACTTCGTTGCCGAAACGCGAAACGTGGCCAACGGATTTGGAATCGGGGCGATGGCGGTTGTCGGCGGGCGAGGGGTTACGCTGGCCGCTCTGGGTTTCGGGGACCCTTGGGGTGAAAACCGGAGGATCATGCAGCAGTGGATCGAGGCGGTGAGGTTCAGATGAGGAGATCGAAAGGGCGTTCGATTCGTGCGACGCGGAACGTCGGCGGACTTGCCTTGGCCGCGGTCCTGGGGTTGGCGCTTCCTGCGAGGATCGATTCTTGGGGCACACTTACGGGAAGGATCCCTTTGAGCGACGAACAGCGGACCAAGATCAACTTGCTCATCACGAACTTCGCGGTCGATCCCACGACGATGGCGGCGGAGCTCCAGCCTCGGAGCGGGCCGCACCCCATCCACCAATTCATCGTTTCGCAGGCGTACAGGATGCTCCAGGCCGACCCGGCCTTCGGAGAAGAAGGGGAGAGCGGTTTCCCCGCGCTTCACAGCATCAACGCATGGGACGGCGTGGAGCACACGGACAAGGGAATGATGGCGCGGAGAGGGGTCGGCATCGTAGACGCGGACGCGCCCGATCTCGCGCCCACATTCCGGGGGGCCGGAGGGCCGAGCGCCGACGCTGAGCTGACTTTGGGCAACGCCTGGAACCCTGAATATTCGGGTAGGGCGCACTATTGGAATCCTTGGCTCGGTGCAGGAGGAAGGAGCGCCGAGGAAGGCTCGGGAGACGCGCCCTGGGCCGCGGGAGAGTATTATGCCAGGCTCGTTCAGGCGATTGAAACGGGAGGCTCCGAGCAGGACAAAGCCCACTTTGCCGCCTATATGGCGCACTACGTTTCCGATGTCGCCAGCGCCAAGCACGCCGATGCTTTTGAGGTGAGCGGGGGAACGCTTAAGCGGCTGCGCGAACTTGCGGACACGTGGTATGCCGGGCTCGGAGAAGATCCGGACACCTACATTAACAGCACGCCGGTGATTCAGGCGGAGACCCTTTTGCGGGACGAGGTGCTGCGAATCAACCCCTCGGTCGCCAACGCCTATTGGAGGCGAGTGGAAGACAACATCAGAGCCAACGCGTACCTTCGTCCGGGCAGCATCATGAAAGTGGACATCATGCCGCAGTCGATACGGTCGAGCGTTGCGGCCTACCTGGACTATCTGTATAAGGGCAAAAAGGAGAATAAGTCTTACGCTCAGTTTTATAGCTACTTCGATCCGTTCTATTTTAACGGGCCCCTCTATGATCCCCTCAACGGATACCCGGATTATGAGGCGGCGACGCCGATGAGCGAGCATCTGCACTACGAAACCAACCCGGATCACTATGCTACTGCCAGGGCCGCCACCCGCGAAAACCGAACTCTGCTTCCGACGGACAACCTCCGGCGACACTATTACGGCCTCCGGGCGCCCGAGGCGTTCTATGGGTTCAAGGAGAAGGAGCGACGCGAAGCGAGGATCGACGTGATGGCGAACCTTGTGAAGGCGTGCTCGCTCGAAGCGCACGGCACCAACATCGCCGATTACAAAGCGTTCAATCATGCGGGCTATCGCGAGTACATGGACACGGCCATTAAGTACACGTTCAACGCGTTTCGGGCTAGCATTTCGGCCCTTAGAATCGAGCCCTACTATACTTTGGAGAAGGACAACGACTTTCGAATGCGGATCGTTGTTAAGAACCTAGCGGACGAAGCCGCCTCGCTTTCGGGGCTGCGACTCTACCGACTGGAGTCTTCGGCCGAGGGGGCCAAGATCGTGCGCCAGTGGGACCTCAAGCTAAGCGGCACGGTTCCAGCAAAGGGCGAGCACGTCGTCAAGGGCACGATTCGAAAAGTAGAACTGCCCGAGGGGACCGACCCGGTGTTCGATGTCGAGGTTCGGGCTTCATATCGGGAAACTCCGGACTCCGGAGTGCAGCGAAGGAGGGCGCAGAAGCGGGCTCAGAGCATCATCCACAACCCTACTTCGGTCAGCGATGTGGGCTATGAGGCCGGGCCGCTCGACATTGCCATCGTGCTCGATACGACTTCTTCGATGGGCCGAATGCTGGCTTCAATGCGGGAGAACGCGATTCGGATCGTCGAGGACCTCCGACTCAAGACGAAAGACATTCGACTCTGTGTGGTGTCTTTCCGCGATGCGAAGGCCGATAAGAACAACGCCTTCGAGGCCCATAACTTCACTACCGACCTCGGCAAACAGTTCGAGCGCATGAGGGTGTGGGAGCCCGTAGGCGGCGGGGATTGGCCTGAGGACCAGCTCCGGGGAATCGAGCTCGCGCTGAACTTCTGGAAGAACGAAAAGCCGTCGTCGCGGATTCCCACGAAGATCGTCATCGTGATTTCGGACGCGCCCGCCCACGCACCCGATAGCGGCGGACGAACCATTACGAAGATTGCCGACCTTGCCGAACGCGTCGACCCCGCCCACATCTATCCGATCGTCGTGGGCTCGGACACCAACGCCAAGGCGCATGCCGAGAAGCTCGCATCGCTCACGGGCGGCAAGGTGCTCTCTTCGACTTCCGGGGCCGACGTTGCCGATCTATTGCTTGAGGCGGTCGAGACGGGAATTCGGGAGCATGGAGCCCCCCCAGAGACGACTTCAAGCGTTCCGTGGCCGGCGGTGGCGTTTTACGGCGGGCTCGGGTTGCTTTTTGCCGGGGGAGCGGTGCTGCTCGCGGGTCGGCGTGGCGCATAAACAGGCGCAAGCGGGTTTGGGCTCCCTCAGAAGCCCCAACCTCGCTAATCGCCCGAAATGCATCCTACCTTCGACGGCGGCGGAGCAGCGCTACGAGGCCGATTCCCAATGCGCTCATTGTCGCGGGCTCTGGAACGGCCGTGATGATTCGCATCTGATCTCCAGGGTTCGAAGCGGTCCAATCGACTTCGATCTCGTTCGCCGCGTGGAAGATCACGTTGTCTGTGGGCATTTCCAGTCCCCGATCCCCAAAGTGCGTCGTCGGGATGTTCGCCGCCGGCACGGAAGGGTCGATCAGGTAGTCGGACAGCATGAAGTGGTCATTGGCCGCGGAGCCTCGATGGTTCGAAATCAGCCCGAGGATTGGGTTGGTGGTTCGGAACCTCGTGGTCACGCTCTTCGTTCCGCTCGGATCGAAGTACAGGTAGTAGCTTTCGATACTCGTTCCCGCTGCGATGAAGTTGTCGTTGTTGTTCGCGTGCGAGGTGACGTTTGTGGGGTACGACACCGGTGGAACGATGCTGATCACGAGGTCTTGCGACAGCGTGTACGAAGCGCGTTCCGTCCAGTATCGAACGAGGGCGGTGGGGTCGTCGTAAGGCGCGGCCTTGTAGTTCATCACGTTGGGATCGGTGACGAGCAAGGCGGGTCCGCTGACGACGCTGATGCTGGCATACGACGTTCCAGCAACGGCAAGGCAGAGCGCCCCTGCGGCGATCGGTTTTCGTATCATATTCGACTCTCCTTTGTGCGAACCGCGGGCGAGCTATCGCGCGCCCAGCCATTCAGATCACTACGAAATTATACATGACTTTTCTGCAAGTAGGGGCCAAAAAGCAAGACAGACCGCCCCCGCGAATCGCGAGAACGGTCTGCGCCCTCAGGGAGGCAATGACTACTTCCTGCGGCGACGAAGCAATGCAGCGGCTCCGAGTCCCAGAGCGATCATCGAAGAAGGCTCCGGAACGACCTCGGCCTTCATCCAAAACGACACAACGCTGTTTTGATCGTAGCGGATGGTCGGCGCAGCTTGGGGCTGCGTGGTCGGGTGGGTCGTGAGGCGTAGCCAGCGAGCGGCAGTGCCATCGATGTACTGGTAGTCCAGCCGATAGGACGCGTTGCCCGTATGGCTAACCGAGTTGTCGACCTTCGCGGTTCCGCCGGCCACAAGGTGGGGTGCCGTGGAGCCTGAGAAGTTAGGCTCTTGGAACATCACCTCTTGGCCGTCGGCGTACCCTTCGAACGTTCCGAAGTTGTACACGTCAGTTCCGTTCAATGTGTCCGTAACATCGTCGATCCAGAGTCGAATCGGGTTCGAGATGTTCGTGTTCTTGATGCGAATGTTCTCAATCGTCCCAGCAACTCCATCCAACACGCCGTTCGCAGTCGTGCCCGCGAAGGCCGTGAGGGGGTCGGTGGCCATCGTAAAAGTGAACAACTGCCAAGTGCTGTTGGTGTGGAGCGTTTGACCGTCGAGATTGACCCATTCGATCCCCCCAGACGTTCCACCGTTCTCGCCGATAGCGGCCGAAGTCCCGGTTTCACGGGTCCCAAAAGAAATCATGAGGCCTTGCGACATGGAAGCGGCTGCAAGCGCCGCCAGCGCAAGCGTACCAAGCGTTCGATTCATTATGCGTTCCTCCTTCAGCCGGGGAAAGCCGGCCGTTGACGTATCTGACATCCAGACCTGAAGCAAACGATTTCCGCGCCGTAGGTCGCAATCGATCATCGTTCGGGCAGCAACGCACCCGATCTCATGAACATTATAGTAAGTTCTGCGTTGATCGGGAAGCCTGTACGAATTATGAGGGTCAAACCTGGCAATGTTTGCAGGTCGGCAAAGCGTGCGGGAGTCGTTCCGCCGCTCGGACTTGGCCGGGCCGCATGGGGCGACAGACCGCGCCTGAAGGCGTTACAATCAACGACATGACGCTCGCCGCCACGTGCCTCGTCGCCGCAGGACTCGCGCTGTTCGCTCGCGACGCCTCCTCGCTTCCCGCCCTCTTTCCCTATCCGCAACAGATGACGCCGCTCGAGGACTCGCCATTCGCAGCCTCGCAAAGCACCTTGGTCTTCGATGCGAGCGGCAGCCTGGGGGGCCAGTTGCTCGCCGAACGGCTTCGAGCGTTGGTTGGAGAGGGGGTTCGACTTTCCAGCGAGCGAGCCGACGCGGACCGGGACCAGGTGATCGCATTCCTTCCCGCATTGCCCCAGCATGGCGTTCGGTATGAGGGCTACCGTCTCACGATCCGGAAACGGCGCATCGAGGTTCGCTATGTCGATCCCGCAGGGGCGCTCCATGCCGCGCAAACGCTGATTCAACTCTTGCCTCCGGCTCCTTCGAACCCGCGGCAACGAACTTCGCGTGTCGAGATACCCGCGATGGAGATCGCCGACTGGCCCCGGTTTTCGTGGAGGGGGATGCACCTCGACGTGTCGCGACACTTCTTCCCTGTGGAGGACATCAAGCGCTACCTCGACTCTCTCGCGCTCCACAAAATGAACGTGTTTCATTGGCATCTCACCGACGACGGGGGCTGGCGAATGCAGAGCGACCGCTACCCCAAGCTCACCGAGGTCGGAGCTTGGCGGGTCGATACGGGCGGCCAGTGGCCGGGAGGCAACTGGAACTATTCGGAACTCAGGTTCCCTGGACCGAACTCGGGCAAGAAGCTGTATGGCGGCTACTACACGAAGGAGCAGATTCGGGACATTGTAAAGTACGCGGCGGACCGCAACATCACCGTTGTGCCGGAGATCGAGATGCCGGGCCACTCGCTCCCCGCCCTCGTCGCCTATCCTGAGCTGGGCTGCGAGGGAGTCGAGCCTTACCCCGAGCCCGGGTTCAACCGGACGAACAACTTCTGCCCCGGAAAGGACGAAACGCTCGAATTCCTCGAAGCCATCCTCGACGAAACGCTCGACCTGTTCCCTTCGAAGTTCATTCACATCGGCGCGGACGAGGTCTGGAAGGGGTTCTGGCAGAAGTGCCCGAAGTGCCAAGAACGGATTCGCACCGAAGGGCTCGCCGTCAACAATGGCCACTCACCTGAGGAGAACCTCCAGAGTTGGCTCGTGCGGCGCGTCGAAAGCTACCTTTGGCGCAAGGGAAGAAGGCTCGTCGGATGGGATGAAATCCTCGAAGGCGGGCTCGCGCCTGGGGCGACCGTCATGTCGTGGCGCGGGATTGCCGGAGGGATCGCGGCTGCGAAGGCGGGGCAAGACGTTGTGATGTCCCCGACTTCGCATTGCTACTTCGACTACAGCTACGAGACCACGCCGGTTCGGCACGTTTATTCGTGGGATCCCGTGCCCGCAGACCTGAGCCCCGAGGAAGCGAAGCACGTCCTGGGGGGCCAGGCCAACGTCTGGACGGAGTGGATTCCAACGTGGGAGAGGGTCGAGACGATGATCTTCCCGAGGATGCTCGCGACGGCGGAAGTGCTCTGGACCGAAAAGTCCGCGCTCGACTGGAACAGCTTCGAATCGCGGCTGGCCCGGTATTTCCCCCGACTCGACGCGATGGGGATCGCCTATCACATGCCGAAACCGACGATCGCCGCCGGCGCGGTGCTGTTCGACGACGTTACGCGGGTCGAGATCGATGTGCCCGAGGGAATGCCCTTCCTTCTCAGATTCACGTCGGACGGGAGTCTGCCGACGGGAGATTCCCGCCTGTATGACGGGCCGATCGAAGTCCGGGAATCGTCGGTTCTGACGTTCTCCTACGTCAACTCGCAAGGCAAAGCGGGCGACCCTGCACGGATCGAGTGCAAGAAGTATCTTCCCGAAAAAGAGGTTCGGGGGCTCGCCGAAGGGTGGTCCGCCAGGCTGTTTGCGGGTCGGTGGTCGAGCGTCCCTGCGTTCGAAGAGCTATCCCCCTCGGCTTCCGGGAGGGCGCTTTCGGTGAACTTCGCCGATCCGGCTTCGAGCTTGGGCAGCCTGACCCTGCCCCGCGAGAACTTCGCGCTGGAGTTCGCGGGGTTCTTCCGGGTGGAGTCGCCGGGGGTCTACACCTTCAGCTTGGGCAGCGACGACGGATCGGTGCTGTGGATCGCGGGCGCGAAGCTGATCGACAACGACGGGCTGCATGGTTACTTGGAGAAGTCGGCGTCGGTCGCGCTCAAGCCGGGTTACTATCCGCTTCGAGTGGGGATGTTTCAGGCAGGGGGCGCAAGGTCGCTGTCGCTAAACGTCGAGGGGCCGGGCCTCGCCAAGGGCCAGGTCAAGGCCTGGAGCCGCCCCTAGAGGCGAACCCGAAGCTGCGGAAAACGAGGGTGCAGGGCCTCCGGGGTCCTGCCTCTCCGACCCCCCCGAATCGGGTATCTTTCTTGCTCCGTGGACCGTTAGCTCAGTTGGTAGAGCAGCTGACTCTTAATCAGCGGGTCGAAGGTTCGAGTCCTTCACGGTCCACCAGTCAAATTGGATGCTCAAAGGCCAGGTTCATTTGAACCCGGCCTTCTCGGTGTTTGCAGCCGATTCAGAGTCAGCTGCTCTACCAACTGAGCTAACGGTCCGTGGGGTTCTTGCCCCCCATTCCGCCCCCCATGGGTGCCCTTGCCGAGGTGAAACAATGCGGCATAAAGGTACAGGAACGGTCTATCGCAAGGACGGTAAGTGGGCGGCAAGGCTAAGGTTCACGGATGATCTTGGTCGCCGGTTTGAACGGGTGGAGAGAGCGGAAACCAGGGCGGACGCTCTCGTGAAACTCAAGGCTCTGCGGGCACGTATCGCGGACGAGCCGGAGAAGCCGTCAGACATCCGGTTCGGCGAGCTGTTCGAGCTGCTCTGTGAGACGGTCTACAAGGATCGTGTTCGAAGCTCGACTCTCAACCTATACAGGGGTCTGCTACGCAACCACCTGGTTCCCATCCGGGACGTGTACGTTCAAAGGCTGACTCCAACGCTCCTGGACGACCTCTTTCGGAGTCCGTCGATAGGCCGAAGGACAAGTCAACTCCTCAGACGAGTCGTGATCGGATTCCTGAATCATGCTCTAAGGCTCGGGTACGTGAAAGAGAACGTGGCGAGGCGAACACTTCCGATAGGAGGCTATCCCAAGATCGTCGAGCCTTTAACTGCAAAGGAGGTTCTGGGAATCCTCGCGGCAACCAAGTCCGAGACGCTCCAGGCTGCATTCCGAACTCAGGTAGAGCTTGGCCTCCGCGTCGGGGAGCTTCTGGGGATTCGCTGGAGCGACATCCGGCGTCAGTCCAAACAGGTCGTGATCCGGGAGCAGCTTCTCAGAGACCGCATCTCGGGCCAACTTGACCTTGCACCCCTGAAGACGCCAAAGTCCCGGAGGACGCTTCCCCTGACAGACGACCTCATGGGTCTGATCCTGTCCCTACCAAGAGCCGGAGTCTTCGTGTTCGCCAGCACAACCGGCAGCCCGATGGATCCGAGAAACTACAATCGGGAGCTAAGCATTGCGGCCAAGAGAGCCGGCGTCGGACACGTCTCCTCGCACCGCCTCAGGCACTCCTATGCTACGTGGGCATTGGGCTTGGGGGTCGATATCGCGATCATCAGCCGTGCCATGGGGCATTCCAGCATTACGATGACTGCTCGATATGCGGCCGCGTCGCCAGAAGTGATCCGCAAAGCCAACGAAAAGGTAGCTCAACTTCTCGAATGAGACGCGACGTCGTCGCAAGACCCAACCTTCTCACAGTTCGAACAGGGACCGGTGCTCTCAGTCCCTGTTCACACCCCTTCCTCAGAATGGCAAAACTCACACGCCCTCAAACTCCAACCCAATGTCGTCGATTGAGCCCAAACGGGTGCAGAACGGCCTCCCAAACGCCACCGAACCCCTTGACCATAGGAAGAGGTGTACCTCCAGGTCCCGCCAAGTGCGATCCAACCGGTATCTGAGTGGCACCTGTCGCTTTCAGATGATCGGGCCAGATGGCTTAGCTTGCGAGTACGGACTTTAGCACTGCCACGGGATCCGATCCGAGAGCCCCGCAATGGTCCACGAACTCGAAGACCTCAAGGGCCCGTTCGCCACGTTCAACCCTGGCGATGAACGTCGGAGCTTTGCCAAGCTGAATGGAAAGCTGCCGTCTCGAAAGACCGGCCCGATCACGCAACTCAGCGATCACGAGCCGAAGCTTGTCGTGGTCCGTCCGCTGAAGCGTTGAACGACTCCTCCTCAATGCAGAGAAGGTGCCATGACGTATGAGCACTATTTGTGCTCACTTGGCGTACAATGGCCCTGAGGGATTCCATGGCTGCTGCTGCCACCTCTCCATACCTGACCTTCTCGCATTCCCGAACACGACGAATGCAGGAGGAGCTTCAGTACGCACTTCGGCATACGTCGAAGACCGAATTGGTCGTCTGGGGAGCGGCCTCTGCGGGCAGATTCGGCTCAGGTCTCTGGCGGAGGGGCAAGTCCCTGTACCGGATCGCCAAGGCGACAGGCAAACTGGCCTACTGCGAGGTTCGGGAGGGAATCCGGGCTGGGCAGGAGGGCCGGCTCGCGGAGCACGGACGAGACCGGGCTTCAAAGGTTAAAGCGTTCGGAACCAAAGCCGCAACGTGGATCAGAGACCATGCCCAGGAGCTCCCGAGCGTTGCCCGAAGCCTGAAGGACCATCCCGCCGAAGCGGCTCCCCGGATGCTCGGAGCGACCTTGGGCTTCCTGTCAGGATCAGGAGGATTCGATGCCAACGGCGGGGTGCTCAGCCCCGACATGGACCTGATGTTCGGGATCGGTGCCCATCGCTCAGTGCTCACACACACGTTGATACTGGGTGCGGCTGCTGAAGCCACAATCCTGAGCTTCGCGGAGCTGGCCAAGATCATCCACCAAAAGCTCCCTCGGGATCACGACATCCTCTGGGACCACCTTGCCAGCCATGGTCAGAACTTCGCAATTGGGCTCGCCACGGGATACGGCGTTGGCCTGGCCTACCACCTGGGTGTTGACGCTACGGTGCAGGCAGCTCCGTTGCACGGGATTCCGGTCCCCATGCCAATGGAAGCTCACCAGGCCGTGATGCTGGGGAGCTCAGTGGCGGAAGTGGGCGTCCAGGCACGACGCCTACAAAGCGATAGCTCCAGCAGGGCTCTTGGCAACAGAGGAAAACCGTGAGTACGACTCTCCGGATCAGTTCAACCGGCCAGGAGTTCGAGATCCGTGATGGTGCGGTCGTCGGACGTCACGAATCATGTCAGATCAGGCTGAATTCTCGAACGGTGTCCAGACGCCACGCCCAGTTCACGTTTCGGGAGGATGTCCTCTTCATAGAAGACCTCGGATCAACAAACGGTACGTTCATATGCTTCGGAGCAGGTTCTAGTGTGCCAATTGACGGCCCAACGCCTCTTCATGTCGATTGCCTAGTAGCTTTTGGCACTGAGTGCAGCACGATCACGATAGGTACAAGAGGCACCAGAGATCCATTTGATTTATCGCCAGCCACACAGAACTCTGTGCAACAAACAGGTCTCCTCAGCAAACTGGATTGGCAGTCACAGCTCTCGAACTCACCTTTCGAGCAACTCGGCAAAGTAGCGTTACAGCTGAAGAGGGAGGGCAGGTATCAGGAGGCTCTTGAAACCATTTCCCTTTTGCTTGAGAGGATGCCAGAGCATCATCCAGAGCGTCCCCGACATTACCGCGGCCTCGGCAAGATCCTGTTGGGAACAAGTGACTTTCGCGGAGCTGCAGGTGCGTTTGCCTGCGATCTTGACTTCACTGCTTGCTGCTCGGCACTCGACCTCAACTCGCTGTTCTGGCTTGGAGCATCTCTTATTGGCGACCTCGCATTCGGCCATAAACAGGCCGGCCTTGACAAACTGGTCAAGCTCTCAGGTCACCAGTTGGAACTCGTGCAAGACCAAGTTCAACAAATCTCTGCGATGAGATCCGTAGCATCCGACGTCAAGATTGGCCTCTCTCGGAGTGCCTTATCAGACGATGCCCTGGAAGCCATCTCAGGCACCTGGCAGGGGGAAGAGCTTGTGTTCAACCGAAAACTAGAGCTCTTTAGGGAGGAACTGCCACCAGAGCTCTCTCTTCTGTTGTGGGGCAACAGGGCGACCGATGAAATCACGCTCTTTGCCCTCATCTACCTGGTCGCCTTGGTGTTCGCGGCCGATTTCCAGTTCAGGTTCCATTCTGTCGGTCAAATGGAAGCTGCCCTTATCGGGCAGATTCCGGTGCCGTTGGGCCGTAGACTGTCCGAAGCGGAGGTTGCTCGCTTGAACCAATGGATCTTTGCTGGAGGTGTACCCGGAGGACAGGCTGGGCGGTTGGCACTGAGACCTGATACGGCATGCTTCGAAGAAGTTGTACCGGTCCAGGATCTGTATTGGCGAATTGAAGCTTCGTCTGGGGGCCTGTTGCGGAGCCGCTCTAGGGTCTACGCCAACGTGGGCCCGGTCAACTCGATCGTCGAGGATACGAATGTGAGTGACTATGAACTAGAGCTAGTTTTCCCCGCCGAGACACGCTCTCAAGGCGTGCCTGCAGGAAGGTCTATTGAGGACGGACAGCTCATCCAACTGATCACAATCCCTAGCGTTCCGATCCTAGTGATTGGGTCATCACTGACCTCTGGGTAGCCCAAGTTCGGGCAGAAGTAGATGCTGGAAGCTCAGAACCGTGACGTACAACTTGAGACTGGAGTCGAACGGCGAAGAACACGAGATCCTCGATGGGGCGATTGTCGGCCGCGACCCATCGGCCGACATCGTGCTCTCCTCTCCAACCGTTTCAAGGCACCACGCTCGGTTTGAGGCTGAAGCAGGGCTTCTCTACGTGCATGACCTCGGGTCGACAAACGGAACATTTGTAAACGGGAAGCGGATTGCTGTCCGAACTCTCTGCGATGACGCTACCGTGATCAGGCTCGGCTCGAAAGTCCTAACCGTCATCAACGCATCCGGCGACACGGGCAAAGCGGCCATGTGCCTGACCGGACTCGACCCGGCGAGAGTCGCCAGGGACTCTGCAGCCTATGCTGCCGCGTTTGCAGCCATGTGTCTTGTTTATCCCGCTATCGGGTTAGGATGCACTCTTGCGAGCGGCATTTTTGTGAGCCAACTTCTGCGAAGCAGGGGCTGACTGGAACCCCTCTAATGGAGCCTAGAGAATACATCCTCCCAAAACCCCGGGGGGAGGGTCATTTTTCGGACCCCGGGTGTTCTCTGACACCCCCTCCGGTCTACGCTCCTCTCCGGGGAGAAACGGCTTCGCCGCACGCGGCCGGCCCGTATGTGGTTGTGCGCGATACCTACAAGACGCTTCCCGTGAACTATTGGGTGTACCCGCAGGACGTGGACAAAGCTGGGCCGACGTACGGCAAGACCCCGCACATCATGGCGTTTTTCGAGAAGCTCTACGGCGTGGACTACCCCTGGCAGAAGTACGATCAAATCTCCGTTGTTTCGGGCGGAGGCGCAGAAAGCACGTCGGCCACCGCCATGACGCACAACATTATGGTGGACTCCAAGCATGAGGCCGAGTTCTCAGCCGAGTGGATCGTTGCCCATGAACTCGCGCATCATTGGTGGGGCGATCTTGTCACGCTTTGTAGCTGGGCCCACACTTGGATCAACGAGAGCTTCGCCACCTATTCGGAGTATCTGTATAGCGCCGCCGAAAACGGCAGCGACGAGGGCGATCTCAACCTCCTCCAGAAGCTGAACCAGTACCTTAGGGAAGCCAAGACTCGCTACATCCGGCCGATCGTCACCGAGAGATACGACCAGCCAGGCGATATGTTCGATGGCCACACCTATCCCAAAGGGGCTCGGGTGCTTCATATGCTGCGAAACCTCTTGGGAGATGAGGCGTTCTTCGCAACCCTGCGGCATTTCTTAGCCGAGCATGCCTTTCGGCCAGTAGACACGAACGACTTCATCAATTCGGTGAAAGAAGTGACCGGGCAAAACCTCGCGTGGTTCTTTGACCAGTGGCTCTACAAGCCCGGCCACCCGGTGTTCGAAGTGCGGAGCGAGTGGCTGGCGGATCGCAAGGTCGTCCGGATGCAGGTTTCACAGGCGCAGGACTTCGCGCAAGGCGTCCCTGTCCACCACATGCCGGTGACGATCGGACTCTATTTCCCCCAGGGGAGGGTCTCGAAGCAGGTGTGGATTCGGGCGAAGGAAGAATCGTTCGAGTTCGCAGCCGAGTCCAAGCCAGATTTCGTTCGTTTCGACGTCGGAAATGTCCTGCTGAAGGAACTGAATCACCCCCGCGACGAGGACGAGTTGCGCGCTCAATTGAAGGCGGATGACGCTGTGGGTCGGATGGAGGCTGCTGCTTTGCTGTCCGGATTGAAGGATTCCGACGAAGCGCTTCGGGCCGTGGTCGATTCTGCCCTGAGCGACCCCTTTTGGGCGGTTCGTCGCACCTCCATCGAGGCGCTTCGCCGGTTCCCGGGTGGCCGGACACTTGCGCCCCTTCAGCGAGCGTGCTTGGATTCCAACTCGTTCGTACGCGCAGCCGCTCTTGCCGCTTTGGGCGATCGTAGAGACCGTGAACTAGGGAGTTTCTTCCGCGAGCGTTTTGAGAAGGACGAGAGCGACCTGGCGATGGCGGAAGCGCTCCGCGCCCTCGGAAAGACGGGCGATGCGGGCCATATTCCTTTCCTCAAGGAGATCGCGGCTGCGCCGTCCTTTCGCAACCTTCTCGGCAATGCCGCTCAACAAGCTTTAGATTTGCTGGGATCGGCGAACGTCAAAGGAGCGAAGTCGAGTGCCACGGAGGACTTAGGCTCGCGGGCTTCGCTTTCGACAAGTCGATCGGTTTCCGTTTCGGAACTCGGGGTCTGGGGCTCGAGGTAGGTTCGCGGCCCGCGGTATTCGGAGTCCTATTGAGGTCAGGTGGGCATGGAGAGCACGAACCTCCATCCGTGGCACCCGAGTTCTACGTTCCCCCCGGCCACCGGGCAACCTCCGGCAGAATCCTCACGGTTCGCTTCCCGCTGACCTTCGATTTCTTCATGATTGCCTCCAGTTTGAACTAGAGAACTACTTTTCTGACGTCTTCAATTTTGGGGGGCAGACCAGTCGGAGGGCAACTCTGCGGCTCCAAGCCGCCGAGCCCTTGTGGGCCACGAGATCCAGTCTCAGGATGTCTCGATTGGTCTTCGCTGACATCGGGACAGTTAAGAGAGCAGGCTGCTGCAGCCCGCTCTCCCAACAGTCCCAGCGAGTCTCAAGTCACGGGCGCAGCGCGAGGCTGTGGTTGTTTCCGGCGGCGATCGTTACAAAGCCCGCGTTCGGCTCAGGCACGAGCGATTGTCCGAATTCAGGGAATACCCCCGTATTCGTGAACCCGGCGCCCCAGCACAGCACCGTTCCGTCCGATCTCAACGCCATGCAGTGCGCGCTGCCCGCCGCAATGGCGACAAAGCCGCCGTTGAAGCCGGGGACTGCCCACTGGCCGTAATTGTTCGAGCCCCAAACCACGATCGAGCCGTCGTCTTTCAGACCCATACTGAAGCCCTCGTGAAAGCCGCCTGTGGCGACCGCGACGAAGTTCGAGTTGGGAAACGGCACGTTGCACTGGCCAAAGTCGTTCCTCCCCCAAGCGACGATCGAGCCGTCGGCACGAAGGCCGAGGTTGTGGTCGAAGTTTGCGCTTACGTCAATGAAGCCGCTGTTCGGCGGGGGCACGTTTAGCTGTCCGTAGTTGTTTCGGCCCCAGGCCAGAATGACGCCGTTCGAGCGGACTGCGACGCTGTGTTCGCGGCCTGCCGCGATCGCGACGAAGTTGCTGTTGGGCTTGGGCAGATTGCTCTGGCCGAACGCGTTCCAGCCCCATGCGGCCAGAGAGCCGTTCGACTTGAGCGCCAGGCTGTGGAGGTTCCCCGCCTCGACCCGCACGACTCCCGAAAGCCTCTTGGGCACGTTGCACTGGCCTTGGGCGTTTAGGCCCCAAGCGATCACGGTGCCGTTGGACTTAAGCGCCATCGAGTGGCCCCCTCCCCCCGCGACCGCGACAAAGCCGCTGTTCGGCGAAGGCAGGTTCTGCTGTCCGGAGATGTTGCTCCCCCAACTGACGATGGAGTATTGAGCGGATGCGGCCAGGCTCATCGCCGAAAAAACAGCCGCGCCAAGGGTTCTTGAAATCAGACTCATTTTCGTTCTCCTTCCGAGCCTCTGGGTTGCCTCCAGGGGGAGCGGCGACGCCAATTCGCTCCGGCCTCCCCTTGTGAGATGCCCTCAGGGACCGGTGATGGCTTCTGCCATCAGTCACAGGATGCAAGACGCGCTGTGATCAATCCGTGATGAGATTCGATTGACCCTATTCGGTCCCTCCAGGAGCGGAGAGGTCCGACGCGGAGCGCTGGCGCCTGCGACGGCTGTGTGGGCTGTTTGCCATACTAGAGGTCCGCGACGCCTTGGCCCAGCGCTAGGGCGATGGCCTGTTCCATGGTCAAGGCTCGTCCTTCTTGCAAAGCGCGATCGAAGAGTTGGTCGTTTCCGAGACTGCCGCGAGCGGAAAGCAAATAACGGTCATGCTCGTCTTGAAGTTGCGGATCGAGAGTGGCACCGAACTCGTCTCGCCGACCCTCGGCTGCTCCGAACAGCTTCGCAGCCAGGACGGGCTCACCAAGGCATGCAGCTTCGAAAGCAATACGCTCAACTGAATCCAGGATGTACGGAACGTGGCCCACGTCTCGGCATATGGCCAATACATCTCGATGCAACCTCCGCGCAGCCCGGTAGTCCCCGCTTTTGAACGCTACGCCCGCAAGGCTGCCGAGATTGTGCCCAATCCCGTGTCGAGCCCCGAGTTTCCTCATGATCGATAAGCTCTCTTCAAGTAAGTCTCTTGCAGATGCGAATTCGCATTGCATGCTGACCAGAACGCCGAGGTTCAAGAGGGAGTATGCGATGCCACGAAGATCGCCAATCTCTCTCCAAATGGCTAATCCCTCCTCATAGTGAACTCGAGCGGCAGAATAATCACGCTCAAAGGACGCAACATTCCCAAGATTGCTGATCGACTGAGCAACGCCTGCCCTATCACCTAACTTGCGCCTCATTGCTAGGCTCTCTTCAAAGAGGGCGCTCGCTTGGAGAGAGTCACCTTGTTCTAAAGCAACGCATCCCAGTCCGTTAAGAGACGTGGCAATGCCCTGTCGGTTGCCAATATCTCGACGAATTCTGAGGCTCTCTTCGTAAAATGTGCGCGCCGCATCAAGCTCGCCTTTTTCGAATGCGATGGTTCCCAGGTTTGTTAAGGAGTGGGTGATCGCCCAGTGGTCGCCTCGTTCTCTTTGGACAGACAGGGCTGATTCGAGCAGCCTCCGCGCAGCTTCGAAGTCGCCCACGCGATAGGCCAAAGTACCGAGATTCGTCAGCGACCCGGCAACGCCTCTGTCATCGCCAAGATCCTGAAAGATTGTCAAGCCCTCTACATAGAGTCTCTGGGCTGCTGCAAAGTCGCCACGCTGAGCTTCCACATCTCCCAAGAGCTTCAGCGACTGGGCGACTCCGCTTGGCTCGCACAATTCCCGCCAGACGGCTAGGCCCATTTCATAGTGACTTTGAGAAGTCTTATAGTCGCCCTGTTGCCAGGCGAGCGAGCCCAGCACATTCAGAGCTGTAGCTCGGACGGAATCTGCAGGCTTGCTCTCGTCAGCAGCAAGAAGTTCTGACAGCCATCCGCGACCTTCTGAAAAGTGGCCTCGAACCAGCCAGAACCTCCCCAGCGCCACCGCAATGCGCAGACACGGTTTTTGCTCCGATTCATCATGTGAGGACCACTCGAGCACCGACCGGAGGTTATCGTGTTCGGCGTCGAGGCAATCGAGCCAAAGCAGCTGATTGGGGCCTGACATGTGTTTCTCTGCTTCTTCAGCCAACTCCAAGAAGTGCGCCAAGTGTCGGTCGCGCCAATGGCTGCCCTCTCCACTCTCGAATAGCCGATCACGCGCATATTGGCGGATCGTTTCCAGCATCCAATATCGAGTCGTCGCCCCCCCTTCGCTCGATACGACCAGGCTCTTGTCGCAAAGGGACGTGATCAAGCTCAGCACTTCTTCAATCTCGATCGGCTCGCCCGAGCACACCTGCTCTGCCGACTCGAGCGTCCATCCTCCGGCGAACACGGCCAGCCTGCAAAACAGCGCCTTTTCCATTTCGCTTAGAAGGTCGTAACTCCAGTCGATAAGGGACCGCAGCGTTTGCTGACGTGGCAGTGCCGTTCGCGAGCCGCCCGTGAGGAGTCGAAAGCGGTCGTCGAGCCTCTCATTCAGCTCCTCGACGGACAAGGTTCGGATCCTCGCTGCGGCAAGCTCGATAGCCAGCGGAATCCCATCCAGGCGATAGCATAGGGAGGCGAGCGGCGCGGCGTTCTGGTCGGTTACGGCAAATGAACTCTGCACTTGGGTGGCGCGATCGACAAAAAGCCGCACGGATTCGAACTCCATCAAGCCTTCCCTAACAAGGGGCTGCTTTGGATCGGGAAGGGAAAGAGAGGGCACGCGATAGGTCGTCTCGCCGGCGATTCCCAAGCATTCTCGACTGTTCGCTAGGATGAACACCTGCGGGCAGGAGCGCAGAATCGCGTCCGACAGCTCTGCGCAGGCTAAGAGCAGGTGTTCGCAATTGTCGAGGACGATCACAAGCCGTTTCGCCGACAGGTGCTCGATCAGTGCCTGGCAGACGGTAATCCCTGAGCGCTCTGGGACGCCGAGCGCGGTGGCCACTGTCTGGGCGACGAGCCCAGAATCAGCCAACGGCGCGAACTCTGCGAGCCAAACGCCGTCCCGGTACTCGTCCACCAGACTTCTCGCCACCTGCAGAGAGAGCCTAGTCTTGCCACAACCTCCGCTCCCCGTCAAGGTAAGAAGCCTTGTCCCGGCAATGAGTCGAGAAACGTCCTCGATCTCCCTTTCCCTGCCTATGAAGCTCGTGAGTTGCTCCGGGAGATTGTGCCTTCCTGCGCGGCTGTCCTCAAACGCGGCTTCAAGCGCCTCTCGTGCCTTCAAGGAAGGCGATTCGCCCCACGTTTCGTCGAGAATTCGTTCAAGTTCCTCGAATTGTCGTAGCGCCTCAACGCCCATTCCCGCACGCCTATAGGCATGAATCAAGGCTACGTGTACGTCCTCCCGGTTCGGAGCCGCTACCACCGCGGCGCGGCCGATCGCGATGGCTTCCTCAAGGCGGCCCTGCTCGATCAACATCTCACAAAGTGCCACAACGGCCTGCCCGTAGCGCTCTTCCAACTGCATCCTCGGTCCGGTCACCCAGCCATGCGCCAGCGATGGCAACAAGGTGCCGGAGTAAAGAGCGAGTGCTTCTGTGAGCCTATCTTGCCGTTCTGCGTCCGCACACGGCCCTGTGAGTTCGAGGAACCGCTGGACGTCGGTCTCGATTCTATTCGGGTTCACAGAAACGTGGCCCTTGCGTGTCACGATCACAGAGCCCAAAGGCAAGCCCTGTTCGAGGACTTTGCGAATATCAGAAATCGCCCGACGTAAATTCTGGGCCTGTCTATCCCCATCACTATCGGGCCAAAAGAGCTCGTACAGCGAGTCGTTGGCGTGCTCCCGGTCCTTGTGGAGCGACAAGTAAACCAGAAGCGAAAGGGCCGTTCGCGACGAAAACCTCGCCATCTCGCCATCGGCGGCAACTTCTAGCCGACCCAGCAGCTTGATCTTCCACTCGGCTGCCCCCGCCGTTGGGGCTGGACCTTCCGTCGCTTTCATGAATCGCGCCAAGCTAGACGCGATTATGGCACGGTAGGTTCTGGAAGAGGAGGAATTGACGCGGGCTGTGGCCCCCAGCAAGACTAGGCGATTCTATGCGACCACCTCCATGCCATAGAAGAGGTCTTGAGTTCAAAGTCAAGGTGTTTCCGACATCGTCTCTCAATTCTGGCGAGCGAATTGCGAGAGGCCGTAGTGGAAAGAACGCGGGTAAGTGTAAGTTTATTTGGTCGGGGCGACACGATTCGAACGTGCGACCTCTTCCACCCCGTGGAGAGAAAGGCAGGTTCAGCGCACGGGAAATGAATCTACAGAGGTCTCGGAACGTCTCAGTTAGTCTCCTTCAATTGAGAGACATTTGAGCAACCTTCCATTGACAACATGTAGGCGTATGTCTGCTATACTGAAGAAGCCGTGGTCATCTCCGCAAGTCGCAAGACCGATATACCCGCCTTCTACGGCGACTGGCTGTTGCATCGGCTCGAAGAGGGCTATTGCGTGATGCGGAACTCCTATTCGCGGCGGCCCAAGCGCGTGTCGCTCGCGCGTGAAGACGTGGATGCCTTCGTTTTCTGGACCAAGAACCCGAAGCCGTTCCTGCCGGCGCTCGCCGAGGTTGCACGCCGGGGGTTCCCTTTCTACATGCACCTTACGGTCACGGGCTACGGCCAGCCGATGGAGCGTTCGGTGGCTTCGTGGGAGTCGGTTGTCGATTGCTGCCGTCGCTTGGTTTCCGATTTCGGGCCGAGGACGGTGGCCTGGCGCTACGACCCGATCGTTATCACGGAAGCAATGACTCCGGCATGGCACGCGGAGAACTTCGCCCGACTCGCCGACGTCTTCGCTGGGATTTCCGACGAAGTGGCGACATCCTTCGTCGAGCCCTACCGCAAGGTGCGATCCAATCTGGATCGACTGAGCGCAAAGACGGGCGTCCGCTGGCGCGACCCGGCTCTGGAGGAGAAGCGTGACTTGGTCCGCCGGCTGTCAGGCTTGGGGGCAGAGCGCGGCATGCTGCTCAGAGTCTGCTCGCAGCCCGAAGTGGCGGGCGGCCTGCCCGAGGGGCGCTGCATCGATCCGGTTCGCCTGCGCGACGTGGGAGCGTCCAGCTTCAGCTCCCGTTCGGCGCCCACCCGGACCGGCTGCAACTGCATCCAAAGCATCGACATCGGGGAGTACGACACCTGCCCGCAAGGATGTGCGTACTGCTATGCCAACCGGGATCGGGAGACTGCGGTGAGGAATTTGAAGGAGCACTCAGACACCTCCGAATCCATTCTATGTCTGGGCCCGTCAGACCCTGTGACGGTGAACGGCCAAATGCACCTATTCGACCGCGGGTCTGAGCCACAGACAAGAGGATTCACGGCGTGAGAAGTAAGCCATTCTTCGACGAATCGACTGAACAATCCCGCGCGAAAGCCGCGATCGTTTCGAAGTACTTCGATGCTTGGGCGAAGCTAATCACCCGGCAGCCCCATGTGGACCGCATAGCCTACCTAGACTTGTTCGCCGGTCCTGGGAGATACAAAGATGGGACAACTTCCACCCCACTTCTCGTTCTTGAAAAGGTTATCGCAGATCCCGTTCTATGCCAGAAGCTGGTCAGCCTCTTCAACGATGCGAACACGCAAAACACAACCGACCTTCAGCAATCGATTCAAGCACTTCCCGGCATTGACAAGCTGAAGTACAAGCCCGACGTTCGAAACAACGAAGTCGGGACCGAGATGGTCAAGCAATTCGAAGCGATGAAGCTTGTCCCTACTCTTTTCTTCGTTGACCCGTGGGGCTACAAGGGCCTATCACTTGGACTCGTAAACGCGGTCGTCAAGGACTGGGGATGCGAATGCGTGTTCTTCTTCAACTACACGCGTATCAACATGGGCCTGACGAACGAGTTTGTCATTCAGCACATGGACTCGCTGTTTGGAAAGGAAGTCGCCGACAATCTACGGCAGCGGCTAAGTAGCTACACAACACCGCGTGACCGTGAACTTGACATCGTCGAATCGCTTTGCAAGGCATTGAACCCTGATGGGAAGCGGTTCGTCCTTCCCTTCGCGTTCAAGAACGAGTCTGGTCAGCGGACAAGCCATCATCTGATCTTCGTTACCAAGAACAGCCGTGGCTACTCCATCATGAAGGAAGTTATGGCTCGTGAAAGCACGTCACAACCCCAGGGCGTCCCGAGCTTCACGTACAACCCTGCTGACACTCGGTTCCCGGTCCTCTTTGAATATGCAAGGCCCCTGGACGATCTAAAGGGCATGCTTCTCGATCAGTTCCAAGGCCAAGCCCTGTCGGTCAAGGGGATATGCGAGAAGCACCATGTCGGGCGCCCGTTCATTGAGAAGAACTACAAGGATGTGGTGATCCAGCTTGACGATCAGGGGATCGTTACCACGAATCGCACCGACGCCCATAAGAAGCGCGGTCAGTGCCCGCCCGACAAGGTGATCGTGACCTTCCCAAGGAGTCTCAAGAATGGCTGAGTCCTGCATCGAATGGACCGACTCCACATGGAACCCGACGACCGGCTGCACAAAGATCAGCCAAGGATGCAAACACTGCTACGCCGAACGGATGGCAAAGCGGCTCAAAGCAATGGGTCAGCCGAACTACGCAAAGGGGTTCACGTTGACGCTCCACGATCACATGCTCGACCTGCCCCTCAAGTGGTCGAAGCCGCAACGAATCTTCGTAAACTCGATGTCAGATCTCTTCCACAAGAACGTGCCCTTGGACTTCATCCTGCGGGTCTTCCAGGTGATGTGCAAGGCGGACTGGCACCAATTCCAAATCTTGACCAAGCGAGCGAACAGACTTGCGGAACTCAACGAAGACCTTCCTTGGGCAGATCATATCTGGATGGGAGTTAGCGTCGAGAACGAGAAAGTGAGGGACAGAATCGACCACCTTCGAGGGACGAACGCCAAAGTGAAGTTCCTATCGCTCGAACCCCTAATCGGCCCCTTGCCGAACCTCGACCTAAGCGGAATCGATTGGGTGATCGTCGGCGGGGAGTCCGGCCCCGGCGCGAGACCGATGAAGCCCGAATGGGTACGGGACTTGCGCGACCAATGCCAATCTGCGGGTGTCGCTTTCTTCTTCAAACAATGGGGCGGAGTCGTCAAGAGCCGCAGCGGCCGGGTTCTAGATGGGCGCACTTGGGATGAGTACCCAAGCGTCCGATCGGAAGAGTCCAGGCTTTCGGTCATGGCCTGAGTGTCCTGGTCGGGGCGACACGATTCGAACGTGCGACCTCTTCCACCCCATGGAAGCGCGCTACCAAACTGCGCCACGCCCCGACATCTGCTTTGCGACCGGAAACACCCCACCGGCGACCTTCCCGATCCATCGGGACGCGCTACCAAACCGCGCCACGCCCCGACACTTTCTTTGCGACCAAGAACGACACAAACTGCGACCTTCCCGATCCATCGGGACGCGCTACCAAACCGCGCCACGCCCCGACACGAACCAAGAGGATACCTTCCCCTAAAGGAGCCGTGGAAGCTCAAGGGCCATCGGGCCCCTCAATAAGCGCCGTCGCCCCGGAAAACGGCGATGGGCGTCAGCAAGAGAATCTTGAGGTCGGTCCAGACTCCCATCTCCCGGAGGTACCGCTTGTCGAGTTCCATCCATTCCTCGAACGAGAGGTCGCTACGCCCCATGATCTGCCAGTAGCAGGTGATTCCAGGCTTCACGCTGAGCCTCTCTAAGCAGTCCTCGGTGTATTGTTCGACCTCGCGGGGCAACGGGGGACGCGGCCCGACGAGGCTCATTTCGCCGACAAAGACGTTCCACAATTGGGGAAGTTCGTCGAGGCTATATCTTCGCAAGGCGCGCCCGATGGGAGTGATCCGAGGGTCGTTCTTCATTTTGAAGATCGGGCCGTCCTTTTCGTTCTGCGCCAAAAGCTCCGCTTGCCTGCGGTCGGCATCGACGTACATCGAGCGAAACTTGAGGAATTGGAAGTGGCGTCCGCCTAAGCCCACGCGGGTGGACTTATAGATCACGGGCCCCTTGCTCGTCAGCTTCACCCACAAGGCGATCGCCAGAAGAAGCGGCGAGAGCAGGACCATCAGGAGCAACGAGCCGAGAATATCAAGAATTCTCTTCCGCTTCACGTAATGAATCACGCGGGGTCGGACGAGACGCTCTTTGGGCGCTTCGGCCGGCGCCTTGGCTTGCATAACCTTACTCAACCTTGTCCCCTGCGGGCTTTCCCACAAACACTCTAATAAATGTCGGTCTCATCCTTCGCGGACCTGACCCTTCGAGCCCGGAACCGGCGATCGGAAATCCACTGTCAAAAGCGCGCCCACCAACTGTGGACTCGCAGTTCATTATATTGCAGGAAGCGTACCGAAACGGTCCTTTGAACCGGGTTAACGGCCCGTTACGGCAATTTTGCCGGTCGGCCTGCGCTCCCTCTTTACTTCATTCGACCGTGACAGACTTGGCGAGGTTCCGTGGCTGGTCGATTTCGCAGCCCTTGAGGCGGGCGACGTGGTAGGCCAGAAGTTGAAGGGGAATCACCCCCAGCAGGGCGTTGAGGAAGTCGAAACCCGTATCCGGCACGAGGAGCAGTTCATCTGCGGTCTGGCGCACAGGAGTTGGGCGATCGACCGTGATGGCCACGATCGTTCCCCCGCGGGCCTGCACCTCTCTCATGTTGCTGACGAGCTTGTCGTGAATCGTTGGGTCCGTTGCGCCGAACACCGCCATCACGCCCTTTTGAACCAAGGCGAGGGGACCGTGCTTCATCTCTCCCGCTGGGCATTCTTGAGTAGCTACGTAGGCGACTTCTTTCATCTTGAGGGCGCCTTCGAGCGCCACGAAAGCATCGGCCCCTCGGCCGAGATAGAAGTAAAGGTGCGACTCGAGATACTTTTCGGCGACCCGGATTACGCTCCCTTCGTCTTCGAGCACCGCGCGAGCCCGGTCCGGCAGCTTGCGGAGTTCGTTGACGCACTGAGAGACCCGCACGCCCGGCATTTCGCGGACTTGAGCGACGTACAGCGCCAGCAGCGAGAGCACCAAGACTTGTGCGACATACGCCTTCGTACTCGCTACGCTGACCTCGGGGCCAGCTTGCGTATAGACTACGCGGTCGCACTCGCGCGCTATGCTCGAGCCCACCACGTTGACGATTCCCAAGGTGCGGATTCGCCTCTCCTTGCAGAGCCTCAGCGCGGCGAGCGAGTCCGCAGTTTCACCCGATTGGCTGATGAAAATGGCGAGGGACTTGGGAGAAAGAACGGGATCGCCATACCGAAACTCGCTCGAATAGAACACGTCCGTCGGGAGCCTGAGCAGCTTCTCAAACATGTGCTTTCCAAGCAGCCCTGCATGAAACGCGGTGCCGCAGGCGATGATGTTGACGCGGTCGATCTCCGTCCAAACGTGTTCGCTGAAGACCTGCTCCAAGCGAATGGCGTTGTGCTCGTCGATTCTGCCGAGCAGCGCTTGGCGAATGACCTCCGGCTGCTCGAAGATCTCCTTGCGCATGAAGTGCTCGTGCCCGCCCTTTTCCGCAGCTTCTACGTCCCAGTCAACGGTCAGAGGCTCGATGGGGCACTCCCGGCCGTCGATGTCGAGGATGCGAGGACCTTCGGTGGTAACCACCGCGATCCGGTCATCTTCGAGCACGGCGATTTGCCGCGTGTGAGGCAGCAGCGCCGGGATGTCGCTCGCGAGCAACCCCTCTCCGTCGGCGAGCCCCAGAATGATCGGGCTCGCGTTCCTCGCAGCTACGATCTTGTTCGGTTCGCGCTTGGAAACCACGACGAGCGCGTAGGCGCCGCGCAGCCTTCGGATGGCGAGCCGGACGGCCTCTTCCAGGGGTACCCCTTTGGAGTACTCCTCTCCCACCACGTGCGCCGCGACCTCGGTATCGGTTTCGGACTGAAACACGTGGCCTTGGCTCGTCAGGCTCTCCTTCAACTCGAGGTAGTTCTCGAAAATGCCGTTGTGGATCACCGAAACCTGCTCGTACCGGTCGAAGTGGGGATGTGCGTTGAGATCGGTGGGGCCGCCATGCGTCGCCCATCTCGAATGCCCGATCGCCAGGCTGGAAACGGGAGTGCGTTCGTCGATCAATCGACCTAGCTCGCTGAGTTTGCCGGCCTTCTTGAGAACGGAGATGTCGCCTCCGTTCAGGTACGCGATTCCCGCGCTGTCATAACCCCGGTACTCGAGGCGCTTGAGTTGCTCGAACACGACCTCGACGGCGTTCTTGGGTCCGACGTAGCCGGCGATACCGCACATAGGGTTGATTGTAGCTCTTTCGCCTCTTGGCCTTAGGCCCTGCGAACGTGGGGATACTCCCCTCGAAGACGCCCACGAGAATCCACGACCAACCTCGCGTGTCGGAGAATGAGGTCATAGTCGAAGGAGTCGTGATCGGTGGCGATGAGCACGGCGTCCTGATCCGCGAGCGCCTCAGCGGAGACCTCCACCGAATGCAGTTGCAGGTCGTGGCGCCTCATTTTGGGGATCGAAGGAAAGTAAGGGTCCGAATAGCGGGCGTTCGCGCCCTTGTTCAAGAGCATCGAAAGAATCTCGACGGCGGGCGACTCGCGCAGGTCGTCTACGTTCTTCTTGTAAGCAAGACCAAGGACGAGGATGTTGGCGCCCTTGAGCGCCTTCCCTTGTTCGTTGAGAGCCTCAGTGAGTCGGCTCACCACGTAGTCCGGCATCCTTCGATTGACGTCTCCCGCGAGTTCGATAAACCGCGTCCGAACTCCGAATTCCCTCGCTCGCCAGGCCAGATAATAGGGGTCGATGGGGATGCAGTGCCCACCCAACCCCGGGCCAGGATAAAAAGGCGTGAACCCGAACGGCTTGGTCGAGGCGGCTTCGATCACTTCCCAGATGTCGATTTCCATCGCATCGCACACGATTTTGAGTTCGTTGACCAGGCCCACGTTCACCGCGCGGTAGATGTTCTCAAGCAGCTTCGACATCTCCGCGACTTCGGGGCTGCTTACTGGGACGATCCGCTCGATCACCGACCCGTAGAGAGCGACGCCCACCTCCCGGCAAGCGTCGGTGACTCCTCCGACCACCTTGGGGATCGTGGCGGTGCGAAAGCTGGGGTTGCCGGGGTCTTCGCGTTCGGGGGAAAAGGCGACAAAGACGTCCTTTCCGACTTCAAAGCCAAGCTGTTCGACTTGGGGGACCACGATCTCGCGCGTGGTGCCTGGGTACGTCGTCGATTCCAGGCTCAGAATCTGGTCGGCACGGATTCCTTCTCGGAGCGAGTCGAGCGAACCCACGACGTATTGCATGTCGGGCTCCATGTGCGTCCCGAGGGGTGTGGGGACGCAGAGGATTAGGGCGTCGCACTCCTTCGCACGCGAAAAGTCGGAGGTCGCCGCCAGTTTGCCGCCCGCAACCGCCGAGGCCACTCGCTCGCCGGTGATATGCTTGATGTAGGTCTCGCCGCGGTTGAGCGTCTCAGCCTTTGTCGGGTCGATGTCGAACCCCAGAGTCGGGAACCCCGATTCCGCGAACTGGAGCGAGAGCGGGAGGCCCACATAGCCGAGTCCGACCACGCCCACCACAGCCTTGCGGGAGGCGATCCGTTGGAGAATCTGATCTTTCATGGGAAGGGAAACCTGGGCGAACGAAGTGTACCTGCGCTCCCCTCAGCTTCCAGGCCGCGTCCATAATGGCGGAACATGGCTCTCGCGCCGCATTTCCGCATCCTACGACCGAAGCAGTGGACGAAGAACCTGCTGGTCTTCGCGGCGCTCCTTTTCACGGCCAGGTTCGGAGAACCGGGCGCGCTTACCTCGACGCTGGTGGCTGCCCTCGCGATGTGCCTTCTCAGCTCGGCGGTTTACGTCTGGAACGACATTCTCGATGCGGACCGCGACAGGGAGCATCCACGAAGAAAGAACCGGCCGATCGCCGCCGGACAGGTAGCCGTACCGATGGCTTCGATCCTTGCCGTGCTGTTGCTGGGGGGCGGCGTGGCGATGATGTATGGGTTGGGCCGGGGGCCGTTGTGGATCGCCACCGCCTACCTCTTGCTTCAGTTCCTCTATAACGCAGGCGGACGCGCTCTTGCCATCACCGACGTATTCCTCATTGCTTCCGGGTTCGTTCTTCGGGCCATGCTGGGCGCGGCGGCGATTTCGGCCAGCATTTCCGGGTGGCTTGTGTTCTGCACGGGCTGCCTTGCTCTCATGATCGGCTTTGCTAAGCGGCGTAGCGAGTTCGTCCTGATGGGCGACGCAAAGGCGGACTCGCGGACCAGCTTGTCGGAGTACTCGCTCAAAGCGCTCGATTCGCTCGTGCTCCTTTTTGCTGCGGGGGCTGCGCTGACGTACGGAATCTATTCGATTGAGAGCGAAACCGCTCGCAAATACCCGGCGCTGATCCTGAGCGCTATCTTTGTCGTGTATGGGGTGAGCCGGTACTTGGTGCTTGTTTTCGGACGCGATGAGGGCGGCGAACCCGAGGTACTCCTGTTCCGGGATCCCCACATGCTCGCCAGCGTGTTGTTGTTCGTGGCCTCGGCTGCGCTCGCGATGTCTGGGGTGAAGCTGCCCCTCCTGGAGACTTGACATGCCGAACAAGTGGGGATACGAAAAAGCGATCGTCGTCGGCGCGTCTTCGGGAATCGGGCTCGAAATCGCCAGGCTGCTCGCTACGGATGGGTGCCGAGTCGCAGCCGTCGCAAGGAGGGCCGACCGGCTGCGCAAGCTCGCCGAGGAGTTCCCTGAGCGAGTCCTTGCGTTTGAGCACGACGTAACTCAGTTCGACGCGACTCGGGGCCTCTTCCAAGACATCACGCGCCAACTCGGGGGCCTGGACCTCGTGGTGTACGCCGCCGGAGCGATGCTCCCCGTCGGGAGGGACGAGTTCGACTTTGAGAAGGACCAAGCGATGTTCGCCATCAACGTCTTGGGCTGCATCGCTTGGATGAACGAGGCCGCGGACAGGTTTCAGGGAGTCGGCGCGGGAACGCTCTTGGCCCTCGGCAGCGTCGCGGGTGACCGGGGACGCGCCGCCCAGCCCGGCTACAACTCCAGCAAGGCGGCGCTCGCCACCTTCATGGAGGCCCTTCGAAACCGATTGGCCAAGAAAGGTGTTCGAGTGGTTACGATCAAACCCGGACCCACTCGAACAGAAATGACGGCGCACCTGGACACCTCGAAAATGATGAGCCCCGAAGCGGTCGCCCGAATCGCTCTCACGAAGTCCAGGCAAACCGGCGAGCACTACGTGAAACTCACTCACGCGATCCTGTTCGCCGTCCTCAAGCACATCCCCAGTTGGATTTTCCGCAGGCTCAAGATATGAGCGCGTGCTTGCCCCCCGGAGCGGTGAGGAGGCTGTGCGGGTTTGGGCGCACGACTTGCGCCGATGGGTACGTGCTTTGCCCCGAGTCGGTGGAAGCGGCTCTGGAGGTCCTATCGCTCGCGCAAAGAGCGGGCCGAAACGTGGTCTTGCGGGGAGCTGGCCGAAGCTACGGCGACGCCTCTCTCTTGCCCGAAGCGGTCGTGATCGACACCTGCGACCTCGCTCGCATCCTCGCTTGGAGCCCAGATACGGGACGCATGGTCTGCGAGCCTGGCGTGACCCTCGAAGACATTTGCTGCCGCGCGATGGGGGAGGGGTGGTGGCTCCCGGTCGTCAGTGGCACTATGAAGACCACGGTCGGGGGCGCGCTGGCGATGAATATTCACGGCAAGAACGCGTTTCGCGCAGGGCCCTTCGGGTGTCACGTATCGAGCATCGAGGTTCTGCTTCCCACCGGTCGATCGACCGAGCTTCGCTCCAATGATCCGGCGTTTCGAGCGGTCGTAGGGTCTGCGGGACTTTTGGGGCTGATCACGAAGGCGGAGATTCAGCTCAAGAGAGTCCTGAGCGGCCGCCTTCGAGTGACTCCGATCTCGTGCAGGAACTGGAACGACCAGTTTCGGGCCTTCGAAGAGCGCACCGACGAAGAGTATTGCGTGAGTTGGATCGATGGCATGGCTCGGGGACCGACCGCGGGCCGCGGGCTCTTTCACTCCGCGAGGCACGAAGACGTCCCCCACGCGCCAAGCCTCGACTGGGCGAGCCAGCAGCTTCCCGCACGCATCGCTGGTGTGGTTCCGAAGTCCACGGTGTGGCGAGTCTTGCGGCTCTTCAACAACGATCCCGGCATGAGGCTCCTGAACTCTCTCAAGCACCTCGGCGGGAAGCGCGGGTCGGGGCGTCCGTACCTCCAATCGCTGGCGGAGTTCTCGTTCCTACTGGACTACGTTCCGAATTGGGAATTGGCGTATGGGAGACGAGGGTTCATTCAGTACCAAAGCTTTGTCCCTTCCGATTCCGCGCAGGCGGTGTTCGAATCGCAGGTAGGCCGCTTGCAAAGCGAAGGCACGCCGTCCTACCTCTGCGTTCTGAAGCGGCACGGCCCCGATGAGTTCCTTTTCTCGCATGGCGTAGAAGGGTTTTCGCTCGCCCTCGACATCAAGGTCCCGGCTCAGGGGTGGAGCCATCTTGAGCGCGTCTGCCACGCCCTGAATGATGAGGTGCTCCAAGCGGGCGGGAGGTTCTACCTCGCCAAAGACTCCACCTTGCGCGCCACCGATTTCGCTCGGTCGCTGGGCGAGGGGGCGATCGAGGAGTTCTTCCGCTGGAAGCGGGAGTTCGACCCTGAGGGCGTGCTTTCGAGCTCGCTCGCCCGCAGACTCGGCCTCGAACCGATTCGAGTACAATCACCCCGGACTCAAGGGGCTATGTGAAGCGTTGACGACCATTCGCCAGATACCCGAAAACCTGGTGCGGGAGTTCGATCGACTGGTTCAGGATTCCCGCACTGCGCTGATCGGCACCCATCTGAACCCGGATGGCGATGCGCTCGGTTCAGCTCTCGCGGTCGCGTTTTATCTGGAGAGCCGGGGGCTCGAATGCGAACTGGTTTGCCACCACGCCGCCCCTGAGAACTTGAGGTTCCTTCCGGGAAGCGAGCGGTTCAGCACCGAGGTCTCGCGCGGCTCGTTCGACTTCGGGGTGATCCTCGATCTCGATTCCACGGACCGCCTCGGATCCGTTGCCAATCACTTCGAGACTTGCAGCCGGGTGGTCGTGATCGATCATCACAAGCCTCACCATGAGCCGGGCGACTTGCGCATTATCGACGAGTCCGCCCCTGCGACGGCGGTGATCCTGACGAGGCTTATGACGCAGCTTGGGGCCCAGTTTAGCGCCGATATCGCTGTGAGCCTCTTGACGGGGATCGTGACCGATACCGGCAGCTTCCGCTTCCGCAACACGACGCCGGAGGCTCTTGCGATGGCCGCGCTCTTGATCGAATCCGGAGCCGACATCAACCTCGTGAGCGAGGAGGTTTACAACCGGAAATCGCTGTCGAGCCTCAGACTTCTGGGGCGGATTCTCGAAAACATGCGCCTCGAAAGCGGCGGACGGATCGCTTGGGCCACGGTGTCGTTCGATGAATTCGAACAGAACGGAGCGTCCGACGAGGACACGGAAGGGTTTGTCAACGAACTGCTTGCTGTACGGACCGTTCAGATCGCCGCGCTCTTCCGGGAGCCGCGGAGGGGCCGAGTTCGGGTCAGCCTGCGCTCGCGAGGCGACTTCGATGTTGCCGCGGTTGCGCAGGAGTTCGGAGGGGGCGGGCATCGCAACGCCGCCGGTATCTCCTTCGAGCGCGACCTGAGCCAAGGGGCAGCCGACGTGGTAGAACGGCTAAAGAGTTGTTGGGAATCCTCTTGATCGACAAGCCGAAAGGGCTGACTTCCCACGACGTGGTGGACCTCTTACGAGCCCGACTGGGGATCAGGAGGGTCGGCCATGCGGGAACTCTCGACCCGCTCGCGACGGGGCTCCTGGTCGTAGCGGTCGGCCCCGCCACGAGGTTCCTTCAGTACCTTTCGCTGGAACCCAAAGTGTACGAAGTCGAAGCGACCTTTGGAGCAACATCGACGACCTTTGACGCCGAAGGAGAAATCGAACCTTTGGGGAGGCCACCGGAGGACCTCGAGGCGAGAATCGAGTCCGAAATCCCTTCGTTCTTGGGGGTCATCCAGCAAGTCCCTCCCGCTTTCAGCGCAGTGAAGGTGAAGGGAGTTCCGCTCTACAAGAGAGCCAGGCGAGGCGAGGCGGTAAGCCCTTCCGCCCGAACGGTTCACGTCGCTGAAATCGAGACGCTCCGCGCAGAGGGTCCGAGTGCCTCTTTGCGAATCGTCTGCTCCGGCGGAACGTATGTTCGTTCACTGGTGAACGATTTGGGCGCAAAGGTCGGTTGCGGGGCTTACGTATCCGCCCTGCGGAGAACTCGCGCGGGCAGCTTCACGGTCGAAGAGGCCGTTTTGCCCGAGGATGCGAGTGCGGAGAATCTCCTTCTTCTTGCGGAGGCACTTCGACCCATGCCGCACTTCGTGCTTTCTGACGAAAATCGGGCCGCGGCGCTCGTGGGCCGGCCGTTCGCCTTCGACGCGCCCGATTCCGCGAACAAAGTTGCCCTGAGCGACTCGGCCAATAGGTTCGTGGGCGTCGCCCGAGTCGATTGCGGCTGGGCCCACCCTGAGTGCATCCTTCCCCAAGAGGTTCACTCATGATTCGCTTCGTTCCCGAATCCTCTCGCAAGAACCTCACGTTCCAAATGGGCTGGTTCACGATGTGGCTGGGCGTGACGATTGTGGCGCTGTTTCTTTCACCCGACCCTCGGGGCCACGGCACCCACACGCAGTTGGGGCTCCCGCCCTGCGCGACGGCAGCCGTGACTGGACGGCCTTGTCCGGGGTGCGGCCTGACGACCTCGTTCGCTAGCACCGTAAGGGGCAACTTAGCCGGCGCTTGGCGCTCGAACCCGTTCGGCGTTCCGCTCTACCTCCTGTTCACCGCGAGCGCTCTGGCGTCGGTCTACGGGTTCTGGAAGAAGCTCCGCATGGACTGCTCGTCGAGGTCGTTCAATTTCGCGCTGGGAGCGCTCCTGGTTGTCTACGTCGGGTTCGGACTCGTCCGCTTTTTCACGAGCCCTTACCCTGAGACGACGCTGATTCAGATGGCTCTAAAGGACTCGCCGTCCAACCAGGCGCGGTGAAGATCGTCGGGTGGCCCCCCGTGTGCCAGAAGAGCGTTTTCCCCCTGAGTTCGCCTGTGCGGGCAAGCTCCATCAACCCCGCGAACGCCTTGGAGGTGTAAACGGGATCGAGGAATAGGCCCTCGGCACGGGCGAGAAACTCGTTGGCTCGTGCGCCCGCCTCGCTGGGAACTGAATAGCCTTCACCGGCCCAATCTTGCCTGAGGTCAATCTGATCCAGCCTGACCCCGCGTCGTTCCCCCAGAAGGGAATCGAGTTGAGCGCAAAGCTCCGCGATGTCGTGCGCCAGGACGTTTTCGGGGTCAGGGTCGGCAGAGATTCCGATCACCCGCGTGGATGACCCTGCGAAGTGGTAGGCGATGCCCGCATGGGTGCTGCCGCTGCTGCTCGGAGTCACGATCCCATCGAAGTCCCCTCCTTGCGACTGCGCCTCTTGCGCGGCCTCCCGAAACGCCAGCGCGGAAAGCACCGACGAACCACCCACCGCCATCCGGTAGACTCGAAGCCCTTGGGATGCGAGTTCTTCGGCGACCCGGATCGAATGAACCTCCAAGTCCTTCCAGTCGCCGTCTTCGAAGTACCGGAGTTCGACGCCGAGCATCGCGTCCAGAAGGACGTTCCCTCCGTCCTTGGAAAGACCTGGAGACGCCGGTTTCCCAGCCGCCACATAAAACGGAAGGTCCATGACGGCGGCGACACAGCGGATCCCGAATCTCGCACAGGCTGCCCCTAATTGGCGCACGAAGTTCGACTGCGCCGCCCCGCTCGCGACGACGACGTCCGCGCCGGTTCGAAGCACGTCGGCCATCAGGTATTCGAGCTTCCGACCCTTGTTGCCGCCCAGCGCGAAGCCGGTTAGATCGTCCCTTTTGACCCACAGCTCGATTCCCAACCGCTCGGACGCGCGTAGAAGGGGATGGCAAGGCGTTGGCTTGAGGATCAACTCGATGCGGTCAGGGCGCGGCATACGGGGCAGTTTACGCGGATCGAGTGGCGAGCCGGGCCGAGAAGCCCATAATCAAAGGGTCGCATGAGGTCACTTTTCGCAAAACGTCCGGCACGGTTCGTCGGCGTCAGCTTGCTGGCGCTGTTCCTTGCCGGTGGGTTCATGGTCGGCCCCGCTCTCTGGGACATTTGGCGGGCGGGGTTCTTCCATAAAGTCTCTCAAAGGGACTACCAGGGAGACAGCCGCTCGAACCTCGAAGCCATGTATCGGGCGCTGAAGCTCTACCACGACAGCGAGGAGAAGTTTCCAGGCGCGGAAGGCTGGATGGAGGAGGTCGAGCGCCGTTTGCGCGTCTACGACATGAAGCCCGAGGAGACGGCCAAGAAGATGATTCGGCCCGACCTTTGGGAGACCTCGGGCCGGCACGGCTACGCGCTCAACGAAGCCTGTGCGGGCAAGTATATCGACGACATCGAGGACGCTTCGAGCACCTTGCTCGTTTTTGAGAGCCAACTCGAATCTCGCGACGCAGCGGGGGATCCCGACAAGGTCGGCCTTGCTCCATCCGGCGGCAAGGTCTTGGGAGTCACGGCGACCGGCGAGATCATCGAGTTTGAACCTCGCTAAGCGTTCTCGCGCGCTGCGCTAAAGGCCCTCAGGCTCGGTTATAATGAGTCCAATTCCTGGATTTCGAGTCCAGCCTTTTCAACGAGGAGAAAGGCCAACATGTCCACGGTTTCCGCCAACAAAGCTTTCAACAAGATCGACTTCTTGCGGTTGATGATGCTCAGCCGCGAAGGCGACCGTCGTGAGGGGATCCTGCTGCGGCAAAGCAAGGGTTGGTTCCAGGTTGGGGGCCTGGGCCACGAGGCGCTCGCGTCGCTGGCCTTCAGCATGCGTCCCGGCGACTACATTTTTCCCTACTACCGAAGCAGAGCTTTGATGCTCGCCCGCGGCATGACGAATCGAGACTTGGCGCTGGCCTACTATGCCAAGAGGGACTCGAGCTCGCGCGGCCGCCAGATGCCGGGGCACTTCAGCTCGCGCAAGCTCAACGTCTTTAGCGTGCCCACTCCGACGGGCGCCAACCTGATCCCCGCTTGCGGAGCCGCTTGGGGTATGAAGCTCTCGAACGACCCGTCGGTAGCCCTTGCGAGCGTCGGCGACGCGGCCTCGCGTCAGGGCGAGTTTTACGAAGCGGTCTCCTTCGCCGTTCAAGAGAACTTGCCCGTCGTGATCATGGTTGAGGACAACAAGTACGGGATCTCGACTCCGACGGAGAAGTTCCTGCCCTTCAACCTTGGAATCATCAACCCCGAAATCGTGACCCACGTCAACGCCCGCTACGCCGAGCAGGTGTATGAAGCTGGCGCGGTCGCCTTTGAGAAGGCCCGGTCGGGCGGAGGGCCTACGGTGCTTTGGTGCGATCTTGACCGGCTAGGCAGCCACACGAGCTCCGACGACCATCGGGTCTATCGCGACCTCGAAGAGATCGAGGAGATGCAAAAGCGAGACCCGATCCTTTTGCTCAAGCAAGAGTTGATCGCCTCGGGCGAACTGACCGAAGACGAGTTCGATCGGATTCACCAAGAACTGGTCAAAGAGGTCGATGAGGACTACCAGTGGGCGGAGGCCGCCGAAGACCCGCGCGCCGAGGATGTCGAAGCGGCGAATTTTGGAGAGCCCGCGCCCGCCTTGAAGCCCCCCCTTGCGGCAGGTCAGAAAACGACGATGGTGCAGGCCATCAACCAAACGCTCCGCAAAGCCCTCGAAGACGACCCGAAAGTCATCGTTTTCGGCGAAGACATCGAGGACCCGAAGGGCGGCGTGTTTGGGATCACCAAAGGCCTCAGTTCCGAGTTCCCCAAGCAGGTGTTCAACGCGCCGCTTGCCGAAGCGACCATCGTCGGGGTGGCTGTCGGACTCGCCGCGTACGGAATGAAGCCTGTGTTTGAGTTGCAGTTCGTCGACTTCATCTCGCCGGGCTGGAATCAGGTTGTGACGAATCTGTCCACTCTGCGCTGGCGAACGTTTGGCGATTGGAAATGCCCCTGCGTGATCTACGCGCCCTGTGGCGCTTACCTCCCTGGAGGCTCGCTTTGGCACTCGATGTCGGGTGAGGGATATCTTGCCCACACGACCGGGCTGAAGGTGGCGATGCCGAGCGCGCCCGAAGACGCTGCAGGGCTCTTCTGGACAGCGATCCACTCCGACGACCCCACGTTCGTACTCGTGCCTAAGCACATCTTCCGTAAGCAGGCCGAGGTGAGCTCGGTCGAGCCGGTTCCTTTGGGAAAGGCGAAGGTGCTCCGGGAGGGCGCGGACGTCACGCTGGTGACCTACGGCAATTGCACGGAACTGGCGGAGGACGCCGCGCGGCAACTCGAAAGCGAGGCGGGCGTCGAGATCATCGACATTCGTACTATCGTTCCCTGCGACTACGAAACGATCACTCGGTCGGTCGAAAAGACCGGCAGGCTGGTCGTGGTATTCGAGGACAACCGCACGGCTGGATTCGGGCAGACGATCGTCGCTGAGATGACCTCCGTCTCCGAGCGCTGGAATCTGTTCCTCTCGCCCCCGCAGGTGGTCGCCAGGAAGGACGTTCCCATTGGATTCAACCCCATCTACGAGTACGCGGCCTTGCCTTCGGTCGAGGATGTGGTCGCAGCGATCCGCGTTACGATGGAGTAGCCCGTGGGCCAAAAAAAGCAGAGAGCCCCTGGGAAGGGACTTCCTGCTGATGAGTCGTCGGTGCTGCGAAGAGCCTAAGCCGACTTGCGACGACGGACGAGGGCGAGCGCCGCGAGTCCGAGCGCGCTGAGAGTCGCCGGCTCGGGGACCGCCACGACTTCCAGGTTGTCCCAATACATGTTGTTCAGTCCTGCATGACCTGAACCGTAGAACTGAACCGACAGGATCGGGGTCAGCGAGCTTACGCCGAGCGTCGCGAAATCAGGAATCGACTCCCAAGTATCCCAAAACACATAGTCGGAATCGAGGATCGCTCCCGTTCCACCTGCGCCCGCGTAGGCGATCATGTAGAGGTCGTCCGCATCCGCGTTGAAGTCCGACGCTTGGATGCTGGCGCTGTAAATGGCGACGGAGAAGTCGACCGTCACCGGAGTCGCCGAACTCGTATACGGCAGCAACGACTGGGAACCCCACGAACCGACGCCGGGGTTGCCGACGATGTCCATTGGATCGCCACCCTGCGAGAAGGTAGCGGTGACGCCGCCCGACGTTTCCGAGAATGAAGTGTGCGAGCCGCCGGCGACGGTCTCGAAGCCAAAGAGTTGCGCCTGGGCAGCCCCAAACGAACCGACGGCCACGCAAAGGGCCGCCAAACGAAGATTTCTCATGTTGTACTCCTTTCGAAACGAGATAACACTCGGCGGCAAGGACCGCCAATAGGGAATTGTCCGACGGAGCACAAATCGTGAACTCGTTGCAGAGAAACCCGTAAAGTTATCGGGCTCGTAGCCTGAGTTCTCAGTCGGCGACGGGTTGCGCAGAAACGTCGAGCATTCGATCGAGGGCTAACCTTGCGTTCGCTCGGACCTCGGACGGCACGGCGACCTCATTGACCACTCTGCCCTCCGCCAGGTTCTCCAAGGCCCAAAGCAAGAACGAAGGGTGGATGCGGTACATCGTCGAACACGGACAAACTTGCGGATCGAGGCAGAAGATCGTACGGTCCGGCATGGCCTTCGCCAGCCTTGAAACGAGGTTGATCTCCGTACCCACCGCCCACGTCGATCCGGTCTCGGATTGCAGGATCGTCTCGATGATGTATTGCGTCGAGCCCACGAAGTCGGCCTGACGCACCACGTCCAACGTACATTCCGGGTGCACGATCACCTGGATTTCGGGATGCTGCTCCCTCGCTTGAGCCACCTGCTCGACGGTGAACCTCATGTGGACGCTGCAATGTCCCTTCCACAGCAGGAACTTGCTCGAACGGATCTTCTCGGGGGTGTTCCCGCCCAACGGTTTGAACGGATCCCAAACGCACATGTCGCGCTCGGGATCGAACCCCAGCTTGACGCCGGTGTTGCGGCCCAAATGCTGGTCGGGAAAGAACAGAACCCGCTCGCTTTGCGCAAGCGCCCACTTCACCGCTCCGGGAGCGTTCGTCGAAGTGCAAACCGTCCCTCCTCTTTCGCCTACGAACGCCTTGAGGTTCGCCGCCGAGTTGATGTACGTCACGGGAAGGACCGCCGACTTCGGGGGAGCGGCGCTCGGCGCTGCGGGATTCGAGGGCTGTCGCTCCGAGGCGGCTACGGCGAACTCGCGGGAGTCCGAGAACTCGGGCTCTCCCAACACCTCTTGGATCTGACGCCAGGCGCTCTTGACCTGCATGATGTTGGCCATGTCGGCCATCGAGCACCCCGCAGCGAGGTTGGGCAGGATCACGACTTTGTCGGTGAGAATGTCGGCGCTCTCGGCCATGAAGTGAACGCCGCAAAACACAATGTACTCGGCCTCGGGGCGCAACTGAGCGTCCTTGCAGAGCTTGTAGCTATCGCCCATCGAGTCCGCGTGCTCGACGATCTCATCGCGCTGGTAGTGATGGCCGAGGATCACGACGCGATCGCCCAGCTTCGCCTTAGCGGCTCGAATCCTGGCGGCGATCTCGTCGCGGCTGAGAGCTTGATACTCCGAGGGAAGCGGAGCTTGGTACATATTCGTTCCTTGTTTTTCCGGGGGCGAGGACGAGGAAGCCTGGGTCCTTCGCCGGGTCCGGACGGCTACAGCCTACGCACTTCGCGCTTCGGCGGGGTTGTTGTAACCGCTCTTCCTCTTATTATACGGTTCTCGGCGCGCTTCTTTCAGCGGGCTCAACGGTACGTCGCGTAGCCTGAACTCTGGTCGAGGAGTTCCAGCACCGCACCGACGATGCCCTTCGCATCGAGTCCGCAATCGCCGCGAATCAGAGGCTGGGCGCCATGCTCGATGAACTGGTCGGGGAGCGTCAGACTTCGGAGAGGAAGCCCTGCGAGCCCGTTTTCCGCCAACAGAGTTCGTACGCCTTCGCCGAATCCACCTGTCCGGACGTTCTCCTCGACGGTGAGAATCCGCCCTGATGCGGACGCCAGGTCGAGGATCGTTTCTTCGTCCAGGGGCTTGATCCACCTTGCGTTGACGACGGCTGCGTCGATGTCTTCCTGAACAAGCTGTTGAGCGGCCGCACAAGCGGGGCCCACCATCGAGCCTAGGGCAACAATCAGGACGTCCTTTCCGCCCCGCAGAACCTCCGCCTTCGCGTACTGTATGGGCGTTCGGGACTCGGGCAGCCCTTCGTCGGCGACTCCCCGCGGGTACCGAACGGCGATCGGCCCTTGGTCGAAGGTCCTCATGAAGCGGGCCATCTCCTGGAGTTCGGTCGTATCGCGAGGAGCCAGCAGCCTCATGTTGGGGATGCAGGTGAGGTAGCTAATGTCGAACGCGCCGTGGTGCGTGGGGCCGTCGTCCCCCACAAGTCCGGCTCGATCCATGAAGAAGCGAACGGGCAGGTTCTGGATACAAACGTCGTGGAGAACTTGGTCGAAGGCTCGCTGGAGAAACGTCGAGTAGATGGCGCAAAACGGCCTGAGCCCTCCGGCGGCAAGGCCAGCCGCAAACGTCACTGCATGTTGCTCTGCGATGCCGACATCGTAGTACCTATCGGGCAGTTTCTTGGAGAACCCGGTCAGCCCCGTTCCGTCGGGCATGGCGGCCGTGATCGCCACGACCGTTGGATCGGCTTCTGCGCATTCGATCGCTACGTCTCCGAAGGCTTGCGTGAAGGTGATCGGGCCTTGCGCCTTCACCAACTCGCACGCTTCCAGGTCAAACGGCACGACGCCGTGCCACTTCCGCGCGTCCTCTTCCGCGACCTCGTACCCTTTCCCTTTGACCGTGATGCAGTGGACGAACACGGGTCCGTGGAGTTCCCGAACGTTGCGAAAGACTTCGAGCAGCGTGGGCAAGTCGTGCCCGTCGATCGGGCCGATGTATTCCCAGCCCATCTCCTCGAAAATCGTGCCGGTGTCTTCGGGCGCAAAGTAGTGCGTGAGCCCATGCCGAAGGCCTGCGGCCACCCGATGAACTGGGCCGGGCATCCTCTCGACGACATCCTTCGCCCGGTGAGCAAGGTCCTGCAGGACCGGGCGAGATCGCAATCGCGTGAAGTACGAGGTCAGTGCGCCGACGTTGGGCGCGATGGACATTCGATTGTCGTTCAAGACCACCGTAAGGTCGGTCTTGAGTTCGCCCCCATGATTGAGCGCTTCCCAACTCATCCCGCTGCAAATCGCGGCATCGCCCGTGACAGCCACCACTTTGTGCTTGGCACCCAGGCGATCCCTGGCCGCGGCGAACCCCAACCCCGCCGAGATCGCCGTCCCCGCATGACCCGCCCCAAAGATATCGAGCTCATGTTCCTCGCGGCGCAAGAACCCGCTGATGCCCTTGTACTTGCGGAGGGTATCGAATCGGGGCAGCCTTCCCGTGAGCAGCTTGTGGGGGTAAGCCTGGTGCCCGGTGTCCCAGACGACTTGGTCCGGCGGAAGCGTGTACGAGGCGTAGAGGGCCACGGTCAATTCGACCGTCCCCAGGTTGGAGCTAAAGTGCCCCCCGGTCTTGCTGACTTTGTCGAGGATCGCCTTCCGCACCTCGGAAGCGAGTTCGACCAGTTCCTCGTCCGAGAGCCCGTGGAGGTCCGCAGGATGTACGATTTTCTCCAGAATCGGGTACGCGCTCTCAACTGGCGATGTAGGGTCGTTGGACATAAGTGTGTTGGAGGGACCGACTCCCGCCTGCTCCCAAGGATACCGCCGAGCGGCGCTGATTCGACAAACGTCGCCGTGCTCCGGTTCGTTCGGCGGCCTAGGCACAAACGGTTCGGCGGGTCGGGGACGAAATCTGAAAGACAAACTCTTGTACGGAGAGCAACTTCATGCAATACTTATCCATATTCCGGACAGACGCCTAAGGACGATGCAGTCAAAGGTCTTTCTCATCATCGAAGACAGCCCCGACGACGAAAAGCTCATGCGCCGAGCGCTGGAGTTGGTCGAAGAGCGAACCCACCTCGTGGTCGCGCGCGACGGCGCGCAGGCCCTTCAGCTTCTGTTCGGGCCCGAGGGGAACTCCTCTCAGCCGGTCATCCTGCCGACGGCGATCTTGCTCGATCTGAAGTTGCCGAAGGTCGGCGGGCTCGAGGTCCTTGCCGCCATCCGGGGCAGTAGCGTCACTCGGCACATCCCCGTGATCGTGCTTTCCTCCTCTGACGAGGAGCGCGACGTGGCCGAGAGTTTTCGTCTTGGGGCGAACAGCTACATCCGCAAGCCCATTCAATTCAGCGCGTTTCTCGACACGTTGCGTCAGATCGAGCGCTACTGGATGGTTCTGAACATCCCGTATTCGGCCGCTGGCAGTTAGCTCAGCCTTCGTCGAGGTCAGCTTCCAACCCGTCCGCCCAAGCCTTGAGCGCGGCGTCGGTATTGGCGTTGTTCCGAGGGAGCAGGTCGTAGCACGCAATCCCTTCCCATCGTGCGAGGTCATGCCCGCCTTCCGCGATTTGGAACGGCGCCTCTCGCGACCCAAAGACCTCCCCCACTCGCAAGGTCCGGCCCAGGAGTTGAAGCTGGGAGGCCGAGAGGAGAAACGCCTGCGCGACCTGCGCCCACGCTAGGCTCACGTTCGTCATTTCTAACTCAGGCAGGTCGAACTTCGCCAGCCCACAGGTGTGGCAGGTGAGTTTGCCTTCGCGATCCTCAAACATTCGAACAGAAACGTGAAGGGCCGCGTCGACCGGGGAGTCATCGGGAGGCATCGACTTCGCTTGATCGGGCAAGAGGTAGCGTTGAGCTAACGGGTCGGCGATCACGCCGTCGGTAAGTTCCGCCGTCCGCCGCGCAAGGTTCCAGAGGAAGTCGAGCGCCGGGTAAGTCTGGGGGTCGTAGCTCTCGAAGGAGAACTGCAGCACCATCCAGGTGCCCCGGATGCGGGCCAGGATCTCTTGGGGAAGGTGCGAGGACAAGGGACTTCTCTCGACGGCTTCCGGCGAGAAACCCGCCTCGTCTCGCGGCATCACCATCAGTCTCAGGACGGTCTTGCGGTCGAGGGACGCCAGTGCGTAGATGCCCCGCACCATCGGCTTTTGGAGCGAGTCCTTCGAGGCTTGGTCGGAGAGCGGCGCTCCCATCCCGACGACGGCGCCCCCTTCGCCCTTCGGTTCAAGAATCTGCAACAGCGGGGGTAGCGTAGGCTTGCTGCTCAGGACCGTGAGGTAATAGCCCTTGCTGAGGGTTACCGGGGGTTTCTTCTCCTTGGAAAACGGCCAAAGACCCATTGCCAGAATCTATCCCTTCGGAGCGACGCGGCCGGACCCCTAACTGGGGATCTCGGCCAGAATCGCTTCGAGTTCTTCGTTGGGGCCGACGGCCTCCCGTATCTGCCGAGACAACCCCACCGCCTCGTCGCGCCGCCCCGACCTGTGAGCGGCCAGAGCTAGGTTCACGTGGGCCGTCAGCGACTGGGGAAGGTTCACGGTCCCATATCGCATCATGTTGTAGGCTTCGTCGTGCTTCTTGAGGGCCGAAAGCGCCTTTAGAAGCTCGCCATAGGCCGGTTCGCACCCTGGGAACAGGTCGATCACCCGCTTCGCAGCCTCTTCCGCTTCGGGGAAGTTCCCCAACTCGTTGTTCGCCGCGCTCAGCATCGCCCACATCTTCCAGTAGTCGGCCAGCCAGTTCCGCAGGGGCCGGAGGAGCCCGACCGCCGCGTCGGGGTCGCGCTGCTCGAGCTTCTCGCGCGCCTGATTGACCATTTCGGCTCTCCTCGGCTGCTCCAGTTCGATCAGCCAAGCGAGGGTCTGCGCCCGCGTGTTCGGATCGGGGTTCGTGGCCAAGACGTCTCGCAAGACCTTGGGAATCTCGAATTCGCGGTCGGCGAGCTTGAGCGTGTTGGCGTATTCGAGCAGCAGTTGCGCGTCGGCCGGCGCGAGGTCGAGGCAATCCTCGTAGTAGTCCATCGCCCGGTCCAGTTCGCCCTTCTGCGCGAGGTACGGGGCGTAGTACCGTTTGATGAGGGCCGTGTCCTCCAGAAGCTCGAGCGCTTCTTCGAACGCCCGTTCCCCCTCGGCCTCCTGCTGAGTCTGGATCAGCGCGATCGCGTACTTGGCGTGGGCCTGCGCGTTTTGGGGCTGCCTCTGGACCTGCTCTTTCCACATCCCCGCGATTTCGTGTTCGCGGCCCGTCTGCTGGAGCACGGTGGCCAAGTAGTCGAGAGAAGGCTTCTCCTCCCCTTCGAGCTCGATGGCCTTGCGGAAATTCCTCTCGGCGTTGACGGGCATCCCCATCAGCATTTGGGACACCCCAAGCCGGGTCAGAAGGGCGGGCTCCGAAGGCTCGATCTGCACGGCTTTCTCGTACCATTCGGCGGCCTTGGAGGCGTTGTTGACCGCCTGAAAAAGCTCGCCCAGCGCGAAGTGAGCCCGGTAGTCGTCAGGGGTGCTTTCTGTGAGCTTGACGAGCGCGTCGTGGATCACGTTGAAGTCGCCGAGTCGAAACTGCGCGCACAACCGGCCGAGTTGCACGAGGGATTCATAAGGTCCGAGAAACTCCGGGTCGAGTTCGTAGGCCTTCAGGAGGGCCTCGATGGCGGGCGCGGGCGAAAACTCCTTGGCGACGCGCCCGTTCGTCTGCTGGATGTACTGAACCGCGTCGTACCCCTCGAAGAACTGAAGGAACGACTCGGGGTTGTCCGTGCCAAAGTCAACCCCTCCGGACTCCATTTCCGCGGGCAGCGGGGCGTCTGCGTGCTTGGCGAGTTCCCGGACCAGCCGATCCAGCACCGAGAACAACCCTGGTAGCTCGAACTCGAACGTCTCGTCGAACAGGGGCTCGTCGTTGCTCCGTTCGTGAAACCGAAGCCGAAGCGAATAGGAGCCCTCGCCGGTCGAGGACAGGAGCCCATCCATGGCCCGGTCGACGTCCGACTGCTCGAAAAGCTGGCGAATCCAATCCGGTTCAAGGAGGGTGTCGGAAACGTTCACATAGGCTGCGCGAGGGCCCTCCGCGTCTTCCACTTGGGCCAGAAAGCTCACGGGGTGGAGGTTCTCCGTGCCCGTCGAGAGCCGGACCAAGTCGGACGCGAAGTTAGAGAACTGGCGTCCGATTCCGGGCTTGATGCCTTCGGACACGTTGAAGGGGAGAACGGCGAGCTTCACGAAGCGATTGTACCAGTCGCGCCTTCCCCTCGGGCCGCTCGCTCACGCCGCCCCGTCGAATTGGAACACGACCTTGCCGGCTTCCCCTTTCTTCATGAGTTCCATGCCGTAGGCGAACTCCGTGTAGGGAAGTTCGTGAGTCACCACGGGTTCGAGATCGACCGCCCCGCGTTCGAGGAGCCCCCGCATTTGCACCCAGGTCTCCCAGAGCCTGCGCCCGACGATCCCCTGGACCTCCACCCCTCCGAAAACGAGGGCGTTCATATCGACGGATTGCCGGGATTCTTTGTAGACTCCAAGGAGGCTCAGGCGACCCCCAGGACGAACCGAACGAACGGCCAGGTCCAGGGCCGCTGGACTTCCGGACATCTCGAGCACGGCGTCGAACCCTTCGGGGGCGAGCTCGCGAAGCGCGGCTTCGAGGTCGTCTCGGCGCGGGTCGAGCACGGCGTCTGCGCCCATTTGTCGGGCGAGTCCAGTTCGGAAGTCGCTGATCTCCGTCGCGGCCACGAGCGAGGCCCCTTCGGCCTTACATACCGCCGCCGCGAACATCCCGATGGGGCCCATGCCCGTAATCAGCACCTTCTGGTCGAGCACCGGGCCCGCGTTGACCGTATGCACCGCGTTTCCAAAAGCGTCGAGGAACGAGGCGATCTTTGGGGGGATGGAACGAGAGATCGGTTGAGCGTTGTCTTTGGGGATCACTACGAACGGAGCGAACCCGCCATCGACGTCCACCCCCAAGATTCGAGTGTTGACGCAGACGTGGCCCAAACCCAAGCGGCACTGCCGGCAGACTCCGCACGTGATGTGAGATTCGCTCGCGACGAAGTCCCCTACCTGCCGGTCGACCACGCCGGGGCCCACCTCCACGATCGTTCCACAGAACTCGTGCCCAATGATTCGAGGAGGCTGGATTCGCTTGGCGGCCCATTCGTCCCAAGAGTAAATGTGAAGGTCGGTCCCGCATACGGAAGCCGCCTCGAGCCGGACCTTGACGGACCCTGGGCCTACTTGGGGTTCCGGGACGTCGATGAGTTCGACCCCTGCTTCGGGCCGGGTCTTGGCGATGGCTTTCACGTCCGGCGATGATACCGCTTCGGGGCTTGGAGCCCGGAATGACCTGCGTCATGCCGGAGGCTCATCGGAAGGCGGTGAGAAGGGGAGGGGACGCTGCGGACCCGCGCCCGAGTCGGCTAGAGCCAGCGCGGACTCGAGGTCTTTGGCGGATCGGATCGGGATCGCGCCGAGGGAGAGTAAGGCGGAAGAACCCTTCTCTCCATCGCGGCGAACGATCAAGCCGCCCAAGCGTCCGCGGAGCGCGGAGATCGCACCATGCCAAGAGCCCCCTTGGCGGTAGCGAACGTGCGCGACGATCGTGGATTTGGAGATCGCGTAGATTAGGGCGTTTCGCTCCATTGCTTGCCCCGTCGTAAAGGGCGAGCTGGGCGCGCACAAGGAGACCCTCGTCCAAGGAACTCGCGGACCCGCGACGTCGAGGCCGCAAGGCAGAATCTCCAGGACTCCTTGGGCTCGGCGCTCGGAGGGCGTGCCCCCTACGCGCATGTGAGCGCCCCGCAAGGCTGCGCGATCGCAGCCCTCCGCGCCCCCGCTCGCCACCGAGTACCCAAGCTCCGCGGCCCGCGCCCCCACCGCGCGCGAAAACGCAAGCACCGACGACCCCACGGCGCGGCTGCCGACGACTCCCACGAACGGAGCGGACGGCATGGGGCCCTGAATCCAGAACGCGGGCGGCGAAGCTCGGCCCAAACGAAAGAGCCAAGCCTCCGGGTACTCCGGATCGGCGGCGGTCATCGCGCTGCCGCTTCCCCACACCTCTCTGGCCCATGCGAGCAGGGACTCGTCCTCGAGCAGAAGAGCCTCACCCCTCGACCCAAACGCCCGAAGACGCTTGGCCGCCTCACGGGCTTCCCCTTCAGCCCCAAGGAGAGCTCGCGCGACCCCTGGCCAAGCCGACTTCGAAGGCGCGTACCCGCGAGGGGCGCCCCGCAAATAGAGCGCGCAGAGAAGCGGGCCGTAGAACTCCGGCCTAGCTTGCAGAAGTAAGGCGTCGCGAACGCTCGACATCAGATATCCAATGACTTTGGTACTGATTATGGACGGTCCCTCCCGTCGATTCGTTCGCGGGAAATCTCTCGGTGTAAACTCTGCAACCTCTGCCCCATGCTCAAGCACCCCAGCCTTACGGTTCGCAGGATCTCCCAGTTCGTGACCCACGAATTGCAGCCGAGAGTTTGGCCCGACCGCGAGCCCCTCGACATCGAGTTCTGCCCGGAACCTCACGCCGACGAAAAACGAGCCCGATCCGGGCCCTGGGAGAGGGTCGACGCCGGGTTCCGCTACGGGCCGGCGTACCGCACAATTTGGTTCCGCGTTCGGGGGACGACTCCCGAGAGGTTCGCGGGCGGGCAAGTTGGACTGATGGCGGAGGTGGGCGGCGAGCGGACGGTGTGGAAAGACGGCTCTCCCTACCGCGGCCTCGACGTCGAACACCACGTGTTTCCCATCTGGAACACCCTCGAAGAGCCCATCGCCGTCGAGGGGAAGGCTGGCAAGCCGTTCGAGGCCCTCATTCAGGTTTACACCCGGAACCCCCAGTGCCGCGTTCATTTGCGCGAGTTGCCCCGGGAGCCGGAAGTCGAGACCGTTCAGGGCGCCTGGCTGGTGGCGATCGATCGGGAGGTCAAGGCCCTCACCTACGACATGGAGTTCGCGCTCGATCTCCTGAGCGCCCTCGACGAAAACGAGCCCGCCTATCACACCTTGCTTCGCGCGCTCAACGCCGCCGTCAACAACGTCGATTTTGAGGATCGGTCGACGCTTCCGAAGTGTCGCAAATCGCTGCAAAAGGCTCTCGCAGGCCTCTCCGGCGAGCACCGGCACTCCTTGACGCCGGTGGGGCACGCCCACCTCGACACCGCTTGGCTCTGGCCAATCGACGTCACTCAGAAGAAGATGGCGCATACCGCCGCCAACCAGCTCGCGCTGATCGAGGAGTACCCCAACTACGTTTTCGTGCATTCTCAGGCCGCGCAGTACGAGTGGGTCGAAACCGAATACCCCAAGCTCTTCGAGCGCATCCGCGACGCGACCCGAAAGGGCCGATGGGAGCCGGTTGGGTCGATGTGGATCGAAGCCGACTGCAACTTGACCGGCGGGGAGTCCCTGGTGCGGCAGTTCCTTTACGGTAGAAAGTACTTTCGCGAAAAGCTGGGAGTCTCGACGGTCGATATGTGGCTTCCCGACGTGTTCGGATACTCCGCCGCGCTGCCTCAAATCCTCGTTCAGTTCGGCATCGAGTACTTCCTGACGCAGAAGATCAGTTGGAACCAGTTCAACAAGTTTCCGCACAACACCTTCTGGTGGCAGGGCATCGACGGCACGCAAGTTTGGTCGCACTTCCCCCCGGCCGACACCTACATCGGGGATTGCACGCCCAGCCAGATTCTCAAGAGCGTCCGGCAACATAAAGACCACGCCCGCTCCAACCACTCACTGTACGTGTTCGGCTTCGGCGATGGGGGAGGGGGACCGACCGAGCGGCACCTCGAGTTTCTCACTCGCGCCTCTCACACGCCGTTGCTTCCCCAGGTTCAATTCGGCAAGAGCGCTGCGGAATTCTTCCGGGTGGCCAAGTCCCGCAGCCGCGACCTACCCGTCTGGGTCGGCGAGCTTTACCTCGAAATGCACCGGGGAACCTACACGAGCCAGGCGGCGGTGAAGAAGGGCAACCGCCTCGGAGAGTTCCTCCTTCGGGACGCGGAACTGCTTTGCTGCTTTTCGCCGAAGTTCCCCAAGAACTACCCCGCGGCCCAGCTCGAAGGTCTCTGGAAGCTCCTGCTCCTCAACCAATTCCACGACATTTTGCCGGGCTCGTCGGTGCGGGAAGTGTATGTCGACGCCGCACGAGATTACGAGCGGGTTCAGAAGGAGGCCGGAGAGATCGTCCGGGAAAAGCTCGTAGAAATCGGGTCGCAGCTGGACTCTCGGGACCTGAAGCGGCCCCTCGCGTTGTTCCACAATTCGACGCTTTCTTCCCAGGCTCAGATTCCCTGGAACGAGGAGGGCGAGCCGTCTTCGATTCGGGTGGGGAGACAGGTGCTGCCGGTTCAAGTGGCCGAGCCGTTCGGCGAGAAGGCGCTGTTGTTCGCCACCCCTTCAGCGGCTCTGGGTTCGGTCGCTGTGGGCGAGATCGGCGACGAGTCCCCTTCGCAGAAACCCCGCCTTCGAGTCAGCGGCCGGAAGATTCAAAACGACGAAGTGGCGGTCCGTTTCGACGCTCACGGCAACATCACCAGCATTCAGAGCCTCGAAGACGGGGTCGAGTTCGTACAACCGGGCCAACTCGCCAATGTGTTCCAACTCTTCGAGGACAAGCCGCTGTTTTGGTCGGCTTGGGACATCGACGTGTTCGCCTACGAGACCCGCAAGGATCTCGTGAAAGCCGAGAGCTTCGAGGTCGTGGAGCGAGGTCCTGTGCGCGTCGCCGTCGAGTCGGTGAGGAAGGTGGGCAAGAGCACGATTCGCCAGCGCGTCAGCTTGGGACCAACGCCGGGGATCCGGTTTGACACCGAAGTCGATTGGCACGAAGAGGACAAGCTGCTCAAGGTCGCCTTCCCGGTCAACGTGAACGCGATGAGGGCCACCTACGAGATTCAGTTCGGCCACGTCGAACGCCCCACCCATTACAACACGAGTTGGGACCTCGCTCGATTCGAGGTCCCCGCCCAGAAGTGGGCCGACCTCAGCGAGGGCGACCGAGGTGTGGCGCTGCTCAACGACTGCAAGTACGGCTACGACATCCACGGGAACGTGATGCGGTTGAGCCTGCTCCGCGCGCCGAAGGCCCCCGATCCCGAATGCGACATGGGCCTACACAGGTTCACCTACGTGCTCTACCCTCACTATGGTCCGCTCAACTACTCCGAGGTTGTCGGCGCGGCCTACGCAATCAACAGTCCGGTGCGGTGGGCGTGGCTCGACCCTACCGAGGGCGAGACCCACGAACTCGACCCCTTCGTGGCCATAGACGATGCGAACCTAGTGGTCGAATCCGTCAAGAGAGCCGAGGACGGCAACGGCATCCTCGTGCGGCTTTACGAGTGCCACAACACGCGGGGGCGAGCCCACCTGACGTGCTCACGGCCCATCCGAAAGGCATGGCGGTGCAACCTCGAAGAGCGAAAGGAGCAACCCGTCGAGAGATCGGAGGATGCGTTCATCCTCGAATATCGACCCTTCGAAATCATCACGCTGCTGCTGGAACCGAGTTCGAAGGGCCCGCGGACTTCAGACTAAGCTAGGGAGACTTGGCCACCGGGACGCCGACGAGGTTCCCCCATTCGGCCCAACTCCCGTCGTAGTTGCGAACGTGGCGGAACCCCAAGAGGTACTTGAGGACGAACCAGGTGTGGCTGCTCCGCTCGCCGATTCGGCAGTACACGATGAGGTCGTCGCTGGGGGTCAAATGGGCATCGATCTCGTAGGTTTTCCTGAGTTCGTCCGCGCCCTTGATGCAGCCCGTGGCCGCATCGACCGCCCTTGCCCAAGGGACGTTGACCGCGCCTGGGATATGCCCTCCGCGCAAGGCGCCCTCGTTCGGATACTCGGGGAGGAACGAGGTCTCCCCACTGAATTCCTCGGGTGACCTCACGTCGACGAGCTTGCCGTGTTTCTTGACGTGTTCGAGGACCTCATCGCGGAAGGCCCGCTCGCGGTAGTCGTCTCGCAATTTGGCCCGGTAGAGCGCGGGTTCGAAGGTAGGAATCGCCTTCGTTAGCGGCCTGCCTTCGGCGATCCATTTCTGCCGGCCCCCATCTACGATCCTCAGGTCCCGGTGTCCGAACAGGGAGAACAGCCACAAGGCGTAGGCGGCCCACCAGTTGTTGCGGTCTCCATAGAGGACTACTGGCGTTTCGGCGCAAACCCCAAACCCACCCATGAGGCGCTCGAATTGCTCTCGGTCGATATAGTCCCGCACGACGGGGTCGTTCAGGTCGCGCATCCAGTGCAACTCGATCGCCCCGGGAACGTGCCCCTGGCCATAAAGTGCCGTGTCCTCATCGACTTCGAACACACGAATGGACGGATCGTCCAGATTCTCTGCGAGCCAATCGGTCGACACTAGCGCCTCTGGATGTACATAACCCCTTTGCTCAACGGGAACCATTTGCAACCTCCTTAATGCATGATTACGAGTCAGAACCTCTCAGGATTCACCCGCTCGGCAAGTTCCTCTCCGAACGCGCTCAATAAGGCCAGCCAGGAGGGGTCGCCTCGGGAGGCCATTCCAACTCCACTCCCCGCGCGCGCAATTGGTTTTGCAGCGATCGGAGGAGCGTCTCGGAGTTCGAAACGTCCTTTGGCTCGCACCCGGAGGAGAGACAGAATGCCGCGAGAGTCCCCGCTGCTTCCCCCACGTTCCATTCGATCGGGTGCAATCGGTAACAGCCGTTGGCGATGTGGGTGACGCCCAAATTCTTCGCCGCCGGCAAGAGGTTGCGGAGCCGCACTGGCGTCAGCGAGCGCAAGGGGATCTGAAACAGGACCGAAGGGATATCGATCGTCCCCAGCCCACCGGTGCGCGGGTGCAGGTCGATGCGATAGCTCCCGATTCCCACCGAGTCCGGGATCGGCTCGGCGTGGGTTCTGCCTGGGTTGCAGGCTGAAGCCACGTAATTCTCCGAGACGGTCCACTGAGCGACGATGCGTCGGGACTCGCGGTGGTACGGAGCCAGAGCCAAACCATCCTCCGTTCCCGTAATGTCCGGGCGCAACCGGAGTTCGGGATAACCCATTCCGCCGTCGGGTCGCTCGGCCTCCGTCTGCAGCCAATAGAGGAGGCTCAGTGACAACTCGCGGGCATCCTCGAGCCGCTGAGCGACGACTTCGGGAGGCTCGTCGATCACCCGTCCGACGAAGTAGTCGTTTTGCGGCCAGTTGACGATCGACACCTCCTCTGCGCCTGGGTCGGCGAGGGTCTCGCGGCCCACGATCCGCCTGTATTCGAACAAACCCAGTCCCTCGGGGGAGTCTTTCCCCCAAAGGGTCCACCGGCGGGGCTGAAGGGTTTGAACATCCTGCGTCGTCCAGCTGAGAAGATGCCCCGGCCAGACATCAGGCCGGTAGGCTCTCCACCGTTCGTAACTTCGGGGCCGCTCGATCGTGTTGTCCGCGCCTTCTTGGAAGCCCATTGCGAAGCACCACGTGATGCCTTGTACGCACTCCGGGCGGGAAGGGCCGGGTAAGGCGTGGGGCTCCCCGGTTTCCGATTGCGACTCAGCGCCGACGCGGTACTCAGCCCCGACCCAAGGCAGAAGGTCCCCGGTCTCGGTCGCGTCCAGAACGAACTTCGCGGCGATGACGAGGCGTTCCCCGGAGTCCAGCGAGCGGAACTCGACACTTCGGACCAAGTCCCGGTCGGCTTCCGCTCGAACGGCCTCATACCGCCTGAGCAACGTCAGTCGACCGTCGGCCATGGGTCCGGCGAGCATCTCTTCCAGTACGCGAACGCCCACGTGCGGCGCAAAGCACAGTCGGCTGACCCACCCGGCCCCTGGGTTCAAGTGGGGGTCGCGCATCGCCCGCGCCGAGAGCGAGAACTCGGCGCGATAGTGTGCCCGAACCCGCTCCCTAAACGATCGATACGATCTCGTGCAGCCGAAGCTCTCGATGTGAGGATGCTCGTCGGGCGGCACGGCTTGCGAAGTGAATTGGCCCCCGATCCAGGCGGTCGGTTCGGCCATGATGACGGACCGGCCCGCGTCGGCCGCGGCGAGCGCCGCCGCGCATCCGCCCACCCCTCCGCCTACGACCAAAATCTCGCACGCGAGTTCCCTCATGTTGCCTCGTCCGAGATTCTGGCACCTCGCCCCAGTCGGGAACTTTTCCGAACCCTATTGCTTATACACTAATGTAAGTTGATGTCATAAGGCTCATGTCATTCGAGTAGCCTTCGGATGACTCGGCAGAATCGAAACATCAAGGAGGAACACTATGAACAACTCACTCATTCGAATCGACCCCTTTGAAAGGCTGGCCGAAGTTTCGGACTGGTTCGACAGGATGTTCGGCCCTTTGCCGACCCCTCGAACTGGGCGCGCCGGAATGTCGGCTTTGCCGATCGATGTGTTTGAGACCGAGGGCAAGCTGGTCATCAAGGCCGCCGTCCCGGGCATCGCTCCCGAGGACCTCAACGTCTCGATCGAAGACCGCGTTCTTACGATTCGCGGGGAGACCAAGACTGAGGAGCTCGCCGAAAGCGCGCGGGTTTACCGGCGAGAGTATTCCTACGGCGCGTTCTCAAGATCGCTCGTCTTGCCCGAGGGCGTCGACGTGTCTCAGGTCGACGCCGAGTTCGATAAGGGCTTCGTATACGTGTCTATGCCCTTGGCTCAAGAGCCGGAGCCGAAGACCCGAAAGATCGTCGTACGGAACAAGTCCTAAAGGGGCTTCTCCGGTCCAGGTAGGGCGTCGGAGGGTCGCTCCGGCGCCCTCTTTTCGTTTTGTGACGCATAGAGCCCCGCAAAAACGCCAGTTTTGAAGGGCCTTCGAAGCACCAGCCTTCCGTGGTAGCAACTTTGCGGGGAGAGAGTTAGCCAAATGGTGTATCCTAAGTGCATCGTTCGTTCGAGGGTGCCTAGCGGATTCGCTTTGCTTGCCGCTTGCCCCTCTTGTCGGTGATTCTTGGAGAGGTTATGCTTGGTATGAAATCATTTCGGCTGTTCGGTCTGGCGGCTTTGGGCGCATTGACCCTATCGGCGGCCCAGGCTCAAATCATCTTTTCCAACGTGAGCATTGTGGGCTCACTCGTGTCGGGGGCGAGTTACGCGACCGGCCCGAACTACATCGACTTCTACTTCCCGAACGCGAGCGTCGGAGATTCGTTGCCCGATCGCGTTGGGAGCATTCTCATCACGTACGATGCGGCTGCTCCTGCGATGATGGTGAGCGACCTCTTGGTCCTCAACGTGCTCGGAGCGCTTTCGGGGAGCGGGACCATCTTCCTGAACGAGGTTATCGAGGACCTGGCGGATCCCCAGAACCCCACGGTCATCGGTTCGCACAATGCCGTGCTCGATGAGAACTCGCAGCTTCCTTACTCCCACACGATCCTTTTCGACTACGGTTCCGACAAGATTCGTGTGAAAAAGACCTTCACGCTCTCCGCCGTCGATTCGCAGGCGTTCGACCTTGCGTCCGTCGGTTTGGTTCAGCAGACCATTTCGATCGTTCCCGAACCTGGGAGCCTGATGGCCCTTGGATTGGGCGCTGTCGCTCTTGCGTCTCGGCGCAAGCGCAATCGATAATTCCCCGTAGCCACTCGCGATTCGAAGGCCGCCGCCAGGGTGGCCTTCTTCGTTTTTTGCCTACCCCATTTCTCCAAGGTGCGAACGGGGATCGCGCCAATCCCGGAGCGGTGTGAGGACGACGGAGCGGCTCGATCGCCACTCCGAGAGGTCCGCCCGAACGAACCTCCAGGGGTGAAGGTCCCCCTTCCCTTTCGCAATGCCGATCCTCGTGCCGTAGAGGACTTCTGAACAGGCTGATCCGGGCAAGATTCTGAGGGTCGATGACAAATCGAGCAGGTCCGCGCCGTCGAATCCCCGGTCGATGGCGAGGGCTTGAGTGAGCTTGCCTGGTCCCGAAAGCAGATCGGCGGGGGACTTCGCCTTGGATCGCTGGGCTTGCATCGACTCGATCCCTTCGAGGGGCTGCGCGGCTCGGAGGAGAAAGGCCGACGGCACGCCCTCTGGCGCGGCCGAGATGTTCAGCATCCAGTGGTTGCCGTAGGTGAAGTACACATAAGCCCTGCCGGGAGGACCGAACATTGTGGCGTTGCGAGGGGTCTGGCCTCGGTAGGCGTGGCTGCCTGGGTCGCTCGCGCCCCGATACAACTCGATTTCGACGATCCGGACGCGGCACTCGCCCAGCGCGAGATCGCAACTGAGAAGGGGGATCACGGCGTCGAAGGGGTCGCCTGAAAGCACCGTGCGGAGGTCGCTCCAGAAGGCGCCGAGCGCGTGGCCGCCTGGTGGGGCGTGGATTTTCGGATTGTTTTTTCGAAAGGGTGTTGTGTTCAAGAAAAAATGCCCTATAATGGTAGACAAGCATGCACTATATATTGCACCTTAGCGCACTTCATTTCTACTCGTTTGTGTTCACCGAGATTCACTCGGCCTTGCGCGGAGCGCCCTTCGTCGTCGAGGAGGCAAAAAGGGTGCTCGACGCCTCCCCCGAGGCTCTCGCTCGCGGGGTGCGGCTTGGAATGAGGATAGCCGAAGCGCGCACCCTGGTGAAGGACTGCGCGATCGTCGAACGTTCCGAAGAGGCCTTGCGCCCCTATAAGGAGGCTTGGCTCGACGTTTGCGCCGAGTTCGCCGATGTCATCGAGCCCGAATCGGATGACCGGGCGTATCTCGATCTGTCGGCTCAGCCCGACCCCTATCTGACGGCTCGGGAACTGCGGCTTGCGCTGCACGACCGGACTTCGATGGCGTTTCGCGGGGGAATGAGTTCGGCGAAGTGGCTGTCGCGGGTGGTGTGCGAGGTCGCGGGCCACCGTTTTGGCTCCGCGGAGTGGGTCGAAGAGTGCAAGACCGCCACGCTTGCGCCGAGGGATTTCGTGGCCTCTCTTCCCTTGAGCCTGCTCACTCCTCTGGCGCCCTCCACGCGAGAACGGCTTCGGTTCCTCGGCTATCGGACGGCGGGACAGGTTGCCGATCTCCCCCAGGAGGTGCTTCGGGAGCAATTCGGCGAGGAAGCCCCTCTCATCCGACTCTGCGCGCTTGGCAAGGGGAGCGCGCCCGTTCGCGCCCTTTATCCTCCTCGTTCCGTGTTCGCCAGGGTCTCGTTCGATTCTCCCGTCGAAGCGGAAGGGGGACTGCTAGACGCGGTCCGCGATCTCGCCGAGGAGTTGGGGCGAAAGCTCACAGACTCCGAGCAGCAGGGTCAACGACTGAACCTTCGCATCGAGGTTGAATCAGGCGCGCCTGAGGTTCGCAAACGGAGTTTCGCTAAGCCGCTTCGAGACGCCAGGTCGGTGGAATGCGCCTTGCAGGCGATTCTCAGGGAGCGCCCTCAAGCTCCCATCGTCGCGATGTCCGCGCGCCTTCCCGCACTACAGCCCGCCCGGCGAACTCAGTCGGACTTTCGATACCTTTCTATCCCCTCGGAAAGGAGGGAGGTCGAACCGGCTCTTCATACGATTCGAGAGCAATACGGCGCGAAGTCGGTCGTTCATGCCTCCGACCTCTCGTTCCCACGACGAGTCAAACTCCTGAAGCTCTGGAGAGACGCCACTGGATGGAATTGAGCGATGGCGGACGCGGACAATGCCCAGGTTCAGCGCCGAGTCCTTGCCCGATGGCGAGAGGCCGGAGAATGGTGGATGGGCGCGCCCGCGCGTGAGGTCGTGCGCTTTTTGGACCCGCGAGGGATTCGCCGTGAGGCGATCCGGGAGCTCGACTCGCCCGTGTCGACGAACCCCGGCAACGCCCCCGCCTACGAGGAGGATCACCGCAACGAATGGAACCTCCGGGTACGAAAAGTTCGCGACGAGAAGGTAAGTCGCGCGCTCGGGTTGGTGAAGGAGCCCGATTGGTCCAGCGATGAGAATTACTTCCGCTCCTGGTCGGGCGAGAACCCTGCGGAAAGCCGTCGTTCCTCATCCCCGCTACGCGAAGCCGGTGCCCAGAAACGACGCGTGGCCGACTATGCGCCCCTGCACCTATACTCCGGGTACGCGTTCGGGCGGAGCACGATGCTCGCTGAGGAGATTCCCAGCTTGCTCGCAGCTGGGGGAATGCGCGCCGCAGCTCTGGCGGACCCCTTTTCGCTGGTCGGCGCGGTGGAGTTTGCGAAGAGGTGTAAAGCGTTAGGAGTCCAACCCCTCGTCGGGGCGAGCGTCGAGATGCCCTGTGGAGGGAAGTACGTCCTCCTCGCTCGCAGCAAGGAAGGGTACGGCAGCCTCTCCCAGCTCCTCACCGAATGCCATTTGAATGAGCCTCGCCAGTACCCCCTTTGTACCTATGATCGGCTCGCCCGACACGCGCGGGGGCTGGTCTGCCTGACCGGAGGGGATGGGGGGCCGGTCGACCGGTTGGTGATCCAAAAGCGCTACGACGACGCGCGAAGGGAGCTTGCGAGGCTGATCGACCTCTACGGGCGGGACAACGTGTTCGTCGAGATCGAGCGCAGCTTCCTCCCTTGGCAAAGAACCTGCAACGAAGACCTCCTGCACCTGGCGGAGTCGATGCAGGTCGTGCCGGTAGCTGGAGGAGTCGTCACCCATGCGCGGCCGGAGCACTTTCCCGCTCAAGACGTGCTCGTTTGTTCCCAAACCCTCTGCACGGTCGAGGAATTGATCGGACGAAAGCTCCTCCGCCACCCCAGCCAGCCCTTCGCGCCGCCCTGGCCCGAAAGGTCGCTGAACGCGGAGAGGTACCTTCGTTCCTCGGCGGAAATGAGCGAGTTGTTCGCCGACCGGGTGGACCTACTCGAAAACACTCTTCGGGTCGTCGAGCGATGCGATTCGGAGGTGTTGCCGAGCAGGACCCGCCTGCCTTCGAGGTTCCCTGACCCCCCTCAGGCCCTCCGCGAAGTCGCCTATGCCGGCGCTGCCCTGCGAAGAAAGCGGTTGACGTCGGGATTTCAGCGAAGGCTCGACCACGAGCTCGATCGAATCTGCCAGTTGAACTTCGCCGACCACTTCCTGACGATTTGGGATGCGTGCAGGTGGGCGAGCGACCACAACATCCTCTTCAGCGGACGCGGCTCGGTCGTCGATTCCGTGACGGCCTTCGTTTTGGGGCTTTCGAGGATCGACGCCTACGAACACAATCTCCATTTCGACCGGTTCCTTCCCGAAGACGGCAGCAAGAGGCCCGATATCGATATCGACTTCGAAGCTTCTCAACGCGATGCGGTGCGGGCTTACCTGACCCGAACCTATGGCGCGGACAGGGTCGCCGGGATTTCTGCGATCGGCGCTTATTGCACGCGCGGAATCGTGCGGGACGTGGGCAAGGCCCTCGGTCTCCCGCAAGAGATGATCGGGTTCTTGGCCAAGAGGATTCATGGGGGCATCTCGCCCCACCACCTGGAGGCCGCGCTCGAAAAGCGACCCGAACTGGCGGGCTCGGCGATTCCCAAGGAGCGCTTCCGGTGGGTGCTCGATCTCGCGGAGAGGTTGATGGATGTCCCTCGCAACATCCGGGCGCATTCGTCCGGGCTCGTGATTTCGAGTTCCCCTCTTGCGGAGACGGTCCCGGTCATGGAGTCGGCGTCCCCCTTCGTGCGGGAAAGAATCCCCTCGTTCGAGCGGGAAGGGGCCGGGCTTCCGGACGAGTTCCCGCTCCCGACGCCTTCCAAACTCTTCGAAGGGGAAGAGGCCGGTTTTCGGATCATTCAATGGGACAAGAGGAGCGCAAAGTACTTCTTCGATAAGTTCGACATCCTTTGCCTTCGGGGGCAAGACGTTCTTTCAGGCACTCAGGAGCGAATTCGGGTTTCCGATTCCGAGTTCAACGTCGAGTCGATCGCCCTCGACGACTCTGAAACCTACCGGGCGATGAGGTCGGGGGAGTTGATCGGCATCCCTCAGTCCGCTTCCCCCGCGATGAGGCAGGCTCATGTCCGGCTGCGCACGGATAACCTGCACGATGCGAGCCTTGTGCAGGCGGGCATCCGGCCTGGAGTGGGCGGCGCGGTCAAGATCAACGAACTCATCGCTCGGCGAAGGGGGAAACCCTACACCTTCTCGCACCCCGAGTTCGAGAGGATATTGGGGCTCACCTACGGGATCATCGTGTTTCAGGAGCAGGTCGATCAACTCTTGCAGACCTTTTGCGGGTTCACCTCCGGCGAGGCTGAGGAGATGCGGGAGTCGATCCACAAGCGCAGGCGCGAGGATTACGGCGCTCAGATCAAAGAACAGATACTGAAGAGAATCCAGGAACAGGGCTTTTCAGAAGGGGTCGCGGAGCAGGTGTATGAGTACGTCGCGGGCTTCAAGGGGTACGGCTTCGCGCAAGGGCATGCGCTCGCTTTCGCGGAGATTTCGATCCGCTCGATCTACTGCCAGCAGAACTATCCAGCCGAGTACTTCGCTGCGCTTCTTACGGCCCAGCCCGCAGGCTATTACGGCCCGCATACCCTCGTCAATGAAGCTCGCGCGCGGGGCGTGGCGATCTTGTCGCCCTGCGTCCAGAGGAGTTGCGAGACCTTTTCCGTCGAGGATTTTCGATCCCGCACCGACCCCCAACTTCTGGTTCCCCGTAGCGCGATTCGAGTCGGGCTGATGCAGATCAAGGGCCTCTCGAAAGACACATGCAGGAGAATCCTCGATGCCAAACCTTGGGGCGATGACCTTGCGACTTCTCCCGCAGAAGCCGTCCGAAACGCCGCGAATTTTTCGTCCGGTGAGCCCCAGCTAGGCGCTGGTGAACTGGCGTGCAGTGCGAGCGACCCCGCGCCCCAGACCGTTGCCCGAAGAGTCAGCGGGGGGCAGGCAGCGTCCTCCTTCTTCGAGTTCGTTGCGAGGACGCGGCCCGAACGAGACGAACTCGAAGCTCTCCTGCTTTGCGGCGCGTTGGACGCCCTTCACCCCAATCGGCGGGCGATGCTTTGGGCGATCCCGCGCGCGCTCGACTTCGCCCATGCCAGAAAGGAGCACGGAGGGCTCGACCTCGGCGTCCCGGAACCCGAAATTCCCGACGGGATCGCGGACTTCAACGCGGCTGAGAAGGCTCTCCACGAACGCGCCCTTCTCGATCTCGACGTCGAGAGCCACCTGCTGTCCTTCGAGCGAGAGAGAATCCGAGAGAGAGGGGGGCTTACGGCCGCGGACGCGCGAAGGCTCCCTCAAGGGGTGAAGGCTTTCGTCGTCGGGAACCCGATCCGCCTTCGATTTCCTCCGACTCCAAGCGGCAAGTGCGTCGTGTTTTTTGACCTGGAAGACGAGACCGGGCTACTGAACGTGACGTGCTTCGACGCGGTGTACCGGAAATATGGGCACGCGATCGTCTGTTCGCCTTATGTGACGGTGGTCGGCCGAGCCCAAGACCGAGATGGGCATACGGCGTTTCTTGCGGAGCGGGTGTTTGCTTATGCCCCGCGACTCGTCGAACTGGCCAGCAACGCGGCCTCGCTCCCCCACAAGACCGCCGACTTCCTCGTCGGGTAGCCCAGCGGCCCCGAAGCCTGTGCGATAATTCATCCGGACTTGATCCGTTCGAACCCGCTCCAGCCCATTCGCCGCCCCCTCAAATCCCCAGGGTTCGCCCTCCTCCGAATTCATGACGATGCAGGCGGTCGATGGCTGCAAGGGGAATCCCCCCGCGCCCTCATCGAGTGTTTCGAGCCAGGCGAAGTGCCCTCTGCCCTGCGAGAGATCGAGCGGCTCACCCATCGAGGCGCGTGCGCCGTAGGTTTCCTCTCGTACGAAGCAGGTCCGGCGTTCGATCCCTCGATCGAATCGCACTCCCCCCTTTCCGGGCTTCCGCTCTTGTGGTTCGCCATCTACGACCAATTGGCTGAGTCTGAGTCTCCCGCCAGCTTCGCGCCGCTTCCGGCCGTTTTGTGGCGAGAGGGCATCGAAAGGTCCGCGTACCTCGAGTCTCTCCGGCGGATCAAGGACTACCTGCACGACGGCGATGCGTATCAGGTCAATTTTACGTTTCAGCTTGCGAGCGAACTCGCCTTCGACCCGTTTCTGCTCTTTCAGGCCGCGAACTCGCCTGCCGCCCTCCGATACGCTGCGTTCCTTCAGACTCCCAGGTTCGCCGTGACGAGCCTATCGCCCGAGCTCTTCCTCTCGATTTCGGGCGATGAGGTGGTCTCCAAGCCGATGAAAGGAACCGCGAGGCGAGGGTTGACCTATGCGCAGGACGTGCAGCAGATGAGGGCGTTGGCACGCTCCGAAAAGGACCGGGCCGAGAACCGCATGATCGTCGATATGGTGAGGAACGACCTGGGGCGAGTAGCCCGCACGGGCACGGTTCGCGTCGATCCGATTTTTGAGGTCGAGCGTCATCCCACCGTGTTGCAGATGACCTCGACGGTCCGGGCAGAGACCGACGCCAGCCTGGAGAGGATTCTCGCCGCGACATTTCCGCCCGCATCGGTTACCGGCGCGCCGAAGGTCCGGGCCACGCAGCTGATTCGGGAGTTGGAAGGCGCCCCTCGGGGAGTCTATTGCGGCGCGATTGGCTGCGTGCTTCCGGGGAGGAGTGCGCAGTTCAGCGTCGCCATCCGGACGGCCCTTACCGACTTCGATTCGGGGCTCACGACCTATTCCGTGGGGTCGGGCATCATCTCGGACTCCGACCCCGAACTTGAGTTCGACGAGTGCCGGATGAAGGCTCTCATTGCGGAGTCTGCGCTGCCCCCGTTCGACCTCTTCGAGACACTTTTGTGGGGCAGGCCACCGGCTTCGGTTCCCGACGCCGCCGACGAGGAGATCGGCTACTGGCTTCTCGACGCCCACCTTTTGCGGCTGAGCCAATCCGCCGAGTATTGGACGTTTCCCTTCGACCCGAGCGCGGCGCGACGAAAGCTCCTGGAGTCGGCGCTCGGATGGGACGTTTCGCCCCGGAGAGTTCGGCTGATCCTCGACTCGCGAGGAGGAATCAACATCGAGGCCGAAGCCCTCGTCCCTTGGCCCGAGAGGCCACTTCGCGTTGCCCTTGACGCAACGCCGATCGACCCTGGGCAGGCCTTCCACTACCACAAGACCACGATTCGAGAAGAGTGGCAAGAAGCGCTCGCCCGCCACCCCGACGCGGATGATGTCCTCCGGGTCAACGTGCGCGGCGAAGTTACGGAGACGTCACGCGCCAACATCGCCTACCGTTTCGAGGGTGATTGGTACACGCCTCCGGTCGAGTGCGGCCTCTTGGAGGGCGTTTTTCGGGCGGAGTTGATCCGGGCGGGCAAGCTCTCCACGCGGATTCTGACCCTCGGCGACCTGGGACGGGTCGAAGAGTGGGCCGCCATGAACTCCGTGCGCGGGTGGAAGAAAGCGGTCTTGACGACCGAGTAGAGTTGAACTCCGCGCGCGTTCTCCCGGCTCTTTCGTCCCAAGAACCCAAGCCGAAAACGCCTCCAATAAGGGATAATCTCACGCAATGTGCGGCCCTCGATATCTTACGGTTCAAGACATGATCTGGCTCAACCTCCAGGTCACGCGCACGCCGCTGTCGTTCGACGCGTTGGCGCTAGAGGCCGCGACTCATGCTCAGTACTCCTACGGCTCGAACAACGACATCTTGAAGCAAGCCGGGCAACTTCTGTTCGCTTTCGACCGTAAGCACCCGTTTCAACGGGGCAATGAAGCGACCGGCTTCGTCGCTACCGTAACGTTCCTCGCCGTGAATGGGATGTTCCTCGAAATCGAGGACGAAGGGGGCGTTTCCTGGTATCGCAAGGCCGTTGCGAGCGCATCGTCGGCGGAAGAGTCCATTCGAAACGCGACCCATGAGTTCGAATCGAAGCATGAGGGCGAGATCGTGCAGGTTGCGCGCGGCGTTATGAACCGGTACGCCGAAACGACGCGAGCCCTCGTGGAGTCCTCCAACGCGCTGACCGCGTAAGCTCCCGCCAACACGAATTCGAATCCCAAAAGTTTGCGTCTCACCTCGACGAGGGGGTCGGCGAGGCGCCCTCTTTTTTGGGGATTCGAAAGGGATCGAATGGAACCCCCGAATCGCCTTCAAACGCTCCGAACGCTGCGTTTTGCCACTCTCGACGCAGCGTTTGCCACCGCGTTCGCCACCCTCGTCACAGGAGCGTTTCTGGTGGGTTTCGTTCGGTACTTGGGGGGTTCCGATGCGTGGGTGAACTTGCTGGTGGCGCTCCCCAGCATGTTGGGCGTTCTCCAGATTCCCGGCGCGATCTGGGGTCGCGGCGTCGAGTCGTACAAACGGTTCGTGCTTCCGGGCGCGCTCATTTGGCGTTTGCTGTATCTGCCGCTCGTCGCGCTGCCGCTGCTGCCTTTGCCCGACACCTGGCGTCTGACGTTCCTCGCCGTCTGCGTGTCGTTGGCGGGAGCGGCCGTCCTGTTGGTGAACCCGATCTACAACGACTGGCTCGCCGAACTGGTCCCTCCTTCTTCCCGAGGCTGGTACTTCGGACGACGCCAAATGATCGCGACCGCGGTCGGCGCCCTCGCCGGGACCCTGATGGGGCTCGTGCTCGATGCGTTCGAAAGGTCGGGAAACGAGGCATTGGGGTACTCGGTGGTGTTTGGCGTGGGGTGGGTGTGCGCGGTCGCCAGCTTCACTATGTTTCTCTTCATGCGCGACCTGACGCGCGAAAGGCCGATCCGGATGCCGCTCAAGAGGGCGATCGTGTCGTTCGTCGGGCCGCTGAAGGACCACGGCTTCCGACCCGTCTTGGGGTTCCTCGCAGTATTCGTGATTGGGCAGGTGTTTCCGGGCAACCTCTTCTCTGCTTTTGCTTTGGAGAGCCTCAAAATGCCCTTCACGGTGATCCAGTTCGCTGCGGCGACCCACGCGCTGGGCAGCATCGCGCTGACGCCATTCTGGGGTTATCTCGCCGACCGCTATGGCAACCGCCCCGTCCTTGCCCTGCTTTCGATCGGCCTTGCGTTCTCCCCTTTGATGTGGCTGTTCTGCTTTCCGGGTCGAGATGTCGCCAACGCGGCGATTCTCATTTCCGGCCATGTGTTCAGCGGGGCCGTTTGGGGCGGTGTCGCGCTCTGCCAGCTTAATCTTCTATTCGCAACCGCCAAGACGGAGGACCGCGCGACGTACATCGGCGTCGGCCTAGCATTGCAGGCGATTGTGGGCGGCTTGGCCCCCCTTGCCGGCGCGGCGACGATGGAGATCCTTCGGGGCGTTCTCGCCGCTCCCGACGCCTACAAGGTCGTGTTTTCCGTCACGATGGGGCTTCGGTTTACCTCGGTCTTCTTCTTGCTTCCGGTGCGCGAGGCGGGGTCGCTCAGGCTTCGTGAGGCGTTTCGGCAACTGAAACAGGTCAATCCCGCCGGATTCCGAGCGGTCAAGAGGCTTGCGCGCTCGACGGACCCGTCCCGCCGCGGCGACGCGATTCGGTCGGCCGCCAAGAGCCGGTTCACGCTCGCCGTCGATGAGATTGCGAAGTCGCTCCATGACCCCTCGCCTTCCGTTCGGCGAGAGGCGGCCCTCGCGCTTGCGACCATGGGTACGGAGCGAGCGGTCGTCGAACTCGTCCACCAACTGACGGAGCACCAAGACCTGGTCGAGGAAGAGACCATCGAAGCGCTCGGGCAGATTGGCGATCCTAGGGCTCTCGAATCGCTGGTCTTGCACCTTCAAAACCCCCGATCGAACCTTCGGCGAGCGGCAGCGAAGGCCTTAGGCAAGTTGGGATGTAAGGAGGCCGAGCAGCCGCTCATCTCTGCCGCGTCCGATCCCAACGATGCCGATCTTCGAAGGAGTTCGCTCCAGGCGCTTCGTGTTTTGGGCTCAACGGCAGCCATCGATGTCGTGGCCGAGGCTCTCAGGGACCCCTACCCCAGCCTGCGAATCGCTGCTGCGGAGGCTGTAGCTGAAATCGGCTTCCGGGAACTCGCAAGTGTCCTCCGCGAGACCCTTGGCAGACACGGCGACGAGGCCGAAAGCGAGATGGCGTATGCGCTCGGAGCGGTGGGAGATGAAGGCGACATTCCCCGTATCCTCGGCATTGCGGCGCAGTGCCGCTCGGTCATCACGCGCCGCCGCTGCTTGCTCGGAGTCGCCCGGATCGTCGGCGTCGAATCGACAGCCTATCGCCTCTTCATGACGGAGGGGTTCGAGCGGGATGCGGCGCTGCTTTCGATGGCTTCGTCGGGGGGAAGGCGCGATCCCTCCGTGCGGGCCGCCCTCGACCACTTCTCTTCTGGCGATGAAAAGGGCGCCCTTCGGCTCCTGCTGCGCCGACCCCAATGCAAGGTTCTCAAGCCGCTCTTGGACTACGAAGTTGAAGAGTCGTTCTTGGTGGCCTATCCCCTTGCCGTCGAGGCTCGGTAATCCAGCTTGTACCCAGCCTACCGATCCAGGCGTCTCAGGAACTCCTCGTGCGTGAGCTCGCCCGATCGACGAAACTCCATCATCGCCGAGCGAATGATCTCCCCTCGATGGGTGTCGTTCGGTTTCCAATCAAGGTGAGCGAGGTAAGGCCCCGATTGGAGCTTCAAGAGTCTCTGGTAGGCGCGTCTGGCATCGGGATATCGGGGGGCAAGGTCGTGGACGACAAGCTCTGTGTAGAACTGGGCGATGCCTTCCACCACATCTTTCGATGTCTTATGGAAGAAGAACACCGGCCAATCCCACTTATCGATGTCTCGACCCAGTTGAGAGTAGGCGTGAGCCAGTTCATGAGCCAGCACGACGACGGTGAGCGACTCGACCGAAACGTTCAGGACCTTCGCAAGGGTGGCGATCGCCATCCAATACAGGTCGATTCTCGGGTCTAACGGGTCGTACCAATAGCACCCGAGAATGTCCCTGGGCACGCTCCGGAACCGCTGCAAGAGCGCCGAAGCGCCGCTGGCCCTGAGGAGGCTGTGAATTCTCTCGCTTTCGGCTTCACACTCTCCCACCGTAAAGCCTAAGCCGGGGTGTTTTCGAGCAAGGCTTGCGAGCCGCTTGAGCCCCTTTGCGGCGTCGAGAAGGGCGTCCATCGCGAAGATTACGTCCCACCCGGCCTCATCATTGAGCGCTCCAATGACCCAGAGGAATTCGGGCATGACGTTATCCACTACCCTGACAGGAACTTGAGCGTTCCAGTCGCCGACCACCAGCCTCAGACCCGTGGTGCGACGAAGAACATCTCGAATAGGCTGATTCCAAAACCTCTTCGCATCCTCCGCTGCCTTCTTTGCGCCTGTAAAGGACCGCTCCAGCGCTTGGAGGAAGGTTGCAGGCGGAGCCACAGGGTGAACGTACTCTCGACGTTCCTCTCCAACAAAAAGGGATTCCTTCCCACGCTCGCGGTGGTCCCGTATCAGACGATCGAGTCCGTCGTCCATCTCCAAGTGGGTTGTTCGAGCTCCGGCGCCTGTTGTCCTTCTAGTGGAAAGGTCCCAGCAGAGGAACCGGAACCTGAGGAAACGCGTCATACTGACTGAGACAACTTTGGGGGCGAACGGGTTCGACAGAGCTGGTTCGATCTTCGGTTGCGAGCCGAGGCGCCGCTGGCCTCGTAAAAAGCGGCAAACAAAGCAACTGCGAACAACAACTTCGCTTACGCGGCCTAATAGCTGCCGCGCGTCTGGGGTCCGCCGAGCCGGTAGGCAACCTTCAGGCGTAGCCAAATCCGGATCGCTTGCGTGAGCTTCGGCTCGGAGCGCGCGTAGGCTAAAACAATCGAGCTAAGCGCGGGGCAGCCCGCCCCTTGGAGGGCTCCGCGACGAAAACCTAAGTAGGGGAGACGCTCGTGGGAACCGTAGGTACGACAGTTTTGGAAGCGGGTTCAATTCCCGCCGCCTCCACCAGTCTTCTGGTCCGGGACCGCCGTCCCGTGGCGATCTTCCGGAAATCCCCGCGCCTTACCTCAGCGCCCTTCTTGGACCGATGGTTCGTCGGCTCCATCCTCTGGGTCTCTGTCGAGTCTTTATTTTAGGATATGGCCCTAAGCTAAAATAACGAACATCGGTATTTTAGGATGAAGCGAGGACTTCAGGGCAGATACGTGGTGCTTTCGAAGGTGGGAGAAGTTGCTCGGGCCTTCGTGCCCGCGCCGCTGCCGCCCGACCCGCCGATCGACTGGACCCCTTCACTACGGAGCAAGTTCGACCAGGCGCTGCTGGCCCTTGGCCGACTGGATAGCGTTTCAACCCTGCTTCCCGACACCTCGCTGTTTCTCTACATGTACGTCCGAAAGGAAGCCGTGCTGTCCTCCATGATCGAGGGGACCCAGTCGTCGATTTCGGACTTGTTGCTGTTTGAGCTGGATCAGGAACCTGGGGTGCCTTTGGATGACGTGAGCGAGGTGAGCCGCTACGTTTCGGCGCTCCATCATGGATTGCGGCTGCTCGACGAAGGGCTTCCTCTCTCTCTGAGGTTGATTCGGGAGGTGCATGGGGTGCTCCTTGCGAAGGGAAGGGGCAGCGTCCAGACTCCGGGGGAGTTCAGGCGCAGCCAGAACTGGATCGGGGGTACTCGACCTGGCAATGCGTCATTCGTTCCCCCACCGGCAGATGAAGTGCAGGAATGCATGAATCAGCTTGAGTTGTTTCTCCACGACGTCCCAGAACCCACCCCTCCGCTGCTCAAGGCGGCGCTGGCTCACGTGCAATTCGAGACCATTCATCCGTTTCTTGACGGGAACGGCAGGCTTGGAAGGCTCTTGATCACCCTCTTGCTGTGCGAGCAGGGGGCGCTCAGGGAACCGATGCTCTACCTTAGCCTCTACTTCAAGACTCATCGCCAGAGATATTTCGAACTTCTGAACAGCCTCCGGCTCACGGGCGATTGGGAGTCGTGGCTCGACTTCTTCGCCGAGGCGGTGACGTTCACCTCGAATCAGGCCGTTCAGACCGCTCAGCAGCTTCATGATCTATCGAAGCAAGACCGAACCCGGATCGGCGACCTCGGCCGGGCGGCCCGTTCTGCGCTACAGGTCCATCGAGCGCTCATGGAGCGGCCCGTGGCTACTTCGAACTCGCTTGTGGCAAAAACTGGTCTTACCCCAGCTTCGGTCAACAATGCGCTCGGCCATCTTGTGAGGCTTGGCATCGTGCGGGAACTGACCGAGAAGAAACGCAACCGATTGTTCAGCTACTCCGACTACATCGCGATCCTGAGCCGTGGGACGGAACCGCCCGACAGGTAGCCCCGATCCGCGCGCCGAGTCCTGACCCTTAGCCCACCTATCGCAGGACCCGGCGGTAGCCTACAATAGGGTTGTGCGCGTCGTTTGCTTCGATCTCGGGGGTGTGCTCGTTTCCGTGCGGCAGGATTGGCTCGAGTGCATCGAGGCTGCCGGACTTGCCGACGCCGCCAGACTCCGCACGAGCGTTCACCTGACCGAGTTCGAGGGCTTCGACCGATTCCAAGCGGGCGAGATCGCCGAAAACGAGTATCTCGAGGGCTTAGCCGAGTTCATCGGGGGGATCGATTCCGCCGACGCGCTGGAGGTTCATAACGCCATCCTCGCCACCGAGTTTCGGGGCGTTCTCGAAGTCGTGGAGAGCCTGCACTCCTCCCAAATCGTGACGGGTTGCCTGAGCAACACGAACGCTCCCCACTGGCATCTCATGCATCACACCGAGCGGTTTCCGGCGATCCGGTCTCTCCAGTTTCCGATCGCCTCGCACGAAATCCGGCAGTCCAAACCGGAGCCACGCGCCTATAGGACGTTCGAAGTAGGCGTACAAGCGAGCCCCGACGAAATCCTGTACTTCGAAGATGGCCCCGCGAACGTCGAGGCCGCGATTCGTTTGGGATGGGACGCCGTACTGATCGACCCCGAAGACGATCCCGCCAAGCAGATGCGCCTGGCCCTCGCGCACCGCGGCGCTCTACTCTGAACCTTCGCGCAGCCGATCCCGAAAGTGCTCAATGGTGAGCCGTAGGCCCTCTTCGACCGGAGTCATAGGCGACCAATTCAGGATCGTTCTTGCCCGCGTGAGGTCGGGGCGTCTTCGCTTGGGATCGTCAGGAACGGCGTCGGTGTGAACGATGCCAGCCGTCGAGCCGGTGAGTCTAAGGATCATCTCGGCGAATTCGCTCACCGAAAGCTCATGCTCGCTCCCGATGTTGATGGGTTCGACAAAATCAGACTCAAAGAGCTTGAGGACGCCTTCGATCGTGTCGTCCACATAGCAAAAGGACCGCGTGTGCGACCCGTCGCCAAACACGGTAAGCGGCTCGCTTCGAAGCCCTTGGGCCACGAAGTTCGGGACGACCCGCCCATCGTCGAGGCGCATCCTCGGTCCGTAAGAGTTGAAGAACCGCGCGATCCGGGTGTCGACGCCGTGGATGCGATTGTAGGCCATCGTCATCGCTTCAGCGAACCTCTTGGCTTCGTCATAGACGCCGCGCGGTCCGATCGGATTCACGTTGCCCCAATAGGTTTCGGGTTGAGGCGAGACCTCGGGGTCGCCATAAACCTCGCTCGTGCTGGCCAAGACGAACCTCGCGCGCTTGTGCTTGGCGAGTCCGAGCGCCTTATGGGTACCGAGGGCGCCAGCCTTGAGAACTTGGATCGGGAAGCGGTCGAAGTCGACAGGGCTTGCAGGACTGGCGAAGTGGAAAACCGCGTCCACCGACCCTTCCAGGAACAGGTACTCAGTGACGTCCTGCTTGATGAACCGGACGCGGCCCGAACCCAAGTGCGCGGCCAAGTTTTCGGCGCTGCCGGTGATGAGGTTGTCGATGACCGTGACTTCCCATCCGCGCTCGACCAGCCGGTCGGTGAGGTGAGAACCCAAGAACCCCGCCCCGCCGGTCACAACAGCCCGCATGGCCTATTGTGGCCCAATCCGGTCCGGGCCGGAGCGCGGTCAAACCGGGTAAACCTCGCTGCGTGCCGAATCTAGTCCTGGGCGTGAGTGGAAGCGTGGCTGCGTATCGCGCCGCCGACCTTGCCCGAGATCTGATGCGCGCGGGGTTTTCGGTGCGCGTTTGCCTGACCGATGCCGCGGAGAGGTTCGTAACGCCCGATCTGTTTGAGGCGCTCACGGGGCAACCTTGCCTGACCGACGTTTTCGATGAACCGGAGCGCGGCCGAATGGCGCACATCGATTGGGCGCGCCAAGCCGACGTGCTCCTGATCGCTCCGGCCACCGCGAGCACTCTCAACAATCTCGCCGCTGGGATCGCGGACGACATGTTGACCACCCTCGCGCTCGCCTACGAGGGGCCGGTCATCGTCGCGCCCGCGATGAACCCCTCGATGTTCCTCGACCCCACAACTCAGAAGTCTCTTCGGGAACTCCGGGAGCGGGCGGTCCTCGTGATCGAACCCGCCGAGGGCGACGTGGCCTGCGGGGAGTCGGGGCAGGGCAAGCTCGCCGCCAACTCCCGCATCGTTGAATTCACCGTGGAATCGCACCGCCGTCTCGGGCGGCTGAAGGGCAAGACGATCTTGCTCACGACCGGGCCCACTCACGAGGCGATCGACAGCGTGCGGTTTGTGGGCAACCGGTCGAGCGGCAAGATGGGCGCGGCGATCGCTCAGGCCGCCCAAATGATGGGAGCGAACCTAAGAATCGTATCCGGCCCCTCAGAAGCCCCTTTGCCTCGGCTGGCGCAAATCGTGCGCGTAGACTCGGCGCGCGAAATGCTGGAGGCGGGCCTCGGAATGGCCGACGGGGTCGATGCGATCCTTGGCGTTGCGGCCGTCGCAGACTTTCGGCCGAAGTCTCCATTCGAAGGCAAGATCCGCAGGGAGGGGAAACCGATGATCATCGAGTTTGAACCCAACCCCGATGTTTTGGCCGCGCTCGCCGAGAAGGCAGGGCCCGATGCGCGCGCAATCGGCTTTGCAGCTGAACCGACCCCCGACACCGAAGCCGCCGAAGAGAAGATCAGGCGGAAGGGCCTTTATGCTCTCGCGATCAACGACATCTCGCGTCGGGACATCGGCTTCGGCGCAGACGAGAACGAGCTCACGCTCCTTTTTCAGGACGGCAGAAAGCTCCATTGCCCCAAGGCCCCCAAGCTCCTGTGCGCGTTTTGGCTCTTGGAAAACGTCTTCGATTGAGCTTCGTGGAGCTAGTGCATGAGGAACCCGGCGAGCGCAGCCCACCCGAGCAACGTAATCGCCACGAACGCCACTGCCGAAAACCGCTGGACCGCGGCCTGCGAACGATCGCTGACGGTGATGCCCCAACGGATGCAGAAGTTCCAAATCCCATAGCTCAGGTGATAGGAGGCCGCAAGGACCCCAAGCGCATACACCGCAAGGAGCAGGTACCCGTTCCCGGTCAGCTTCGCCTGCCACGCGGCGTACTCGATCACTCGCGGATCGTTCGTCGCGTACTTGTGAACGGTCGTTGAGATCACGTGGTAGGTGAGGAAGAAGAACAGCGCGATCCCGCTCCATCTCTGCAGCACGTACATCAGGTTCTGGGACCAGTTGTAGCGCGAGCCGAAGTAGTTGGGCTTGCTTCGGTTCGCGATAAACAGCCCATAGAGGGCGTGGAAGAGCAGCGGCGTCCAAATGAGCAGTGCTTCGGCTGCAAGGAGGACGTGCTTCGGGACCGACTCGAAGAACCCGATGACGCCGTCGAACTTCGCTGGGCCCGCCAGGCTGAAGGAGTTCAGCGTGAGGTGCTGGAGCATATAGAACCCGATCGGTACGATGCCGGTCAGAGAATGAACCCGATGCCAAAAGAAGCTCTCCCGCGTGAGCGCGAAGGACATGGAATCATGTTACCAGCGGGTAGAGTCGGAACATGCCGTTGATCGTGGACGTTGTGGCTCGTGAGATTCTGGACAGTCGGGGAAACCCCACCGTCGAAGTGGACGTCACGCTCGAAAGCGGGATACTTGGTCGCGCGGCGGTTCCGAGCGGGGCCAGTACAGGGCAGTTCGAGGCCGTCGAATTGAGAGACGGGGACAAGAAGCGCTATCTCGGTAAAGGGGTCCAGAGCGCAGTCGCAAACGTCAACGACGTGATCGCGCCTGAACTGTACGACCGCGACGCGACCGACCAGCAAGCCATCGACCACCTCTTGATCGAACTCGACGGTACCCCCAACAAGTCCAAACTCGGCGCGAACGCCACGCTGGGGGTATCGCTCGCCGTGGCGAAGGCCGCCGCGCTCAGTTGCCGACTGCCCCTTTACAAGTACATCGGCGGTGTCTCTGCCACGGTGCTGCCGGTCCCGATGATGAACGTCCTCAACGGGGGTAAGCACGCCGATTCGAACGTCGACTTTCAGGAGTTCATGATCCTTCCGGTGGGCGCTCCCTCGTTTGCCGAGGGCCTACGGATGGGAGTGGAGGTCTACCACTCGCTCAAGTCGGTCTTGAAGAAGAAGGGCCTGAACACGGGAATCGGCGACGAAGGTGGATTCGCGCCCTCGCTCGAATCGCAGGAACTCGCCCTTGAGTACCTGATCGATGCGATCCAGGCGGCCGGGTTCCGTCCGGGCGACGACGTGTGGCTCGGACTCGATTGCGCGGCGACCGAGCTCTATGAAGGGGGCAAGTATCGCTACAAGGGCGGGAGCGTCCGCGAGAGGTCGGGTAGCCAACAAGTGGCTTACCTCGCCGAACTTGCCGAGAAGTACCCGATCCTCAGCATCGAAGACGGGTGCGCCGAAGACGACTGGGTCAGCTGGAGCGAACTGACGGCGGCGATCGGAACCCGCGTTCAGATCGTGGGCGACGACATTTTCGTTACGAACGTCGAGCGGCTCGCGCGAGGGATCGAGTCCAAGACAGCCAATTCGATCTTGATCAAGGTCAACCAAATCGGAACGCTCACCGAAACCCTGGACGCCGTCGAGATGGCCAAGCGGGCAGGGTTCACCTCGGTCATGAGCCACCGGTCTGGGGAGACCGAGGATGCGACGATCGCCGACCTTGCGGTCGCGGTGGGCTGCGGCCAAATCAAGACCGGCGCCCCGGCTCGAACCGACCGGGTCGCGAAATACAACCAACTTCTCCGCATCGAAGAGGCGTTGGGGCACCAGGCTCAATATGCGGGAATGTCGGCGTTCGGAAAGCTCGCCCGTTAGAAGAGGTTCTCGGCGAACTGCTCCGCGCTAAAGTCTTTGAGGTCTTCGGGACGCTCTCCCACCCCAATGAGCTTGATCGGGACCTTGAATCGGTCATAGACTCCGATCAACGCTCCCCCTCGCGAAGTCCCGTCGAGCTTGGTGAGAACCAACCCGGTGACTCCTGCGTGCTTGAGGAACTCCTCCGCCTGCCGGATCGCGTTCTGACCGGTGTTAGCGTCGAGGACGAGCAGAACTTCGTCGGGCGGCCTACCGAGCGCCTTCTCGGTCACTATGGCGATTTTGGCGAGTTCGCCCATGAGGTTCGCTTTGCTGTGTTGCCGCCCTGCCGTGTCGGCCAGGACAAAGTCGATCCCTCGGCTCTTCGCAGCGGTGATCGCATCGAACACGACCGCTCCGGGGTCGGCGTTAGGGACAGCGCGAACGATGTCGGAATCGGTGCGCTTCGCCCAAATCTCCAACTGTTCGATCGCCGCCGCCCGGAAGGTGTCGCCCGCCGCTAGGAGCACCGAGAATCCCTTGCGGCGCAAAACGTGCGCGAGCTTCCCGATCGTCGTAGTTTTCCCTACCCCGTTGACCCCGACGAAGAGATAGACCGTCGGGCCCTCGTCGGCAACGGCCAGCCCTTTCTCCACTTGCGAGAACCTCCGGGCGATGGCCTGCTTCAGGCGCTCCTTGAGGGCCTCAGATTCTTCGAGCCGCTCCTCCCGGACGCACTTCCTGAGCTCGGACAAGATCGACTGCGCCGTCGGAAGGTGGGTATCGGCTTGCAGCAGAGCCTCTTCGAGCTCTTCAAAGAACTGCTCGTCCACCTTGCCGCGCCCGAGCAGCCGGTCCACCGTTCCCATCAGCTTGCGAAACATGAGTCCAGAGGTTAGACCGGATGCCGCCGCGAGCGCAAGGGAGGCCTATAGCAAGAAGCCCCCGGCCAAAGCAAGGGGCTTCCCAATCGAAAGGAGGTCGTGCCCTACTTCTTGCGGCGTCGCAGAAGAGGAACGATTCCGAGGCCAAGAGCCAGCATCGAGGCAGGCTCCGGAACAGCCGCGAACGAGATCGCGCCAATGCTATGGCCGATGCAGTCGCCCAACGACCCGTCGGTCGCGAACAAGAGGGAAGTGTCGCCAGGGGTCATGAAGACGCTAGCATCGCCCTCGGCGTGGTCGTAGCCGGTGCCACCTCCGCCGATGTCCCCAACTCCGAGCATTCCGCTCCAGGCATCGCCGGGAGTGAACGTTCCGGGGAACCCACTCGCCAAGAAACCATTGATGAAGAAGTCATCGCCAAAGTCCTGGCCGTCCATCCCATTCAGGAAGAAGTGCGCATCACCACCGAGGTAGGTGCTGCTGAACCCCATCGCGCCTGCAGCTACGCCGCCAGCTTCGCCGACGTTACCGAAATAAACGTCTACGCTTCGAAGACCGACCGAAGGGTTGGAGTACACACTCAACAGGCTTACACCTTCGGCGAGCGAAGTGCCTCCAGTCGAGTTGAGCTTGTCGGAAACCCCGCCGATTGTGTAAACGCCGTCTGCGGCAACCAGTGCTGTAACGTCAGCCAAGTAGGAGTTCGAAGAGGTCATGCCCCAACACAACTCCGTACCCATTGCGAACCCGGCGCCCACGACCGGCGTTCCCCCGACCGTGATGCTGGCTTCCAGCGGGTCATAGCCTGCTACGCCCCCCAGGAAGTTCCAGACTAGGAACGATGCGACGTAAGTCGATCCTACGGGCGTCGCCATCGCGAGCGAAACCGGACCGCCACCCATCGCGGCAGTTCGGGTGTTTGCGCCCGCGGTGACGTAGTCCCCCGTCAGGACGGAACTGAAGATCGGCGCACCCGACCATTGCGCCGCAGTAAACGTCGCGAGCGAAGCGACGAACGCGGCAACCGTCAACCTTTTCAGATACATTTGTTTCTCCTTTGAGAAGTCCAAGACGTAGTCCTCTCAATCGGTAATTGTCTGCGACCTGGCAATTTGTGACAAAAGTCATCCAACGGGGTCAATCCCAGTATTTTTTCGTGCCGCTCGCTCCTCGTCCCACGGAGCTGCCCAAGCCTCGCCCGCCGATATGTCAAAATCCTGTTCCCCATGAGCAGCAACCTCGGCATCCCCAAACGAAGCGAAGGCTTCAGTGATTGGTACAACGAACTGGTCCAGAAGGCCGACCTTGCCGACTACTCGCCGGTTCGCGGCTGTATGGTGATCAAGCCGAACGGCTACCGCATTTGGGAACTGATGCAAGGGGCGCTCGACGGCATGTTCAAGGACACGGGTCACGAGAACGCATACTTTCCGCTCCTGATCCCCAAGTCGTTTCTCTCGAAGGAAGCCGAGCACGTCGAGGGTTTCGCCAAGGAATGCGCCGTCGTCACGCACCACCGGCTCATGGCGAACCCAGAGGGGCCTGGCGTCGTCGTCGACCCTGACGCAAAGCTGGAGGAAGAGCTCGTTATCCGCCCGACCAGCGAGACGATCATTTGGAACATGTACAAAAAGTGGATCCAGAGCTACCGCGACCTGCCGGTCCTTTTGAATCAATGGTGCAACGTGATGCGCTGGGAACTGCGCACACGACTGTTCCTGCGAACTGCAGAGTTCCTTTGGCAAGAGGGCCATACGGCGCACGCTACGTTCGAGGACGCCGAGCGAGAAGCGCTCACGATCCTCGAAATCTACCGTCGGTTCGCGGAAGAGTGGATGGCGGTGCCCGTGCTCAGCGGGGTCAAGTCGAACACCGAGAAGTTCGCGGGCGCCCATCACACCTACTGCATCGAGGCGCTTTCGCAAGAAGGCAAGTGCATTCAAGCGGGGACCTCGCACCACCTCGGCGACAATTTCGCTCGAGCGTTCGACGTGACGTACCAATCGCCTGAGGGCAAGTTGGAGTACGTCCACGCGACCTCGTGGGGACTCTCCACGCGGATGGTAGGAACCCTCATCATGGTTCATTCCGACGACAAGGGCCTCGTCGCTCCGCCTCGGCTCGCGCCCGTGCAGGTGGCGATCGTTCCGCTCGGAAAGGATGAGGCGGCTCGCGAGGCGACCTATTCGGCTGCAGATCGGCTCGCAGAAGACCTGAAGAAGTCCGGCTGGGACGGCCTGGCGGTACGCGTGAAGGTCGATAAGCGCGAGCGGGAGTCTCCGGGCTTCAAGTTCAACGATTGGGAGCTCAAGGGCGCGTGTTTGAGGATCGAACTCGGACCCCGGGACCTCGAAGGCGGGACGGTCGTACTGGCTCGGCGCGACACGGGCGAGAAGGCTACCGTTCCCCTCGATGAGGTTGTCAGCGCGGTGGGCGAACGCCTAGCGGATATGCAACGCGCCCTTTTTGAGAACGCGAAGCGCTTCCGCGACGAAAACACCTTCCGAATCGACACTTGGGAGGATTTCGAGAAGCACTTTGAAGGGGAAGGCGGCGCGGGCTTCGTGCTGGCGCACTGGGACGGCACCGACGAGACGGAACTGGCGATCTCTGAACGAACGAAGGCCACGATTCGGTGCATTCTCCGAGAGCCGCTCCATCCGGACGACGCCAAGCCAGGCAAGTGCGTTCTCACGGGCCGCCCCAGCCCCCAGAGGGTCGTCTTCGCGAAGGCCTATTGACGCTCCGATCCACGCTCTGGCCCCCGGCTTTTCGGGGCGAAAGGGCGAAAATCGCCGTCGGCCTCCACCAGGACCGCTATACTCGAAGCTAGCTCATATCTTGGAGATGACTCATTATGAAACGGCTTTCGGTTTGGATCGCTTTTTCGATCGGCGCTCTCGCTCTCGCCTCGCCGCTGCTCCTTCAAAGCTCCGTGCTCGTCAACGGCAAGGCGGGTAAGACGCCGCCCATCGAGAAAGAGGGCGAGATTTACATCCCGCTCTCGACGCTCAAGGAAGCGGGCGCGGAGATTCAGAAAGTGGGCGGAAAGGTTTCCGTTCGGTTCACCCCCATCGCAGGCGCGGTGCAACTCGACGCCAACGAAGGGGTTGTCGGCGAGTGGTTGTCGAACGGCGTTTGGCGCATGAGGCTCTCCAATCCGAGACTCGAAGATGGCGTCTACTCGATCGATTGGGAAGTGCGAAACATGACGAGCCAGACCCTCCGGCCCACCGAAACCGGCATGAAGTGGCCCGACCTGTTCGCCGCGGACTCGGGGAAACTGGACTCACTCCCCCGCTCGGACCGCGCGGCCAACGAGCTTTCATTTTCGGAGCTCGCCCCCGGAGCGATGGTGTCCCGCAGACTGGAATGGTACGTCAAATCCGGTCAGAAGCCCGACAAGTTCGTGGTTCGATTCGAGGTAACCGACATCATCAAGCAGCTCATGGCGAAGAGCAAGGTGGCGTTCGCAGGACCTTCGAACTTCCGCGTGTTTTTGAACAAGTAGCCCCATCGCTGCTGGGACCCAAGCGCTGACTTGCCGGATCGATGCGTTGAATCGGATGTGAGCAGGTTGACCTCGAACTTGGGAGTGGCGCTCATCAGCCTTCGTGAGCAATGGCGAAGGTCGGTCTTGAGCGCGCTCGGCATCCTCGTCGCCTCGTTCGCGATCGTGTCCCTCATCAGCATCGCCCTCGGCGTGGAGCGCGACGTCAGTTCGGAGGTCGACGAACTCGGAGTCAACATCCTAATCGTCCTTCCCAGTCGACTCGAAGACGACTCGATGTTCGCTCCGGGCCTCATGGGGATCAGCCAACTGGCATACCCGGATGTCGAAGGGGTTCGTGCGCTTCCTGGCGTTGCCGGCGTGTCTCCGCTCACCTTCGTAGGAGCAGGCCCTAGGTTCGATACCGCGGAGAGCCCCGCGACGCTGGTGATCGCCTGTGAGCCGGATTGGTTTCGGATGCGGTCGATGGCGTTTCGCGAAGGCGCGCCTTTCGACTCCGAATCTGAAGCCTCGGCGGTGTGCGTGCTTGGGTCGAAGGCGAAAGACAAGCTCTTCGGCGATGCTCCTGCGTTGGGAAAGTCGATTCGCTATCTCGACGACGAGTTCAAGGTGGTCGGCGTAAGTCAAAGCACCGAGAGTTCGTCCTCCCTCCTTTCACAAGGGGGCTTTGAGAACATGGTGTATATCCCGTATCGGTGGCTCAAGGCCAAGCAGCCTGAGGCCCCGATCAGCCGCATCATGATTCAGTTCGCGCCAGGGGAGGACCCGGACCGGCTCGTCGCTTCCGTCGAGGGGCTTTTGGGGAAGCGTTTGAACCGCGATTCGTACTCGGTGATCACGCAGAAGGACCTTCTTAAGCTGGTCTTCAAGTTCATGTCGATCCTGACGTGGCTTCTGGTGGGGCTGACCTCGATCGCGCTGTTCGTGGGCGGCGTGGGCATCATGACGGTGATGCTGATGTCGGTCAATGAGCGCGCGAAGGAGATTGGGATCCGCAAGACCGCGGGCGCAACAAGGGGCGACGTCTTCGCCCAGTTCCTCTTTGAGTCGGTGGTGATCGCCCTGCTCGGCGGGGCAGGAGGCGTCGTTTTGAGTGCGATCGCCACAGGATTCCTGGCGTGGCTGACGCCCGTGAAGCCGCTGATCACTCCGGGCGTTGTGACGCTCAGCCTTGGGGTCTGCGTGGGTGTGGGGACAATCTTTGGGTTGATCCCCGCGATGAAGGCCGCGTTCCGCGATCCTGTCGAGAGCCTGCGTTACGAATGAGCGAGCGCCGCCTTGGCCCCGGAATCGGCGCTTAGTGCCGCGAGCGCTTGGCTGGGAGCGATCTTGAAGCCCCACTCGTGGGCGCCGGACGAAGCGGCGGGCGAGCCCTCGATCACGGCCCGAGCCCAATTCGACGCCTTCGGGGAATCCCACGATTCCGACCAGACCGCGATCACTCCGTTCGACCGCGCAGAGGCGACGGCGTCGGCTGGCAGCGCGAGCGTCAACCTTCGCCGGAAAAGCCGCCAACTCCTGCGCTCCTGTCTTAGCGGCCGCGAATCCGATGGGGAGGCGGTCGGAAGAGGCGAGAACACGATGAGGCAACCTTGCCCGGCCTGGCGAACGGTTTGGCGAAACTCGTCGTCGGGGAGCCAGCCTCGGACTCTGCGACGGGAATTGAGAGCGCGAATCGCTCGGGAAAGCTCGAGCGCCCCCCAGCGCATCACTTCGACCTGCGACTCGTCGAGCCCATCCGCAACGCGCGAAAAGGCCACGATCGCGAGCGGCGACGCCCCCTCGACCGGCACCACCGCGAGCGAACGGATGCCCGGGTCCTCCCCAAGCCAATCGCGTGCGAAGGCGGAGGCTTCGTCCCCGATCCACCAATGCCCCTCCTGTCGGGATGGCTCGCCTTCTGGCAAAGGAGGAAGCCTGAGCGCCTCGATTCGAACGTCCGCGCCGCTGAGGGTCTGGGCGAGTTCGGCCGTCACCAGCGCGACGCCCGATTCCAAGGAGTCGATGTCGCGGAGCAACGAGCCCAGATCATAAAGAAACTCCGCGCGTTCGGCGGAAAATCGCCAGGCGCGATGCTCAGCTTCCTCGGCAATCGCTTGGGCGACGTACGGCGCGATCTGTTCCAGGGCATCGGCAGTTTGTTCCAATCCAACTGGATCGGGATCGCTCGCGCAGAGGAGCCCTACCAGCTTGCCGCGGTGCCTCAGCACGACGTTGCGGAACGTTCCCTTTCGTTCGTCGCTGGCCAAGGCGTCGAGCGCTTTCGCCGCGAAATGGGTTACCTGAGCCGGCGCATGATCGGGATTAAGGGGGAGCGTATCCGCGCGAGCGTTGGGAGTTGCTCCCTTTCCGGCGCGAAACACCAAGCTACTCCCGGCGGGGCCCAGCGTGTAGAGCGAGAGCGACTCTGCTTGGGAGAGGTCCGCGAGCTTGTTGACGACCCTCCGAAGGAAGTTGGCCTCAGGACCGTGGCGAAGCTCTGCAACCTGCGTGGCGAAGCCGTCGCGCCGCGCCCGGTATTGGAGGTCCCTGTACATCTCCCTCATGCGCCGGAGACTCTCTCGCAGTTCGAGATACGCCGTCGGCTCTTCGCCTTCGAGGGGACGAAGCTCCTCAGGATCGAGCGCGCGATGGGTCGTCGCGACGATGCGCTTGCTCTCGAGCATGAAGCAGAGAACCAACACCCCGACGGCTTGCCCCAAGAGCGCGGCGTCGAAGGGCCCCCCAAGAAGGTAAGCCGAGACGAACAGCGAACTTGCCGCCAAAGGAGCGAGCGAAAGGGGCTGTGTGCCGTAGCGGCTCACCGCGAAGGCGCAGGGCGCGGCGCACAGGAACCCGAGCGTTCCTGACCCGCCGAGGGTGGCGAGAATCCACGAAATCGTGAGCGCGTCTCCGAAGGCGACGAATCCCGCGACGCCTGGATTCGCGCGCCGCTCGTTGGGGAGTCGGAACACGCCAAACGCAAACAAGCAATACCCTGCCGCCGGGAGCATCAGAGACGTGAATTCGGGCAGTCCCAAGACCCCCACACCCAGCAGCAGCAGCCCCGACCCGAACCAGCGGACGATAAGTTCTTTCATTCGGTTCCTACTGGGTATCTCGGTAATCTGACGGGGGTTCTGAAGCCATGAGGCTTGGGGTAGAATCTTGGGCTCCGGTGAATGCGCTCACTCTTTGCGCGAACGGAGAGAACGAACCATGTCGATTCTACAAGCAGAACCCAGAGCGGAAGGGCCGACGACGAAGCAGCTTCGTCGCATGGGGATCACGCCCATGGCGATCATCGAGAAGAACAAAGGGACCGTCGTCCTGCAAGCTCCGGAGCGGAGCATCCTCGACGCGTTGAAGGGCGCCAGCGCTCTCGGCCAGTTCAAGGTGCAGATCAACGGGGAAAAGACCCCCCGTAGCGTGATTCTGAAGTCGGTCGATAAGGACCCCGTCGCGAACCGCCTTCTTCACGTGGCCGTTCTCGAAGTGAGCCAGACCGACGTGGTCATCGTCGAAGTTCCGATCCACTTCGTGGGGACGCCCGCGCCCGTCGAGCAGAAGGAAGGCACCGTGCTTCACCCGACGACGCACCTCAAGGTTCGAGGCCAGATCCAAGACCTGCCCGATTCGCTCGAAATCGACATTTCCGGCCTCGAAATGAACCATTCGGCCTCGGTAAGCGACCTTACGATTTCGGACAAGCTGGAGGTTCTCACGCCGCTCGACGCCACGATCGCGACCATCGCGCCGATCGTCGTCCAAGTTGAGTCGGAGGCCGAGCCAACCGAAGGAGGCGCAGAACCGGAATTGGTCGGCGGCGAATCGGAACGCGAGTCGGAATCAGGCGGCGAGGGCTAGACCCGGCTGCGATTCAGCAGAGCCGTCCATTCGGACAGCCTTTCGTCGTTCGGGAACGCCGAGGCGAGTTCTCGAATCGCTCGAACCTCGACGTTTCTCCAAGGAAAAGGGGGACCCCAGGGCTCTTGGGCGGCCTTGCGAACCTGGTGCGCCGCTTCGGTCGCGTGGCGAGTTTTGAGAAGCAGCAGCCACGCCAGCAAGTAGCGCAGGAGCGGAATTTCACCCACTCGCAGCGCCTCTTCGATCCACTGAGAGGCCTCGGCGAGGCGGCCCGTTCCCACCAATAACGCGGCGACGCCCACGGCCGTTTGTGGGTTCTGCGCCGCTGGCCGCGCGAGCGGATTCGGACCTTTGCCTGCCGCGTGAGGCTGATGGAGAAACGCCTCCACGCGAAGCAAAGGCTCCAAAGGGGAAAGGGTGTGAGCGGTGAAAAGCGCCTCTGAGGCCATCTCCGGTTGCTCAGACTCTGAGAGCGCCACGCTACCCATCCACCAAGCTAAGGGGTCGGTGGCGTTGTGGGCGATGGCAGACTCCGCATGACTCCACGCCTCATCCCATTCGCCCATCCTCATCGCCCTCGCCGCCAGCGCGACCCACGCGCCTCCGCGCAGCTCCGGCCAGCGAGTCGCTTCGATCAACTGCAAGCGGGAAGCCTCGCCGTCGTCCTGAGAAAGCTCCCCGCCGTCCCAACTGTCGAATCGGCTCGGTTGGGGCGAATCGTCCCACCAGTTCGCTTCCTCGGCGTTAAGGTCTACGGCACGCGTAGAGTCTCGAATCCCCTCGTAGACGCTGCCGTCTGCGCTTTTCCAAGCCAGGGCTTGCACGCCCGATTCGAACCTGGAGACGTCGACCTCGACGGGGACTCCGCTCTGGAGTGGCATCGGGCTCTCGAACTCGTTGCCTGAGGAGTCGAGCACGTGGATCGATCCCTCGCCCGAGACTTCGCCGGGCCAGAGGACGAGGCTCTCGCCTGTGCCGGTCGCCGCGAGTTCGGGGCTGAGAAACTCGATGGGAACTCCGATCTGCGCGAACTCAAGGCTCAACTTCCACGTTTCCACCTGTCGGGGAGCGAGTTCGACGTTTCGAGACAGATGGCATGAGCCTTCGTCCGACCGTACGGAGGCGAAGTCGCTCGGACCCCAGGCGATCCTCACCGCCCACCCCTCCCGCAAGTTGGCGGCCGCAACGCCGGGGAGACGGCTCGCTCGCCACTCGCGGCCGAATCCCGAGAGCACGATTCCTCGGAAAAACCGCTGAAAGCGAAGCGAGCGATTGAGCACGGACCCCTGGAAGTCGATCCGAGGGCGCGAGGGATCGAGGGCGACCTCCAGATTCCAACTGAGGTCGTGGCCGTAAAGCCACTGAAACATCGCTACCCTGGCCGGCTCGGACTGATCCCCTGGGGGAAGCAAGGCGAAATCGACCGGACCGAGCGAAAGTGGCCCTGGGTTGCCTCCGACCCTCCATTCGATCCCGGCGTCGGCGCACAGCCAGCCCTCCTTGCTCAAGGTAACGCCGAGTTCATCCGGAACCGAAAGGAGGTCGATCGCCTCGGCCTTGAGATGGACGCGAAGCAGCCGCCCCCCTAAGTCCGGCGCTAGCCACACTTCGAGAGCGTCGTTTTCGAGTACGACGATGTCCAACTCCCGCTCCGCGTTTCGCCCGGTGAGGCGCAGTTCCGGGTAGGGGAAGACATGGGGCAGCGGCCCGTCTTCTTCGGGGCGCGGAAACAACGCTTCGACCTCGGGGAACCTGAGGCGGATCGAACTCTCTCGGATCGTGGCAGGCATCGGGTGACGATTGACTTGAAGGTGGTTGCGGCCCGAGTGGAGGGCGATTCAGGCCCGAGCCGCTCGGGAACTCGCTACAGGGGCTGACGAGATTACCTCTGCTACAATACGCCAATGCCACGACAATCGGCGGCGGTACTCAAGTCTCTAGTGAAGTGGTTCGTCATTCCGGTCGGACTCGCTGCCCTCGGTTTCTTCGTCGTTGGGCCCCGAATTGGCAACGTCGAAGGACTCGAACGCCCCGCACTTGCCAGCCCGGAGTTGGAAGAGGAAGACGGAGCCGAGCCCGAACCGACCTCGGGCGGCGCTCAAGGGCCGGACGTCGAGGTGAGTTCGAAGCCGATCAAGCGGGTTGCCCCGGTTCGAACGGTCGAAAGGACCCCTGAGCCGGAGATTCCCCCTGAAAGTGACGACGTCCCGCCGCCCGACGAGGAACCACCCGGCGGCGAACCCCCTAACGAACCGCCTCCCACCGAACCACCCCCGGCCGATCCACCCCCGGATGGCTCCGCGGGAGAGGGCGGGTAGCTCGGCGAGCGATCCGTCAGACGCTGATTCCAAAGAACTCGCACGCCGTTCGCGTCGTTTGTTCAGCGACCTCTTCGAAGTCGGCGCGCCAAACCCGCGCGACCTCTTCGGCGACCCAGCGCAGGTGCGCGGGGCGATTCGGCTTCCCACGAAACGGCACGGGTGATAGGTAGGGGCTGTCGGTCTCCAGCACCCACGCGTCGCGGGGAGAGCTCGCTAAGAGTTCGCGGAGTTCCGTCGCTTTGGGGTAGGTCACCGGTCCGTCGACCCCCAGCTTGGCCCCCAGTCGGAGCGCCCGTCCAAGATCGTCGGCGGAGCCCGAAAAGCAGTGGAACAGGTAGGGCCAGGGATCGCGGGATTCGAGGGCTGCAAGGAGTTCGGGATAAGCCTCGCGGCAGTGGAACACCACCGGTTTGCCGAGCCGACGCGCTAGGTCGAGTTGCGCGTCGAGACACGACTTTTGTTCTTCGAACGTCGCGGTCTTCCAATGGAAGTCCAAGCCGATTTCGCCCACCGCGACACAATTCGGGTCGCCCGCCAAGCGTTCGAGATCGTCGATTGCCTTTGGAGAGAACTCATTTGCCCCCGAGGGGTGCCAGCCGACGATCGCATAGACCCCCTCGTGACCCTCAGCGAGCTCCAAGGCCCGCTGACTGGATGCCACGTCGATACCCACCACGCAGAGCCGTTCGACCCCTGACTCGTGCGCCAACCGAATCTCCTGCTCCGGTGAAGGAAAATGCTCCTCCAAATTGAGGTGGCAATGAGTGTCGAACAGCCCGGACATCCCTACGCCCTGCCCCTTTTGGGCTTGACTCCGAGCGAGGACCAGGCCTGTTCTTCGACGCCTTCCAAAGCGCTCTGGAGGGCCTCGTGCGCCCTGGAAATCCCTTCCTCCCCCGCGTCCTCGGCGATTTCGATCGGCTTGCCATAAGCAATGACGACCCTTGCGAACGGAAACGGGATGACATAGCGGTCCCACGAGGGAGCGAACCAGCAGGGTCGTGCGGCAGCGGCGAGAGGAACCAGCATCGCGCCGGACTTTTGCGCCATCACGAGTACCCCTGGCTGCACTTTCCGATCGGGGCCACGTGGGCCGTCTGGAGTGATGGCCATGACATCGCCTTGCTTCAGGACCCTAATGCACTCGACGAGCGCGCGCGCCCCCCCTCGGCCCGTGCTCCCCCGAATCACCCGGTAGCCCAGACCCTGAAACACCTTGGATTGCAGTTCTCCGTCCCTTGAAAGGCTGAAGAGCGCCCAAATGCCCTTGTGCTTGTGCTTCTGGGCAGAGGGAAGCGTCAGGGCGTGCCACACGCAGAGGATCATGCCCTTTCCTGGTTCTTGCACGGGAACTTCGCCCAGGGTCGTGATGCGAAAGGTGGCCCCCAGCAATCGAATAAACAATGCGGCGAGCCCGCCAAGCACCCTGGGCCGAACCCGCCGCCACCAGTTCTTCAAGACTCCAACTCCCTGAGACGCGCCCGTTCAGAAGCCGGGTGCATCGGGTACTCCGCCTTCAGTTCGTCCCTCAACGCTTGGGAACGCTTGGGATCGTCGCCGTTGAGGAGCAATGCGAGCGAATAAAGCGCCTCGGGCCGTTGAGGGTCGTCGGCGCAACCCACAATGCTCTCCAGAAGCGCAACCGACGCCTCGGGGTTCGATTCCTTCATACGTTCGGCCATCAGCGCTCGACGCAGGGAGGGGAGCCGATCGAGCCGCCCAATGGCCTTAAGGCGAAGGGCGATTTCCGGTTGTTGCGACTCCGGGAGAGCGTCGAGAAGGCCGCAAAGCGCCTCGGACTCCCCCTCGACATCGTTGACCTGCGCCTTCGCGTCGGCCAGATTTCGCAAAGCGATAAGGTCCGTCGGGTGCTCGGCCAGGTGCTGTTCGGCGGCCGACAAGGTCGCGCCCGGACTGCGCTCGCCGAGCCTTGCGATCATCGCGCGGCCTTGTTGGAGGCGGGCCTCTTTCGGAGCGCGGAAGAACAGGCTCAAGATCAGGCCGGCGGCAAACCCTCCTCCGTGAGCCCAATACGCCTGCGAAGGGAGGGTAGCCCCGATGTTCACAAAGGCCGAAGCCACCTGCATGACCAGCCAAGCGGCTGTAACGAACACTATACTCACGTTCACTTTCGGGGCGAGAGGCACCTTAATGAAGCTATATCGAACGCTATAATAGGCCACGCACGCCACCACCGCGCCGCTCGCCCCCACGACGGGGCTCGGGTCAGCGTTGCGCCCTTCGAGCGCCCAGTGGGCGCCGATCCCCGAGAGGCCCCCCGCAAGGTAGGTGAGCGCCAGCCGCCACGAGCTTCCCGCTTGCTCGACGGCGGGGCCGACCGCGGCCAGAAACACCATGTTGCCAAGCAGGTGGACGGTATTGACATGAAGAAACAGGCTCGTCAAGGCCGTTTGGAAGGAAGGCTGCAAAGGATCGAAGGCGAAGCGCTCGAGCAATTCGGGCTGCCACGTCAGGACGAACGAAACGCCGATGTTGGCGACGATCAGGAGTAAGGTGACGATGGGAACCTGGGGGCGCTCATTCATGCGTCGTCCATCATGTCGTCTGTGATCTCGACGTTGACGTACGTTTCCTTGACGTCGTCGAGGTCTTCGAGCATCTCCATGAGGTTGAGGAGCCGCCTTGCGTCGGAATCGGAGAGTTCTGCCTTATCTGCGGGAAGGTAGGTGAGTCCCACCTCCACGGGCTTGTACCCCGCCGTTTCCAGGGCTTCGTTCGTGCTGTGGAGCGTTTCGATCGAGGTGTATACGTTGAAGCCGTCGTCATCGCGCACGACATCGTCGGCACCCGCGTCGATCGCCGCAAGGGTGAACTCCTCTTCGTCGATCCCGTCGGGCGGCACGATGATCTCGCCGATGTACTTGAATCGCCATGCGACCGATCCGTTCTCGGCGAGGTTGCCCCCGTTCTTCGAAAACGCGTGCCGCAGGTCGGCGACGGTCCGGTTGCGGTTCTCGGTGTAACACTCGACGATAAGTGCCGCTCCGCCCGGGCCGTATCCCTCGTAGGTCACCTCTTCGTAGGCCGCGCCCTCGGTCTCGCCGGTTCCTCGTTTGATCGCTCGCTCGACGTTGTCGCTGGGCATCGCCGCCTCGCGAGCTTTGGAGATCGCCAGTCGGAGCCGAGGGTTGCCGGAGGGGTCCCCTCCCCCCATCCGCGCTGCGACGATGATTTCGCGGCTCAACTTGGTAAACAGCTTGCCGCGAATCGCGTCCTGCTTGCCCTTGCGAAGCCGAATGTTCTTCCACTTGGAGTGGCCAGCCATTTCCTCATTCTGGCACGGGGAAAAGCGCGAGGGGGCTCGCTACGGCGCGAAACCCCCTGCTGAGGAGCTATCGATCCAGGGATTCCCTACGGGTCGAATCAGGAGCCCGACACCAGCGAAACGCCGACCTTCTCGGCCTTGGCTAAGCGGATCGAGAGGTTGTCGGTGAACTCGAACTTGAGCTTCGTCGCTTCGGTAATCACGTCGAGCGCATATTTCAGCGAGGTGTCGATGAGATAGGCGTCGAGTTTGTAACTCGGCACGGTAGCGTCCACTTCGATCGAGATTCCCGTTTGCTTGCCGAGTTCGGTCATCAACTGGCGAAGGTCGATCTTGTCGAACCGAGTCGTGACCCGCTTGTTGAGCACCGCCGGGTCGAGCTTGCCTTTCGGCTTGAGGGGTTGGGTGGTGGGTTGCGTTGCCGGAGAACCCGATCCGACCTTCTTCTTGCCGACAAAGTAGATGCCGTTCTGAATCTCATAGTCGAGGCTGGAGAGCTTGCACACGAGTTGCAGCGCTTCCTCAAACTCAAGATCGTTGAGCGAGAGATACAGAACGAAGCGCACGTTGGGTTCGAGTACGTAGTTTCGTTCGACTTGCTGAAAGAGGTCGTGGATGACGTTGCGGACATCCGCGCCCTTCGAATGAATCGAAACGGTTCCGGTAGCCCCGCCCTGAACGGTGGCTTCTTCTTGGGCGAACGCGATCGCTCCCAAAACGAGGGTTGCGAGAGTGAGGGCTGCGAGTTTCATGGGGTTCCTCCTGGTGGGTCGTTCGAGATCAACGGGAAATCGGATTGCCACTGGCGTCATAGACCCGGATCGAGCTGGCGGCAGGACCGGTTGCGGGCTGTGCGGCGGCAGTCTTCGGCTTGAGGCGGGGCTGCGGCTGTCTGGTTGCTTCGGACGAGGCGCCTGCGGCAGGCTCGCTCGAATTCGGGGTCTCGGAGACGTTGGGTGAGGCGGCTTTAGCCTCTGCGGGCGAGGGGTTCGCCGCGGTGAGAGCAGAGGACGGCGCAGGTTCCGGCGAAGGTTCCTGCGGACCGTCCGTACTGCTTCCCTGAGAGGTCGCGGCCGTGTCAACTTCGGCCGCTTTCGAGGGGGTGCTAAGAGAAACTTCCGACGCGCGATCGCCAAAGAGCCTTGTGGGGTCGCGCGAGATTTGCGACATCACGATCAGAACGAGGGCGAGCGCGGTAGACCATGCGAGCGGCTTCCAGTGGATGCGGCTCTTGGGTCGATCTTCCGGTTGGGGCTGCTGCGGGGCGAAGGCAGTTGCCTTCTGACGCACGAAATCGAGAAGCGTCTGAGCAGGGTCGGCCTGAGGCGTAGTTTCAGGCTCAGGCGCGGCTTCGGGTTCTTCCATTTGGACGACGGCCGAACCGACGGCGACCATCGACTCCAAAGCTCGCTTCCGCGTCGCAACGAGTTCCGAGCATCGGGCGCATTCGTGGATGTGGTCGCGGAGCTGCCGGGTCGCGGTTGCCGATAGCGACTCCCCGGCGAGGTATCGCTGGATCTGGCCTTGCGCCAGTTTGCACTCCACGTCTTGAACTCTCATCGCTAACAGTCCACTTCAGGTTTTTGAATCTGGGCTGAGTGGCCCTGTTAGGATTGTCGGCATTCGTCCCGGCATCTTTAGGGGGTTTTTTCCTCAGCCTCGGGCGCGGCACTTGGGCCCAGTTCCGATGACCCCCAGGCGGTACAATCGCAGCATGGCAACGGCCTCCAACGGTTCGAGAGAGACCCGCGAAAAGACCTGGCGAGAGAAGGTCGGTCTCGCTGAGATGCTCAAGGGCGGCGTGATCATGGACGTCACCAACGTCGAGCAGGCAAAGATCGCCGAAGACGCTGGGGCTGTGGCCGTAATGGCTCTCGAACGGGTCCCTGCGGACATTCGGGTTCAAGGTGGAGTCGCTCGTATGAGCGATCCGGAGATGATCCTCGGGATCAAGGCGGCCGTTAGCATCCCGGTGATGGCCAAGTGCAGGATCGGCCACTTCGCCGAGGCCCAGATTCTCGAAGCGCTCGAAGTCGACTTCATCGACGAAAGCGAGGTCCTAACGCCCGCCGACGAGGAGCACCACGTCGACAAACACGGATTTACCGTCCCGTTCGTTTGCGGGGCGCGCAACCTCGGCGAGGCGTTGCGCCGGTATGGGGAAGGCGCGGCGATGATCCGAACGAAGGGCGAGGCGGGAACCGGCGACGTTGTCGAAGCGGTTCGGCACATGAGACGGATCATGAGCGAGCTTCGTAGGGTGCATTCGGCTCGTGAGGACGAGCTTTCCACCCTGGCAAAGGAACTCCAGGCCCCTCTCGACGCGATCCAGGAAGTTCATCGAACAGGCAAGATGCCAGTGCCCAATTTCTCCGCAGGCGGGATCGCCACGCCCGCGGACGCCAGCTTGATGATGCAGTTGGGCGCGGAGTCGGTTTTCGTCGGGTCTGGGATTTTCAAAGCGGGTGCGGGTCTTTCGGAGGCCGAGCGCATCCAAGCCCAAGCTGCGCGAGCGAAGGCCATCGTGGAGGCGGTGCTTTTCTACAATGACCCGAAGAAACTCGCGGAGATTAGTCGCGGGCTGGGCGAGCCGATGGTCGGGATCAACGTGAGTTCGCTCGAAGAGGGCCAGCTACTCGCGACGCGGGGCTGGTAGGGTGGCGCGACCTTACGGGAACTTCATCACTTCGTCGAAAGCCGTTGGCGAGTCCGTAGGGCCCGCCTCTCGTCGCTCCCTACCTCCGTCGTCCCTACCGTCCACGCCGACGCTGTAGATCGTGAATCCGCCGTCGGACGGGAAGTACCTCAGGGGCCGCTTCGCAAGAGGATCGACGAATTCTCCGACCTCCGCGAGGTCCTTCGGCCATCGCTTCTTCGTTCGGTGAAAGTCGAGGATGGCGACGTACGCCTTGGTCAGTTCGTAACGGGCCTGATGCCTCCCGATCGAGTGGGACACTTGTTCGATGGCCGGGAAAAGGGCCATGTCGACCAAGTCGATGACTCTGGGGATCGTCCTCTTGGTCCCCAGGAGCCCTTGAAGGGCCTCAGCCTGCAACAGATAGTCCTCGTCGTACTTGGCAACGATCTGAACGCACTCTCGGAGTTTCCTCAAGTACTGCGTCTCAAACGCCTTCTTCATTTCGGGGGTCACCGCTGACGACACGGAGAGCGATTCGGTTGCCGATGCTTCCGGATAGAGCTCGTTGAGGTTCGTCAAACGGCGGATTGCCGCGACAGTCAACACACACTCCCCGCCCAGGATCGATCTCAGGTCGGGCCGAGGAAACGAAGAAAGCAGGACCTTCTTCGAAGCCGACAACAACGCGGCATTGCTGGGGTTCGCTCGAAGTGCGGCCGCAATGCCTTGCTGCGCGACCATATCGCAGGAGATTTGAACCAGCGACGAGATGAGGATAGGTTCTTGTGATAGATGCACTCCGATCTGGCTCGCGGCCCGGAGCGATTCCTCGAACTTCGCAACGTTGCCGCGGCGTGCGGCGATGACCCCGCGGATGGTAAGCCATTTCGCGCACTTCTTCATTTCCGCAAGCTCGGGCAGTTCGAGGTACATACCTTGCGACCAATCGCGCTCGAAATCGCAGTTCGGGAGCCGCGTGGCGCGGATGACCGTCTGAAGCCACGGTTCTAAGCCATCGAACTTGGCCGCGACCTGCGTGAAATCAGGTTCCGAGGCTTCGCTTCTGAGCACTCGCTGGATCGCTTGATCCACGTCGCTCGGGATTTCGGGCAGCTTCCGAAAAGCCTCCCGATACAGCGGCGCGGCGTTCCGATCGGGGGGAACGGCCGGGGTTCGCTGCAAGTCCTCAGGTTCAAGGGGAATCCCTTGTCGGCGGGTTTCCGCGCGCTCCTTTTCCACGGCGGCGGCAAGCTCCGAGAGGTCGCCCACCAGGAGGTTCGTGAGGAACTTGTACATGAGCACGCCGCTCAGTCCGCAAACGGCGCAGAGGAATCCGAGTCCGATCCAGAGCCACTTCGCCGACCGCGTCGCCATCGAAAACCTACCCTCCCTTCGAGCTTGCGCCAGGGCCGATTCCTGAATCGCCCCAAGCGTAGGTCCAATATAACCGATTTCCCGCTTCGGCGTCGCTGCGGGTATAATCCCCGCTCACAACGACGATTTGAACTGGATTTGCCATGAAGCGCACGTATCAGCCGAACAACCGGCACAAGAGTAAGACCCACGGTTTCCGCGTCCGAATGCGATCGAACGACGGACGCAACGTGATCAAGCGCCGACGCCTGCGGGGCCGCGCGCGACTGACCCATTAAGACCGGACTGACGAGAGCGAGGTTCGAAGAGGTTTTCAGCACCGGAAAGCGCGTGCAGGCAAAGTTTTGTCGGCTGATGGCCTTGCCGGGTGAAGGAAGAGTGGGGTTCGCAGTTTCGCGCAAAGTCGGGTCGATCGCAAGGAGAAACCGAGTGAGGAGAAGGCTGGCGGCGGCCGTTCGTGAGTGTGCCGAGCCGCCCGATCGAGAGTTGGACATCGTGGTGGGGGCGCGACCTGAGGCGGCGGACGCCGATTTCTTCGAGATCGTGGCGGACCTCAAGCAAGCCCTAACGAAGATGCGAGAGCGATGGGAAAGCGAATAGGCGTGTTGATGATCCGCATGTACCAAAGAGGCAGCGCCTTTCTGCCGGCGACTTGCCGCTACACCCCCAGTTGCTCCGAATACACTCGCCAGGCCATCCTCAAGCATGGCCTCGTCAAGGGAAGCTGGCTTGGGCTGAAGCGGATTGGCCGGTGCCACCCCTTCCATCCTGGCGGGCACGATCCCGTACCCTAAACCTAACGTATTCCTCATGAGCAAACCCTCGCCCAAGTCGAATCTCATTCAGACGTTGCTGATCGCGACGGTGATCTTCCTTTTGTTCCAGATGTTCATGGCGCCGAAGGGACCGCCGGACACTCGCCCTTCGGAAGAAATCCTGACCACGATGTCGAAGACGCTCGGCGAACTTGGCGAGGGCGGATCGGCCGAAAGGCAACAGAAACTCCGGACCCTGCAATCCGCGCTCGGCGCGCTCAAGCAAAGGCTCGGCGCGGAACGACAGGAAGGGAAGATCACGCCTGAAGCCGAGTTCGAGCGGCAGATGAATGGCGAAGTGCTCTTGGGTGTGGGCCAGCTTCGTGTGGGCTCGCTCGACAACGACATGGGGCCAGTGAGCCAGGCGTACATTTCGCTCCACGACACCTACCGCCGCAACCTCAAGAACCCGGTCATCGCCGCGAAATCGTTTGAAGTTCCGCCCCACGAGAAATTCGAAAAGTCGAGCTACACGGTGGCGACCCTGCACGAGGAAATTACCGGGCAACTCAAGCTCCAGTCTTCAAACCACCTGATTTTGGGGTTGATCCCTGGGCACCGGCTGATCGACGCTCTCGTCAAGCTGACCGGGGCGGTACCGGCTTTCAGCTATGCGTTCGCTGCGTTCCTGCTCGCGTTGATCGTCCGGGGAATGATCTGGCCGCTGGCGCAGAAACAGTATCTCTGGGGGCGGCAAATGTCGCAGCTTGCGCCGCTTGTCGCGGAGATCAAGGCCCGGTACACCGACAAGAACACGGGCCAGGTCCGCGACATGCAGGAGTTCAACCAGAAGGTCATGGGCCTCTATCGGGAGTATGGGATCAACCCGATGTCGGGTTGCCTGCCCGCGCTGATTCAGATTCCCTACTTCCTGCTCATTTACCAGTGCATGGTTCAGTACCGGTTGGATTTTCAGAACGGGACCTTCCTCTGGATCAACCCCGGCGCTTCTGCGGCCACCAACGGGTTCATCGCCCCTAACCTCGGCGAGCGTGACTATCTGCTCATCGTGATCTATGCGGCGTCGATGATCGTCACGACCCTTTTGACGCCGGTTTCGGACCCCAACAATGTCCGCCAGCAGAGGATGATGGGGCTGTTCATCGCGGTCTTCTTCTCGATCGCGATGTTCTTCTACCCGCTCCCCTCGGCGTTCGTCCTATACTGGGTGTTCACCAACGTTTTTGCGACGATTCAGATGCTCCGGGCCTACCGAATGCCTCCGCCGCCGCTGGTGAAGAAGGTCTCGACTGCCGGGGGGGTCATTCCTCCCGATGCGCCTGCGAGCGGGAACGGACAGGCCGCCAAGACCGGACGGCCCGTCAAGCACCGGCCCAAGAAAAAGAAATAATCGCGTTTTCGAGGAAAGTCGTATGGAAACACATGAGTTCACAGCCAGCACCGTGGAAGAAGCCACCGCCGCCGCCTCCGAAAAACTGGGGGTTCCGGCGGAACAGCTCGAAATCAAGGTGCTCGATCAGTCGAAGGGGCTTTTTGGGAAGGGCACGGTGAGGGTCCAGGCGACGCTCAAGCAGCCTGCCGAAGAGCCCGCCGCCGAGAAGGCGCCGGAAAAGCCGAGCCGCAAACCGAGAGCCACCAAAGCGAAGCCCAAAGAGGAGGCCCCCAAGAGCCTCAGGCAGAAGCCGTGGTCGAAGTCGCCGCGCCCCCTGTGTCGTCGGGGGTCGTCGAAGAGATCGTCGCAACCCAAGAAGACGCCGATGCGATCATCCCAAGGGTTGAAGAGGTCTTGGCGGCGAGCGGTCTCGAAGTCAACGTTCGCCTGAAGAACATGCAGTCGCGCTATGTGAACCTTGAAATCGACGGGGAGGAAGCGGGCTACTTGATCGGGCGCAACGGCGAGGTGCTGAACGCCCTCCAGTACCTGATGAACATCTCGATCAGCCAAAGCCTCAACAACGGAGTTCGGGTGACTCTCGACGCCGATGACTACCGGTCGCAGCGTGAGACTTCGCTCATGCGCTACGCCGAGCGGATCGCCCAAGAGGTCAGAAACCGGCGCGAAGAGGCCGTGCTCGACCCTCTGCCCGCATTCGAGCGGCGGATTATCCATAAGGCCCTCTCCGAGATCGATGGGGTCACGACGTATAGCGAGGGCGAAGAGCCGAACCGCAGAGTCGTGATCGCGCCCGCGGAAGAAACCGCTGGAAAGGCGTAGTCTAAGGACTCGATCGCAGGATTCCGAGGGAGAATAAGGAGAGCCGGAGTCTTTAGGCGACGGAGGGTATTACGATGGCAACGACCATGAAATCGACGATCGACGGGATTGCGGAACTGCTGGGATCGGAAGCGAGTTCCCTTCTCAACCACAAGTGCTCGGGGATCCCCCGGTCCACGCTCGCGGCTCCCGGACCCGACTTCGTCGACAAGGTGTTTTCGAACGCCGACCGAAACCTCCGCGTGCTTCGCAGCCTGCAGACGATCTACGGACACGGCAGGCTCGCGGGTACGGGGTATGTCAGCATTTTGCCCGTCGACCAGGGGATCGAGCATTCGGCCGGCGCGAGTTTCGCCAAGGCGCCGCAGTACTTCGACCCTGAGAACATCGTCAAGCTAGCGATCGAAGGGGGCTGCAACGCCGTGGCTTCGACGCTGGGTGGGCTGGGCGTGGTTGCCCGGAAGTACGCCCACAAGATTCCGTTTCTCGTGAAGATCAACCACAACGAGCTTCTCACGTATCCCAACAAGTTCGATCAGGTGATGTTTTCCACCGTCGAACAGGCTTGGGATATGGGCGCCGTGGCCGTCGGAGCTACGATCTACTTCGGGAGTGACGAGGCCTCACGCCAGATTGTGGAGGTGGGGCAGGCCTTCGCTCACGCTCACGAGTTGGGGATGGCGACGGTTCTCTGGTGCTACCTCAGGAACCCTTCGTTCAAGAAGGACAAGGACTACCATGTGGCGGCCGACCTGACCGGACAAGCCAACCACTTGGGCGTGACGCTCGAGGCAGACATCATCAAGCAAAAGTTGCCTGAAAACAACGGCGGCTACGTTGCCCTCAACTCCGGCGACTCCAGCTACGGCAAGCTCGACAAGCGGATGTACTCCGAACTTGCTAGCGACCATCCGATCGACCTCTGCCGCTACCAGGTGGCGAACTGCTACATGGGCCGTATCGGACTGATCAACAGCGGCGGGGCTTCTGGGGAGAACGACCTTGCGGACGCAGTCCGGACCGCCGTCATCAACAAGCGAGCGGGGGGCCAGGGTCTGATCAGCGGGCGAAAGGCGTTCCAGAAGCCGATGGAGATGGGCGTCGAATTGCTCAACGCGATCCAAGACGTCTACCTTTGCGGCGACATCGATCTGGCGTAAACGCGAGGCTGCGGGGCAATTCGGGGCACCTCGGCGGCAGAAATTGTCGTAAGGTATTTCACGATGAATCGGTTGCGAGCGGTTTCTGTCGTCTGCTGGGCCACGTTGCTTTCGATTGGCGCGGCCTTCGCCCAAGACCTTAGTTCCGAGCAGAAGTCGGAAGTTCTCAAAGCGGTCACGGACATCGTAGAAAACCGCGCGTTCGCGGTCGGGGTGGACCTCAAGAAGTGGCCTGAGAACCTGGCAAAGCATCAAGAGGCGATCGATTCGGCGGCGACTCCAGCCGCTTTCGTGGGCGCGGTCAATCGGGCGCTACGCGAGTTTGGCATGAGCCACATAAGCCTCCGGACGCCTCAATCGGCTGAACGGCGGCGCATCAACCCCGACAACGTGGTTCTCGGAGTCACCTTCGAGCGATTGTCGGAGGGCCTGAAGGTGTCCGCGGTCGCCGAGACAAGTCCGATGTCGAAGCTGGGGCTTTCCACCGGCGATCTCATCATCGAAGCCAACGGCAAACAGCCCGGCGCGCCCCGCGACCTCCTCGTCACGGAGGCCGAGAAGATCACGCTGAAGGTGAAGAAGTCCTCGGGCGAAGTCGTCGAGCTCCAACTCGAAAAGCCTCAGCAAGGCGCCTCGCCCAGCGCAGATACGTTGACTTGGGCCGATTCTGAGAGCGCGGTCCTCCGCCTTCGCAGCTTCAATCGCACTTACGATCGCTCTCACATCTCGACCCTCTTCCAAGAAGCCAAGAAGGCGAAGTACCTGGTGATCGACCTTCGCTCCAATGGGGGTGGATTGGCCAACAACCTCCAACATTTCCTTTCGTTCTTGCTCCCTCCGAATGCCCCGGTTGGAACGATGGTGTCGAAGCGCACTGTCGAGCGTTACGTGGAAGAAACCAAGGGCGACCCGAGCGACCTCGCGAAGATCGGGGAGTGGTCAAGTCGCAAGTTCGGTCCGCGCGGGGGCAACGAGGAGTATTTCAAGGGCAAGGTCGCCGTTCTCATCAACCGCGGATCGGCGAGCGCTTCCGAAATGTGCGCTTCGGCGCTGCGGGACGCCGCGAACGCGATCCTGGTAGGGCAGAACTCGGCGGGAGCGGTGTTGGCCTCAGTGTTCGGAAGGCTGCCGCACGGTTTTGAAATTCAATATCCAGTGAGCGACTATGTGACCGCCAAAGGGGTTCGGTTGGAGGGCAACCCGCTCAAGCCCGATATCGAGGTCGAGCGCTCGGCCCCTGCCGCGACCGCGATTGAAAAGGCAATCGAGAAGTTGAAGGCGTCGGGCGACAAGGCCAACCCTATGGGCAACCACGGGTCTCCGATCGGCGCGGCCGCCTGACTGCGTGCCAAGCGAGGTTCGGTAGCGTCACAATGGTGGCTGTGCAGTCCCTCAGGCCTTCCCCCCTCAAACCCGGCGACGTGATTCGATTCGTCACGCCTGCCTCTCCCCTTGCGCGCGAGAAGATTTCTGACGCGATCACCCTTTTCGAATCGTGGGGCTTCACCGTGCAACTCGCTCCCCACGCGCTTGACCGGACCGATTACCTCGCAGGGCCGGACGTCGATCGAGCCAACGACTTGAGGGAGGCGTTTGAAGACCCCGAGGTGTCCGCAGTCTATTGCACTCGTGGGGGCTACGGTTGCGCGAGGTTGTTTCCCTACCTCGATCTCGACCTCATTGCTGGGAGCCGGAAGCTCTTTCTCGGGTTCAGCGACATCACCACGCTCCACCTGGCCCTGAACAAGAGGGGACTTGCCACAGTTCACGCGCCGATGGCGCTCACCCTCGCCACTCGGCGGAGCGACTGGGTGTACGAGTCGTTGCGACGATCTCTTGTGGGCGAAAACCCGATTCCTCCCGACGCCCCGACGGGCGAGTGCCTCGTGGATGGCTCAGCGGAAGGCGAGGTCGTGGGAGGCTGTCTTTGCCTGATCTGCGATTCGCTGGGTACGCCCGAGGAGTTGGACTTCGCCGGGAAGATCGTGCTGATCGAAGACGTCGACGAGTCGTCGCACAGGGTCGATGCGCTTCTGACCCACTTGCTCAACACCGGGTCTTTGGCTCGGGCTGCGGGGATCGTCGTGGGCGAAATGACGCGGAGCGACGAGAGGATCGACGAAGGAATCGGAGGGCGTCTGTGGCGTGAGATCGTGAGCGAGAGGCTTGGACCGTTGGGAGTTCCGTGCATCCTCGATTTCCCGTTTGGCCACATGAAGGACATGCTTAGCCTGCCGCTTGGAGTGAGGGCGCGGCTCGACGCAAAGCGAGGGGTTCTTGAGTATATGGAGGCACATTGCGAATGATCCGGCAAACGGCTCTCCTCGCAGCTTGGAGCCTTGTCGGGATCGCGCAAGCCCAGGTTTGGGAAAAAATGCTCGCACCCGGACTGACGTACCGAATGGAGGCCGACCTCTTGACGCCTCGGTTAATCCACGCGTTTCGGCTGAGCCTCGCCAGCCCGGAGGTACGCGCGCTGCCTGAGATCGCGACTGGCAAGGTCTTCCGAACTAACGCCACCGACAGCCGGGAGACCCTTTCAGCGATGACGAGCCGAACTGGGGCGATCGGCGGAGTCAATGCCGATTTCTTTCCTTTCAACGGCGACCCCCTCGGGCTCATGATCCGCAACGGGGAACTCCTTAGCTTTGCCTCGAAACGGGCTGTTTTCTGGTGGAACGACTCGGAGAGCGGGGTGGGCACTTGCACGACCGAGGCGATTCTTTACCTGCCCGAAGCGAGGAGCCTCACTCTCGACGGTTGGAACGAAGAGTGCGGCGCGAACGCAGTGACCCTCAACACCGCCGTAGCGGGCGTTTCCAAGGCGGCCGCCCCTTGTGTCCAAGCGACCTATCGCATCGTCGACGGTTCGCTGTCGGTTGGAGGGGCCGCGAGGCTCGAGCTGGAGTCCGTAGCCCTCGACAATCCCAGCGTCCCGGTGCCCGAAGGTCGAGTTGTGATCGCCGCAAGGGGGAATAAGGTCTCGGCCCTGGGTCCGCTTTTCCCTGGCAACGCCGCGAGCCTCACGATTCGAGGGACCGGGCTCGATTGGCCGAGGGTCAAGCACGCCCTGGGCGGAGGGCCATTCCTCGTTCGGACCGGCAGGATCGGCATCGACGCCTCGCAGCAGGGATTCAACGCCGCTTTCAGCGCCAACCGCCACCCGCGAACTGCCGTAGGGATCACCTCGGAAGGTGACGTTTGGGTCGTCACTGTGGACGGCCGGCAATCGATCAGCGCAGGGGCGACCCTCGAAGAAACCGCTCGCCTCATGCTTCGGCTGGGCTGCCTCGATGCCGTGAACCTTGACGGTGGGGGCAGCACGACGTTCAATCTCTTCGGGATCACCCTCAACCGCCCGAGCGATGGAAGGGAGCGCCCGGTTGCGAACGCTCTCTTAGTGTTTTCGGAAGGCTTGCGGGCCGCCAACGGAGGAGGCAGCGCGTATTCGATTCCCGTTCCCTCCGCGGTGAAGGTGGGCGATGTGATCCAGCTTAGGGTCGTGGACAAGTGGGGCGGGGCGGTCCCGAACCTTCAAGTGGTGTGGGCCGGAGGCGGCGCGGGCTGGATCGACCAGGGCGGTCTCTTCCGAGCGTCGGCTGCGGGCAAAGGCTACCTCGCAGCTTGGATCGACGGCATCATTGTGCGGACGTCGTTCGATATCGCGGCGAAGTAGCCCTAGGTTCAGGCGCCGTACACGCCGAGCGGGGTGAACGCCTCACCCAGCACGGTCTTCGAGTCGCCTCCCAGCCACTGATCGAGAGTTGCGGCATAGACTTGTCGGAAGTCGATCGAGAACTTGAGGTCGCCGTTCTGCAGATCGTTCAGGTCCGGGATCGGCCCGTGGAAGCCACCCTTGACGCGCTTGCCGATCAGGAACATCGGCCCCGCAGCGCCATGATCGGTGCCCCCCGAAGCGTTCTCATACGACCTGCGGCCGAACTCGGAGAACACCAGCACGACCACGTTATCGGCGATTCCGATCTTCTCAATCTCGCGCTGAAACGCTGAAACCCCCGCGCTGAAAGTACTCAGGAGCCGTTGGTGGGCGTCCGCTTGTCGCGCGTGGGTGTCGAAGCCGCCCGCGCTGAAATAGACGATGCGTGTCGCCGGTGAAGTGGCCAAGAGTTGCGCGATCTGCCGGAACCCGTTGCCGAACGCGTCGTTGCCATACTGCTCAGCCGGGGTGAACTGCGAAAGCCTCTTATTGAGTTCGGACATCGCGTCGAAGGCGGCGATGTTGGCTTGCTGCACGACTCGCTCAGGCGAGCCCTCCTTTGCGGGCGGACCTTGGATCTGGCGCAACATTCGCTCGACGTCAGGGTCTCCGATCATCGATTGGATGTCCGTCAGGCTCGCAAAGCACGGGATGCTTGCATCTTTCGCGTGTAAGGCTCGGGGTCGGTCGGTCGACAGGCCGATGGCATAGACCGGGTTGAACTTGCCGGACTTGAGTTCGCCGTCCGCATGGCGTCCCAGCCATCCGTAGCGAGGAGTGTCACGCCCCCCGGACTGCCAGATGTCCATGCTCGAAAAGTGCGACCGATCGGGCCGGGGATAGCCAACGCCCTGAACGATCGCCACCTTGCCCTGCTTGAAAAGCTCGGCAAACCCCGAAAGCCCTGGGTGAAGCCCCAGATTGTCGTCCAGCTTCAGGACCTGCTCTTCGGGGATTCCCAGCGTGGGCCGCAACTGGCGGTACTCGGCGCGGGCGTAGGGAATCACCGTATTCAACCCGTCGTTCCCGCCGGACAATTGGCAAACGACGAGCACCGTGTCCTTCAGCCGCTTTCCTCCGGTCGCCTGCCGAATGAGGTCGGCCTTGGCAATCGAGGACAGCCACCGTGGCGAAGTCAGTCCGACGGCGATCAAGCCGCTCATTCGGAAGAGGTCCCTGCGCGAAAGGAAATCGTTCACTTCACTTCTCCCTGCTGATACCTATGGTACAACAGACGCTGAAGAAACGGAGACGTTCAATCGCTTTCGACGAGAAAAGTCCCGCAAACGGGATTCTTACGGGGCAAGGCGCTCCATTTTCACTCCGCTTACATCCATTCTGTAGGGGAGTCCCTTGTCATCCAGCCACGCCTTGCTGTCCCCCTCGACGACAAGGTGGGCTTTGAGAGCCTTACCGTTCCACTGGATAGATTCCGTTCCGCGGTATTCGGTCGTTGCCAGCCGCCATCGAAGTTCGTTGACGTCGAAGCGGAAGTACTGGACGGAATCGCCGACTTTCGGTGCGTCGCGCAGGAACCAGAATTGGCTGGGATTGAGGCTGGGAGCGGTTGGAGCCAGTTCGACGGTGTGGACTTTTCTCACCCCATTGACTTCTTCGACGGCGTGAGCGCCCTTCTCGTCGAAGGTGACCACAACCTGTCGCCGCATGCGCGGACCCTCGGAGGTCGTCACGTGAAACACCCTCAAGGGCTCGCCTTTGCCGCCGTAGGTCGATTCGGTCCTCACGGTGACCTTCCGGCCGCCGACCGCTTCGAGGTCGACGCTGAGCTGCACCACCTTGTTCCCATCCGGAAGGAGTTTGTGGGTGTAGGTGGAGGAACCGCTCGACGCCCCTTGCATGGTGATTTGGAGCTTGACTTGCCCCCCCGAGAGGTTCTGAGCCGCAAGGGATGAGGCCCCCACGGCAAGGGCCATCAGCTTGATTAAGGGTCGCGGTTTCATGTCGGTTTCAGTAGCAGGCTCGCCGCCCTTTCGCCCGATTCGAAAGCGTACTCGATCCTCGCGCCGTACACACCGTCTCCGGCGACGATCACGCGAGACATCTTCGAGTTGACCGATTCGAACAGCGATGTGGTTTCGGGGTGGCTGAACCTGTAGCGGACGACCCCAGCCACTTCGGGCTGATCCCAATCCTTACCGTAAAGACGGGTGACGTAAGAGATCGTAGCGGCCACTATGGTGTCGTCCTCACTCTCGAAGTTCATCGCGCTGTATCGGGGCCCCAACTGAGCCACGAAAGCCGTGTGGCCTTCGGGCGCCCTCTCCGGGCATTTCGCGCTCTCGATGCTCAACCAGGTCAAAGGGTGCGTCTGGTCGGGGTCCAGAAGCGCGTGGTATTTGAGGCCCTCGAGCGGCTTTGCGTAGCCCAGCATGACGCTGAGACAGGAGCGGTACGAAGCGTTTGCAAGGGCCCTGCTTTCCCCAATCGAGGCGAGGAGCTCCTTCGTGATGGGCACAGGCGGAGTCAGAATCAACGCGTCGAACTCCTCTCCGGCGACCTCATACCTTGCTTGCGGCAGGGACCCGATCCTCAAGACGTTGGCATCAAATCGAATGTCGAGGCCCTCGCTTAGCCGAAGCGGAAGCTGCTCGTTTCCCTTGAGGTAAGTGAAACGCGCGAGCATGTTGACCGACGCATGGCCCAAAGACGCCCGCAACCCCGAATGCACGAAGATCGGCAGTTCGACTTGCACGAGGCCCTCTGTGCAAAGTTCATCGAACATCACGGGCTCAATCGAGCGGCCCCGTGGAGCGATGCTCGTCGCGCCTGTGTCGAAAACGTAGCCGCCGAGCGAGCGGGTTTCGACTCGGCCCCCGACTCGATCTGATTTTTCGAACACGACGCAATCGATGCCCGCGCGTTTGAGTTGGCGAGCGGCTGCAAGTCCCGAGATCCCAGCGCCGATAACGGCAACCCTCAAAGCTGCGCACCCGGCTCGGGCGTTCTTGTCGTTCGAAGGGTGTGCATTGGATCAGTCCCAACAAAGAGCGAAGGCCCCCCGCTCTTGCCCTAGGCCATGTTACTTGAGCCGGAGTTCCCGGCGCACGGCGGTATAATTCGAACTCAGATGCCACAGTCGTTTCATCTAGCCGTCGTCGCTCCCGACCGAAGCGTGGTCGAGCTGGAGGTCGTTTCGATCGTTGCTCCGGGCCAAGAAGGGTACTTCGGAACGCTCGCGAACCACGTGCCGTTCGTCGCCGCGCTCAAGGCCGGTCTTCTCGAATACGAACTCCCCGACGGACAGCGCCAATTCGTGGCCCTTGGCGGTGGGTTCTTTGAGATGGATGGCAAGCGGGCGACGGTGCTCGCCGACAGCGCCGATCTCGCCAGCGAAATCGACGTCGCCAAAGCTCAGCAGGACCTTGAGATGGCGAGGGCCGCTCTGAAGGGAGAGTCTTCCGAAATGACCACTGAAGAGGCTCAGCGGGCCATCGACGTTGCCATCAGCCGACTCCGCGCTGCCCAAACGAAGCACTAACTCCTGGTCCCCGACGACTCGCGAGCCCCCATCGTTTCCATCTGGTTCGAGAAACGGTTATCCTTATGCCGTGATCGATGCCGAGAGCCGGCCTTGGTACGACCTGCGGCCCCGACTGACCCGCGAGCAGCGTAAGGCCGTTTTCAAGGAGATCGAGTCTTCTTCGTCGCCTTCCTGGCGTTTTTGGGTCCTCACGTTTCTCTCGACGGCGATCGCGGCCTACGGACTTCTCGCGAACAGCACCGCGGTGGTGGTGGGCGCGATGCTGGTCGCCCCCCTTATGGGCCCGATCTTCGGTTTGGCGCTCGCCACCGTCACAGGCCACGCGGTTCTGATGAAGCGCTCGTTGATCGCCGAGGTCTTCGGCGTGGCGCTCGCCATCGGGATCGGATGGTTGATCGGTTCGATGCCCCTCAATATGGGGGCGACGCCGGAGATGCAAGCCCGCATTGCCCCGACTCTCTATGACCTCTTGATCGCGATCTTCTCGGGCATGGCGGGCGCGTATGCGAGCGCAAACTCTCGCGTCAACGCGGCACTGCCCGGTGTGGCGATCTCGGTCGCTCTCGTGCCTCCGCTCGCTTCTTGCGGGCTGTACTTGGCGCTGGGAGAGTACTCGGCCAGTCTGGGCGCATTCCTGTTGTTCACCGCCAACTTCTTCGCGATCCAACTCGCCTCCTGCGGCGTCTACCTCGTTTTCAACCTGGGAGCGGAGCGAGAGGTTCGCCGGCTTGGGGTCGGCAAGTTCATTGTGCGGTTTACGCCGAGTCTCTTGGGAGTGGTGCTCATGGCGTGGTTCTTGACCGGGACCTTGACTCGAATCATTGACGACAGGAGGCTGCAAACCCAGTTGGTCCGGGAGCTTTCGGAGCAGTTTGCCAAGCGAACGGGCGGAAGGCTACAAGGGGCGCCTGAGATTCGGGAGGAGAACGGGGCGCTCGTCGTCACTGCGGTCGCGCTCACCCCCCGACCCTTCGAGCCGACCCACATCGAAGAGATCGAGGATCGACTCTGTCAGGCCTGCGACCGCGACGTGCGCCTGATCGTGAGGTCGATCCAGTCTCGCGACGCGGATCGAGACGGCATCGTGTTTCACACCGCGGGCGAGAGGCTCGCCTCAGAGATCGCCGAAGAGGGTCGAGCCGTTCTTGGGAGCGCTCGGGATTCCCTTGTGGAGTCGCTCTCCAAGTTTGAAGGAGCAAGCCTGACCGATCTTTACCGAACACAGTCGAACGCCAGCCTCGAATTCACCGCAGTTGTGGCTACCCCCGTCCCGATCGGCCCGGAATCCGTCGCCGCCATGGAGGAGGGGCTGAATCGAAGGCTCGATGCGAAGTCCAGGCTGATCGTCAGGTCGGTTCTCACCCGAGACGCCAACTCCGAGAGGTTCATCTACGATCCCGTCCCGGAGAAAGCGCCGCGCCTGACTGAATCTGAGATCGCTCTGCAGAAGAGGGTGACGGAAGTGATCGGCCGTCGCATGGCGGTAATCCCCGGTGCGGTCGTGGGGGAGGTGCAATTCGAGGAGCGCGCAAGCGTTGTGTGGGTGAGGGTTCGGATCGAAGCGCCGGAAGTGGTCGGCCCCGAAGCCGTCCGACGAATCGAGCAAGACCTGAGGCAATTCGTCGATCCGAGACTTCGGCTGCAAGCGCGGACGGTGGTCTCCGCGACGGCGACGGCTTCGGGTTGGAATCTCGGCGAAATCCCGACACCTGAACCCTGACCCCGTCAGTGCGTTCCAGCCAACGGCGCGCGCGATGTTGTACGCTTAGGAATGCGCGGCGCGTCATCGTTGGCTCGCGCCGGAATGACCTTGAGTTACTTCTTACGACCTCGCGACTTCGAAAAGGCCGTCGAGCCAGAGCTTTCCGTTCTGTTTCGAGTGGCGCGCCGCATGGGCGCAACTTCTGAAGAAGCCGAAGACCTTGTGCAAACGACGCTGCTCAAGGCCTACCAGCAATGGGACCGGTTCGATGGCCGGTTCTTGCGGAGTTGGCTCATTCGAATCCTTCGGAACGAGCGCCTTATGAACCTAAGATCGGCGCGGCCGGTCGACAACATCGACGACATCGAACTGGTGGAAGAACCGGATTCCACGTTCTGGTCGGTGATCGCCGACAGGCTCGATGCCGACGAGATTCTTAGGGCCATTGAGACATTGCCGGAACCCTATCGGCTCGCGGTGCATTTCTGCGATGTAGAAGACATGACGTATGAAGAGGCCAGCGAAGCGATGGAGGTTCCGATTGGGACGGTTCGCTCACGGTTGTTCCGAGGGCGAAAGCTCATCCAGCGCCAATTGGCCGGCTTAGCGGGATCGATTCCCGAATCTGATTTAGAATGAACGTGGACTGGCAGTCGTACCTGGACGGGTCGCTCGAAGGCGAAGAGCTTCGGCAAGCAGAATCCCTGCTCGCCGAGGACGCTCGGGCGCAAGCGGAGCTCGAAGCCCTCAAGCGGCTTCGAAGCGCGGTCCGCCAGGCTGCCCTCACGGAAGCGGTCCCCATCGAGTCGCTGCGACGCGGCCTCTCCCAGGTTGTCCAGACTCCCAGAGAAGCTCGCCCCGCTCCCCGGCCCTGGTTCCAGTGGTCTTTTGCCGCGGCTGCGGCGATTCTCGTTCTCGTCATGGCCCTGAGTTGGTTCCGACCCAGCGGTTCTTCTTTCGGATCGGACCTCGTCGCCGTCAACGGCCAGATGATCAGCGATCCGACGTTCGCAAGGGATTGGCTCCGCCAGAACGCAAGCCTCGGCCCCGTGCCGATGGTCAACTTGGCGGGGGTCGCCGACCTCAACCATTGCTGCTACGGCTCGGGTTGGGCTTGTTACGAGTTCATGGTCGAAGGCAAGGAATACAAGCTCGTGATTCGCGAGCGCACTGAGCAGCTTCCAGGGCAAAAGAGGCTCGTCGACGGAGTTCCATTCTATGTCGATGAGGGGATTTGCTGGAGTTGCCCGAACTTCACGTACCAGGTCCTCGGGGGCGACGAAGACACCCGCTGGAAGGTTGCCATCGAAGCGGCGGCGCAGACTCTGCACCGATCCTGAGCGGCTCGCCTAGGGTCGCAGGACTTCGAGTTCGGCGATCACGTGGTGCGGATCGAATTTCAGGGCTTCCCGAAACGCCTCTCGGGCGTCGTCACTGCGCCCAAGCCGCCGCAAGGCGATCCCCCGTTGCGCGTGAGCCTCGGCGTACCTCGGGTTGAGCCTTACTGCGGTATCGAGGTGGTCGAGGGCCTGGCCGAGCCGGTCGAGTTCCAACAGAACCTGCGCATACTTGCAGTGCAGGTCAGGGTAGTGCCCGACGGCTCGTAGCGCGATCTCATAGTGCGCAGCGGCTTGGTCGAATCTCCCTTCCTTGGCGTACCCTTCGGCGACGGTGACGTGGAAGCTCTCGCCTTGGCTACTCCCCTCGAGCGCGTTTTCGAGCAACTTGCGAACACCTTCCGCGTCCTGGGCCCGGATCGCCCTCAGCAACGCCTCATGTTCGGAGCGCTCTCGGAACCGAGACGCGACCTCAGGGAATTCTGCGCTGGCGAGCGCGGCCTCCCAGTTTTCGCTTTGTACGTGAATCATCGCTCGCAGAAGCGCGGCGTCGGCGTAATTGGGGTTCAGCGCAAGAGCCTCTTCCAAGGAGGATTGGGCCTTGGCGGGCTCGTTCATCGTGAAGTACGCCCAGGCCAAACGGAAGCGAAGGTCGGCGTAGTCTGGCCGGACCGCTACCGCCTCGCTCAGGTGGGAGGCTGCCACATCGAGTCTGCCGCTGATCGCAAACGCGAAGGCAAGCCGCGAATGCGCCTGCACCCAGTATTCTTCGGCTGTTTTGCGGAGGGCGGGCTCGCATCTCTGTTCGAGGCAACGCCTCAACGCTTCTACAGCTTCTTCAAAGGAGCCTGCCTCAAACGCTCGGATTCCGGCGTCGAAGTCCGCGTTGCGGCCAAAACCAAACCACCTCGTGACCAGTGCCATCGATAGCTCAATTATGGTTGGAAATCGCCCCGTCAAGAGAGCGATTTATCGAGGACTTTGGCCTTCCTGGCCCACCCTTCGGCCGCTCCATCGGCAATCAAACGGACGGCCGCAAAGGCGCGTTCGCTTCGCTTCACCGGGCAGCAGCGGGAATCACGCTTCGAATTCCATGCCGTCGAACCCCACCTCGATCCCGTGGGGGTTGAGCAGCGATTCGAGCTCGGCGTGCGTGCATTCGCCGTTATGGGAATGGTGGGTTGTGACCACCCTCGAATCGTCACCCAAAAACCCCATTCCGCGAAGCCGCTCCACCACCCGAACGCAGTCCCCAATATCGAGGTGTCCTTCGTACGAAGTGGCTGCGCGGCCTTCGGTGCATTCGATCACCAGCGCGTGGGCCACCCTCCCCGAAAGGAACTCAAACGTCTCTTCGTCCCAAACGCCCGTGTCGGTCGCATAAAGGAGCGTTCGGCCGTCCCTCTCGATGAGGAAATTCAAGCTGTCTTCCTCCGGGACGTGTTGGGCGCGAATCGAGGTGATCGAATAGGGGCCGTGCGTGAACCCCTGGAAGCTGCGGGTTTCAACGAGATCGATCGGCCAGTTGGGGTAGCGTTCTCGCGCCATCGCGCAGACCGTCGCGTTGCCATAGACCGAAAAGCAGAGGTACTCCAGGTTCGAAAACGGGAACATCCCGTACTGCAGTTCCTCGACGGCGAAGTGGTCGGCGTGGCTGTGCGTGATCAGGAGGGCGGTCCAGTCCCTCACATCGAGCTGATCGCGGTGGATGTGCGCGAGGGTGTCCGGGGGGAGGTCGATCTTGAGTGAACCATCGACGAGCGCCGCGGATCGGGTTCGCATATCCTTGCCCCCGTGTTGGCGCGCAAACTGGCTCACCCGCGTATTGGAAAGGAATGCGGGGATCCCGTCTGCTGCGCCTGTTCCGAGCAAGCGTACAACCATGAGGTTCTCTTTCGCCAGAATAAGACCAACCGTTAGTTCTCGAACAAATCGAAGGACCAAAGGACTAGGCCGCTCAGCAGTTTGGGATAGTAGTACGTGCTCTTTTGGGGCATCTTTTCGCCGCCCAAAGCGATCTCTTTCATGTCTTCGACAGAGGGCGGGTTCATGAGGAACGCATAGGCGCCCGATTGGGTCGCGCCGAGCGCCTCTTCGGGGTCTCGGGTATAGCTAAAGAAGTCTTGGCCGGTCAGCCCCAAGGCTTTCTCGAAGACCACCTTGTGCAGAATGGTCACGTCAAGCTTCTTGTACCTCGGACTGTTGTCGCCTTCGACCCACCGGGCTGCGAGGTCTGGGTCTTCGAGGCACAGCAGCATTCCCACGCCTCCTGGCTGAGCGACGCCCAACACGCGGGTGTCGTCCGCTCGGAGGCGGTTCAACTCGGAAAGTAGCTGCTCGTTCGGCAGTCTTCGGGTGTTGAATCGCGTTTGCAGCGCTTGATCCACCTTCATGGGGCTCAGCGGCATCTCCTTGACGATCCGGTGCGTCGGCAAGATCACAAGGCCGGGATCGGCCATGCTGCCGAGCGCCATGAGCATGAAGTCCTCCGCTACGACCCCTTCCTTCTCGCCGATCGACTCGCGATAGGTTCTCGAAGTCTCGTATCGATGGTGGCCGTCCGCGATCCAAACTCTTCGGTCCTGCATCGCACGGGTGAGCGCGGCGACGGCCTCCGGGTCGGCGATCAGTTCGAGTCGATGCGAGACCCCGTCCGGCCCGTCATACGTGGCGAGGAGTTCTGCGGGGGCTGAGGCGAGCGCGTCGAAGCCCGACCCATCGTCGTCCTCGAACAGCCCATAAATTGGCTCGACGATGGCTTGGGTCGCCTCCATGAGCCGGAGCCGGTCCTCTTTGTGCTTGGGAAAAGTCTCCTCATGGGGCAGGACGACGCCCTTTTCGTAAGGCTCGGTTTTGAGAAGCGCGAAGAACGAGGTCCTTGTGACGGGCTCTTGCCTACCGGGAATCGAAAACGTTTGAACGTAGCGATAGTAGCCCAGCTCAGGTTCCACGGCCAGTTGGCCTTCCCTCCGCCATTCTGCCAGGCGGGCCGAACTGCGGCCGTATTTCACGAACTTGCTTCGGTCGTCCGGCAATTGCTCGGGAAGCGTGATCCAGACGATGTTCTTGGGGTTCTTGGCCGCAAAGGCGTCCCGTTCCTCTGGCGACAACACATCGTAGGGAGGGGCGACCAACTCCTCGATCGGGCCTGCCGACTGGCTGAAACGCAATGCGCGGAACGGGCGGATCGTTGCCATCGGTTCCCAGTTTACCAATCAGGACGATCTGGCCTTGGATGGGTACACTCCTTTCGGTGGAAGTTGAGTCTGTTCTCGCAAGTTACGCTTCCCAAATCGACGAACGGCTCGGCCAACTTCTGCCCCCCGAATCCCTCGAACCTGCCGTATTGCATGAGGCGATGCGCTACTCTTGCCTCGCTCCAGGGAAGCGGATTCGACCCGCGCTCTGCATAGCGAGTTGCGAAGCGGCCGGAGGTTCGGTGTCGCAGGCCCGGGACGCGGGCTGTGCGCTTGAGTTCGTCCATTGCTTCTCGCTGATTCACGACGATCTTCCCGCCATCGACAACGACGATTACAGGCGAGGGAGGCCCACGTGCCACAAGCGGTTCGGCGAGGCGATGGCGATCCTCGCGGGGGACGCCCTCTTCGCGCTGGCCTTTCAGACTCTGGCCTCGATCCCGGCGCCTGCCGAGGCGATCCGCGATTCGATACAGGAGTTGGCGCTCGCCGCGGGTTCAGCGGGTCTGGTAGGGGGCGAGGTCATGGACGTTCTGGCCGAGAACACATCCCCTTCGAAACCGGAAGTGCTCGCCATCCATGGTCGAAAGACTGGCGCGCTCCTCGCCGCAAGCTGTGCCGTTGGCGGGATCATGGCGCGCGCCTCGGACGAACAGGTCAGGAGGCTTCGCCAATTCGGCCACGCGCTTGGGCTGGCGTTTCAGATCACCGACGACGTACTCAACGAGACCTCTTCGCTTTCGGTGCTGGGCAAGGCCGCAGGTTCGGATCGTCGCAAGGAGAAGGCGACTTTGCCGAGGGTCGAGGGCATTTCCGGATCGGTCTCCGAGGCCCAGACGTACGCAAGCCGCGCCGTTTCGCTGCTGGGCGATGAGTTCGCCGATGTTTCGACCCTCGCCCAAATCGCCCAATTTGTGGTCCACCGCGCAACTTAGCGAACAAAAGTGCCGATAATCGCCGATATGCGACTGCTGTCTTACTCCATCTTGCTGGGCATGGGCTCGTTGCTCCTTTGGGGATGTGGCGAAGAACCTCAGCTTTCGACAGAAAAGCCTTTGGGCGTCGAGGCCCAAGCGCCTGCGGGTGAAAAGGTCAAGACCGATCGACCGATCCTCATCGAGGAGCCCCTGGCTCAAGAGGATGAGGCCACCGTTCTGGCCGCGACCGAAGATAACGAACCCGCGCCGATTCCCGCAAGCGAAGGCACCAAGGCGTCGGGCGCCGGAATCGTCGGCAAGTGGCGGGGCGAGATATCCGTCGACGTAGGGGATCCAAGCGACCCTGCCGCCGCAATGGCGCAGCAGTTTGCAGCGATGTTCTCAGGGAACCTCCGACTGGAAATCGACTCCAAGCATCAGTTCACGATGTCCTTAATGGGAGTCCCGATCGAAGGAAGCGTCAAGACTTCCGGCAACAAGGTCACGCTCGACCCCGCCACGATTGCCGGGCTTTCAAAGGCAGAGGCTCAAGCCCAGCAGCCTAACTCCAAAATCGAAACCCTCTCGGGAACCCTGAGCGCCGACGGCAAGACGCTAACGCTGATGGGCGACAATCCGGCCGAAGGAAAGATGATCTTCCGACGAGACACTCGCCCCGCTCGCAAGATCGGCCCCTCGAAGGTTTCCGGTGAACTTGAAAAGAGCCTCGTGGGGCGGTTCGCCGCAGATCCAAAGTCTTTGGATGCGGATGGCTCCCCCGAGCAGGCGAGGATGCTCCGTTCTCTGGTGGGGTCGATGACTCTGGTCCTCCATCCCGACCGAACGTTCGACCTCCTTTCGTTCATGGACATTTGGGGAACTTGGGAGGCTAAGGGCGATCGGCTCTATCTCCGGCCCGTCGAACTGATGGGGATGTCGGTGGCAGAGGCCAAAGCGAAAGGCACGACTGCTTCGCCTATGGAGGCGACGATTTCCAGCGGCGGAATGGTACTGTCGATCGCGGAAGGGGGCCCTGGGGGGTCCGAATTGAGGTTCAAGAAGGCGAAGTCCTAACTCCGCTTGTCTGCGTCGTCGTCGAGGCTCGATTCAAAGAGCTTCTTGAGCCTTTCGCGCTCTTCGCGTTCCTTCTCACGGCGCTTGACCTCCTCAAAGTAGGGCTCGCCGTAGACCTTCCCACGCCCGGTGGACGCTTTCTTGGGTCCAGTTGCGCCCCATGAAGGGAGTCTGTTCGCCGCATAGAGGTAGGCGAGGATGAGAGGCGCAGCCGCAAACGGGGCGAGTTGCGGCGCTTGCGGCATCGAAAAGAACACGAGTCCCGCGGAGAGCCAAGCGAGCCACTTGCCGGAAATCGGCAATACGAACATCAGCGTGACTTGAGCGGTGGCGTTGCGCGTGCCCCAAATCACCGTGAACGCAGCGATCGAATTCCAGGGTGAGGCCATTGCGCCCGCGCCCCCAACGATGAGGTGACCCACCCACACAGAAAGAGCGCAAAGCGCGGAGAACCCAAGCCACAGCCCCCCATCCGCAGAGGGCCGTCGCGCCTCTCGATGTCGCCGCCGATCCCCCAGAGCCACAGGGAAGCGAACAGCACCGTAAACACCGCGCTGGGCGGGATCGAGAACGGATACGTTAGCGCCGTCCAGGGAGCCTGCCACAGGCGCTCAGGAAAAAAGGCGAGGGCGCTCCAATCCAAGACTTGGGCATACGCCAAGACGTAGCTCAGAACGATCGCCCCGACGAGAGCCGTCGTCGCTGGCTGCCGTAATCTGGCCAACCCCGAGCCCGAGGTTCCGAAACTACCCATGTCCCTTCATTATGCCTACCGAACGCCTCATCCTCAAAACCTCTTCTTCCAATGCCACGTAAGAACTGACGCCGTTCGCTACAATGGAGGCGAGCCGCCGAGGATTCGTATGCGTTACTACGTCGTTTGGCCCAATGGACAGCGATTCGGCCCCGCCGACCTCGCAACGCTCAATCAATGGGCGAGAGAAAACCGAATTGGCCCCTCGACGACGCTCGCAGAGGAGGGCACCGGGCGCACCTTTCCAGCCACTCAACTGCCAGGGCTCGACCTCACGCCCCTCAATCCGAGTTCCTTCACGTCTCAATACGACCCCGCGCTTTCGCCGTACCGGGTGGACTATGGGGCCAAGTCGCCGGCCTCTACGGAGGTCATTCTTGCGTGGGTTTTCGGAGGGTTGGGGCTGTTCTGCTGCCCCGCTTTTGGCTTGGCTGGGATCATCCTCAGCGCAGTCGCCCTTCAGAAACGGCAGAACTCGGCCATGGCCGCGCTGATCTTCTGCATCTTTGCGACGCTGATCGGCTTCTTCGCCAGCGCTTTCCTTCCGTCCGTCAATTTCATCACGTAGGGCTGCCGGCATCGGGGTAATGTCACAAGGGTTGGCGCATCCCCTATGTCGACTCCTACCCTGAACCTTGAGGGCTCCGCGGAAAGTGAGAATCGGCTGTTCGTCGTCGAGTCGGATCTCGCTCGGGACGGCCGGATCGCCCGTTCGCGCCTGGTCGTAACGTCCGGGGCGGTGTTTCGGCACGAACTGTCGCCCGGCGGAGAGGAACTCATCGAGAGTTGGCCGCTCGCGGAGTTGGCGGAGCCCAGCATCGAAGAGTTGGTGGACGCTTGCGCTCTCGTGGTACGGCGCGACGGCCAATGGGTCGAGTTGCTTCGGGCGACTCATGCCCGCAAGAAGCAGTTCGCCGCGGCACAGGCCAAACTCGCGGAGCTTCTTACGGAGGGCGAGACACAAGGCGAACTCGAACCGATCCGGCAGTGCCCCAAATGCGGCCGGCCCCTTCCCGAGGACTCCGACATTTGCGTCGCGTGTCTGAACCGTGGCAAGACGCTACTGCGGCTGTTTGGCTTCGTCCGGCCCTACCGTTGGCGGATCCTTTGGGCGACGGCGCTCATCCTTTTCGGGACCTTGATCGAGTTGCTCCCTCCCTACTTGACGCAGCATCTCGTCGACGACGTTCTGACCCACGGCAACGTCGCACTTTTCGGCTGGCTGATCGGCGCGCTGGTGGTTTCCCGACTGCTGCTGATGGTGGTGCAGATCGCCCGCGGCCGCAACATCGCGTATCTCAGCAGTTCGGTGGCGATCGACATTCGGACGATGCTGTTCCACAAGCTCCTGAGCCAGTCGCTTTCGTTCTTCGACCGCCGCAACGTGGGCTCGATCATGTCCCGCATGACCAACGATACCGGCGCGTTGTACGACGTGCTGGTCGATGGCGTCCCGATCACGATCAACCAGGCGGCGCTCTTACTCGGCGTCCCCATCGCCATGCTGATCGTGAACTGGGAGATCGCGCTGTGGGCCATCTTGCCGATTCCGTTCGTACTCGTTGCCGTTCGGATTTTTCGGCGGAGGATGATGCGGGTCTGGAGCCGGTTCTGGCATAGCTGGTCGCGGCTCACCAGTACGCTGAGCGGAGTTTTGCAGGGCACTCGCGTGGTCAAGGCGTTCTACGGGGAGTCTCGCGAGGAACGGAAGTTCGAACGGCGCGTCCGCGACCTGGCGCAAGCAGGCTACACGGCGGAAGTCGGCTGGTCGAACCTCTTTCCCGCGGTGGTCTTTACCATGAGCATCTCGGGGTTCCTCGTCTGGTGGGTCGGCGGGCAAGCCGTTTTGAACGGCAGGCTGACTCTTGGGGAACTCACGGCGTTCATCGGATACCTTGCGCTCCTCTCCCAGCCGCTCATGATGATCCAGCGCATCATCGATTGGACGAGCCGGAGCCTCACTGCCGCTGAGCGGGTGTTTGAGGTTTTGGACATGCCGGTGGAGGTTCAAGAGGCGCAGGACGCGGTTGCGATCGACGCGATTCGAGGCGATGTGGAGTTCCGAGGCGTGCGGTTCGGCTATGACCTCTCGCATGAAGTGATCCGAGGCATCGACCTGAGCGTTCGGGCCGGTCAAATGGTCGGGATCGTAGGGCGCAGCGGCGCGGGCAAATCGACGCTCATCAACCTGCTGATGCGGTTCTATGATCCGACTGAGGGAACGCTCGAGATCGACGGCATCGACCTGCGCCAGATCCGGGTCGAGGACTATCGGAGGCAGGTCGGCGTGGTCCTGCAGGAGTCGTACCTGTTTCCAGGTTCGATCCGAGACAATATCGCCTACGGACGGTCGGACGCCTCGCTCGAAGAGATCATCGAGGCTGCGAATGCCGCCAACGCGCATGACTTCATCATGTCGCTGCCCGACGCCTATGACACCTACGTCGGCGAACGGGGCCAAAGGCTCTCGGGAGGGGAAAGGCAGCGCATCGCCATCGCGCGAGCCATTTTGCACAACCCCAGAATCCTTGTTCTCGACGAGGCGACTTCGAGCGTCGACACCGAAACCGAGCGCCAGATTCACGAAGCCTTGGAGCGCCTCGTCCATGGACGAACTGTGTTCGCAATCGCTCACCGCTTGAGCACCCTGCGGAACGCGGACCTCCTGATCCTCATGGACGAAGGCAAAATCGTCGAGCAAGGGACCCATGAAGAGTTGATGGCTAAGGCCGACGGCAAGTACGCTTCGCTGGTCAACATGCAGCTTGAGATCGCGAAGGTGCGCGAGAGCTTTGTGTTCACGGAGGAGGAATGAGTTTGGCAGAACCCCTGAGAGTCGGCATTGTCGGTTGCGGGAACATCAGCGACATCTATCTTCGCAACTTGGCGAAGTTCGAAGAAACCGCGGTCGTGGCCGTGACGGACCTCGACGCCGGCAAGGCTCAGGCTGCGGCGCGTGACTACGGTGTTGAGGTCGAACCGGACGTAGCCTCGATTCTCGCGCGGTCCGACGTCGATCTCGTTCTGAACTTGACCGTCCCCGCCGCGCATTTTGAAGTGAGCCTCAGGGCCCTCGAAAGCGGGAAGCACGTGTACAGCGAAAAGCCGCTGGCGCTCGCGGTTGCTGAGGGCAATGCCCTGGTCGATCTTGCGGAGAAGAACCGGCTCCTGTTGGGCTGCGCGCCGGATACGGTCTTGGGCGCCGGCATTCAGACATGCGTAGCTCTCGTCGATCGGGGCGAAATCGGCGCGGTCGTGGGCGCTAACGCCTTCATGCTGTGCGCGGGGCATGAGAGTTGGCATCCCTCGCCGGAGTTCTATTACAAGCCTGGAGGAGGCCCGCTCTTTGATATGGGGCCGTACTACCTTGCCGCGCTCTTCTTTCTTTTGGGAGAAGTCGACGAAGTCTGCGGGCTCCATCGCGCCACCTTTCCCACTCGAACGATCACCAGCCAACCGCTTGCAGGGACGGTCATTCAAGTTGAGACGCCCACGCATATAGCGCTCACTATGCACCATGTATCGGGCGCTATATCGTCCCTCACGACGAGCTTTGACGTACAGGCCTCTCTGCTTCCTCCGATCGAGTTGTATGGGACAGAAGGGACGCTGCTCGTCCCCGATCCGAACACCTTTGGCGGCCCGGTTCGGCTGAAGAGAAAGGGCGCACCGGACTGGGTGGATGTCGACCTTGAGTTCGACTACGCGGAGAACTCTCGCGGCCTTGGGGTGAGGGATATGGCGATCGCGCTGCGCGAGGGCCGCGAACCTGAGCTTAGCGGCGAACTCGCGCTCCACGCCCTCGAGATTATGGAAAGCGTGCTGTCGGACTAAGCGCGGGGTCGTCAGGCGCGCTCATAAAGGTAAACGGACTCGTGCAGTTTGTTCGTGGTCCCATCATGGACGGCGAAATTCCCGCCCTTGTAGATTCGCCCACCTGCGAACGCCCCGTCCTTACGCAAGGCGTAGAAGTTCAGATCGAAGTTGGGAAAGCCCGGCCTATGAAGGAGGCGGGGCGATTTGGTTTGTTCGCAGACCCGTTTGAGTACGTCGAGGATGGCTTCCGCAGGTTCGAGACCCCTCTTCATGTTCTCGACGACTGTTCGGCCTCCGCAACTCAGAATGTTCGCCTCGCCGCGTCCCGTCGATCCACAGGCCCCCACTTCTCCATCCACATAAAGTCCCGCGCCGATGATGGGCGAGTCCCCTACGCGGCCGGGAATCTTGTAAGCGAGCCCGCTGGTGGTCGTACACCCACCCAGCTCGCCTTCGGCCGTGAGGCACAGACACGAAATCGTCCCCGTGGGTCGGTGGAAGCTGCCCTCGGTAGAGGTGGGTTGCACCTTCTGAAAGTCGGCGCGGATTTCGTCGTCGTCGAGCCAGTCGTCGTCTTTACTCAACCTCGTTTTCCAGCGCAGCCAAGCTTGGCGAGCCCGTTCCGTGAGCAACTCCTCCTCCTTGAATCCCATGAGCCGGGCGAACTGAAGTGCCCCTTCGCCGACCAGGAACACATGATCCGTGCGCTCCATCACGACCTTGGCAACCTGGGAGGGATTCTTGATGTTGCGTAGCGCTCCAACGGCGCCCGCCCTCATGGTTGGCCCGTGCATCACGCACGCGTCGAGTTCGACAACCCCGAGTTCGTTGGGCAGGCCTCCGAAACCCACGCTCATGTCGTTGGGGTCGGATTCGACGATACTGACGCCCTGGACGGCGGCGTCCACGGGGTCGCCCTGTGAGGACAGCACCTCGAATGCCCTCGCTGTTGCGCGCAGACCGTTCGCCGAACTGACCGCGATCGCGCTCGCGGGGCGCCCTATTCCGCTCGCTTCGGCGGCCTTTGAGGCGAGCGGTAGGCTCGAAAGCCCGGCCACGACTCCGGTTTGGAGCAGCGTTCGTCGCGAAAGTTTGGGACTTGCCATGACGCCCTTCGAATTCGGCGTCCGAAGGGGGATTCCTTCCTAACTCGGGTTGGTTCGCAGTATGATGGTCGAGGGAGGGACCGAGAGTGTTCATGCTCGCATTCGCCGTCTTCGCTGGGATCCAAGAGTCCGCGGGACCTTGGGAGTTCGGAAAAAGGGAGATCGAGGCCGCCGTCCGGGTTCAGGCCCCCTCGTCCGAGGTCCCCATTCGAAGGAAGTATGACAAGGGGCTGCCACCTGAGGCGTTCCGCGTCGCCTTCGGAAAAGCCGCAATCGAAGTTGCGTCGAGCGATGATCGTGGGGCGTTGTATGGGGCGTTAGATGCGGCGGAGCGTCTTGCTACGGCCAAGTTGTCCGAACTCGCCGGAAAGGAGTTTCGAGGAAGCCCCAAGTTCGCGGACCGAGGATGGAACCTGTTCCTTCCTTTGCCCTGGGACTACCTTGCGAACCGGATCGACCCGTCCTCAGAAGCGCTGGCCGATCCAAAGCGATGGTTCTTCCACGACGAGGACTACTGGCGGACCCTGCTCGATCAAATGGCTCGAAGTCGACTCAATTGGCTCGACATTCACGGGCCTTACGATCTCGACACCACGCGCTTTCCCAACCTCTTCGCCTACTTTGTTTCCAGTGCGAAGTACCCCCTCGTCGGCCCATCGCCCGAAGTCAAGGCGAAGAACCTGACCCAACTGCGCAAGGTTATCGACATGGCGCACGCCAGGGGCATTCGGGTGAGCCTGATGTCGTACGAAGCTCGGTTCGACACGCCTCACAACCCCAGTCCCCCGTACGCCGCCACGGAGGAGAACCTCTACGAGTACACACAAGAGGTGGTAGCCGAAACCATCCGCAAACTGCCCCGGTTGGATGCGCTCGGGTTCCGGATCGGGGAAAGCGGCCGCGGTCCCGAGTTCTTCCGGTGCTATCTGGACGCCTTGAAGGAAACGGACTCCCCTCTGCCGCTCCTCACGAGATCTTGGGTGACACGCAAAGCGCGGGTGTTACCGCTCGCCAAGAGCGCCCGCGATTTCACGGTCCAAATCAAGTACAACGGCGAGCAGTGGGCCGCGCCCTACATCATGGCCGGCGGCCGAACCGGTGAGTGGTACAGCTATTTCTGGGAGGACTATCTCAGCGATTGGGGCCGCGAGGGCGCAGCGGCGAGTTGGAGGGGCCGACCTATCGAGAAGGGAGCTTGGCCCAGTCAACCGTACAAGGTCGTCTGGCAGGTGCGCGACAACGGCACCCACCGGATCTTCCCGATCTTTCAACCCCAGTGGATTCGCAGGTCGATCGAGGCGATGGACCTCGGAACCACATCGGGATTCACGGTCGAGCCCCTGAGCGCCTATTTCCCTCAGTCCCCCGCGTACTACTCCCAGCGCCCCAGCGCCTTTCGGTGGATTCACCAGCGGGACGAGCTGTTCATGATGCAATGGGGTCGGTTGGGCTATGACCCCTCGACCCCGGAGGACGTGTTCGTAAGGGCGCTTGGAAGCAAATTCCAACTGCAGAACCCAGAAGCGCTCGCAGTTGCTTGGTCGAACCTCAGCCGTATCATCCCAGTCGCGTTTCTGGCGTACTCGATCGGCCCCGACCATCGCAGCCATGCGCCCGAACTCGAGTGGGGCGGTTCTGTGGAATCGTTTCTCGAACGGGACCCCTTCGACTCCCACGTGTTTCGTTCTCCCAGAGAGACGGTCGCGGCAAAGACCCTTGGCGCCGGCGACGGCAGGATCGGATTTGAGGAGGCGGCCGACCTTCTCGACTTGCTTCGGTCGCGGGCCGCTCCTGCCTTTCGAACGCTCGAATGGGGAGATTCTCCCGGTTCGGGCCTAGCGGAGATCGGGGTTGCTCTTCGGCAACTCGATCGCCTCGGCGCGTATTATGCCGCCAGGTTCCGTGGAGCACTGGCCTATGCGCGATTTCAGTCTTCGGGTGAACGGTCCGACCTCGAAGACGCGGCAAGGCAAGCATGCGCAGCTTACGAGGCGTGGGATCAACTCGCCAACTCCCCCGACGGCCACTCGTACCGACCTTTCACCGACCGGCTCCGCATGAGGACGCACGACTTCCATTGGAGTCTCGAATTGCCCAAACTGCTCGCGGAAAGGCAACGATTCCTGGAGCTTGCGGGGTGGACGCAGCCCCAGCTCCCTCGACCCCTGATTCGTGACTGGGCCGAGCCCCCCCGCCACGCGAAGCTCACCTGGGACGAAGCTGACGGAAAAATCACGGCGCGCATCTCCTCGGAGGGCATCCGCCGCGCCTGGCTCCTGCATAAGCCCCTGCCGAGTTCAACGTTTTTCCACAAGCTGCCTATGGAGCAACGCGACGGGCACTTCGTCGCCTCGATTCATAGGCTTCCGGCGGGACACGCTTTGGCGGCCGAGATCGAGACTTCCGGCCGGGTGTGGCGGGTGCCTTGGTGGCTCCACGAAAGGCCCTATCTCGTCGTGCCGTCGAACCCTCAAAGGACTCCACCTTACTTCAGTTCTGAAGAAGCGCTCGCTCACCTCGACCCTCGATCCCTCGACCCCCAGGAGCACGGCTGGCTCGTGGTGAGTTCGCGCGGCTGGAGCTTCTTCAGTCGATTCCCAAGCGCGCAAAGGCGGAAGCTCTTAGAACCCCTTGCGAAGGGAATGAAGATGCTGATTCTCCAGCAGGACTTCGCGTCGGGGCGATACTCGCTGGACTTTCTGGGGGACAGCCCCGGCTTTGAATCGAGGCGGGTGGGCGTTTTCGAGCCCGGCGGCGCGCTCGGGCTCGAACGGATCGAAGACCCTGAGATTCTCTGGCAGCCCATGCGAGCGCAAGCGGATTGGGAGGTTTTCGGCAACGGAGGGGTCGCTCGCAAGAAGGTCGGCAAGGGCGAAGTTTGGGTGGTCCAGGCGAGGCTTCTGCAACGCTTACATCTGCCCGCGGCCAGCCGCTCGCTCGCCGCGCTCGTCAGGCAAACGGCTGCGTCCGGACCAGCGATTCTGCTCGATACCGGCACCGAAGGTGGGGACTACGTGACTTCGGTTTTGCCGGATTTCTACAACTCGCTTGGCCTTTCGTTCCTTACGCTGGGTGAGGTCGTGGCCTCCGAGCAGGGCCTTCGCGCCTTCGAACCTGTCGCCGCGCCCAAGTCGGACCAGAGCGTCTTGGAGGGACGAGGGCCAGCGATGATGGCGGCTTTCCTGAAGAAGAAGGTCGATGCAGCGGCCTCGCGCCCCATCCCAAGCTCTGTGGCCGAGTTCGAAATCGAGCGGGAGCGGCGTCGAAAAGAACTGATGCGAGGTCTCGGCTTAGACCCCCTACCTCCCCGAACGCCGCTCAACGCCCAGGTCACCGGTGTCATCCAACGGGCGGGGTATCGGATTGAGAAGCTGCTCTTCGAGAGCCGCCCCAAGTTTTTTGTTACGGCGAACCTCTACGTTCCCGACCCTCTCCCTCAAGGAAAGCTGCCCGTGATCGTGAACCCGCATGGTCATTGGCAGCACAAGAAGCAAGAGCCGGTCGTGCAAACGCGGGCTATCTCTCAAGCTCTCGCCGGATACCTCGCCGTAGTGGTGGACTCGCCGGGCCATAGCTTCGAGGGCGGCGCACCCGTCGAACGGAAGTTTGCAGGCTCCCATAACGACCTCCGGCTGCTGTTGGGCTCGATGAACACGACCTCGGTGTATGTTTGGGACCTGGTCCGCACGCTCGACTACCTCGAAACCCGGCCTGAGGCCGACATGACGCGCGTCGGAATCACCGGCGCTTCGGGAGGCGGGTTGGCCACGACCTACGCTTTCGCCGCCGAGCCCCGCTTCGCTTGCGCCGTCCCGGTGGTGTACGCGTCAAGTCTCGAGGTCAACGCCAACAACGGGTGTCTCTGCAATCATGTGCCGGCCACGCTCCAAGTCGGAGATCGCGCGGACGTGCTCGCGATCCGGGCGCCTAAGCCCGTGTTCGTCATCGGGGCGCAGGACGATCCCGAGTTTCCGCCCGAGGGCACGAAACGCACTGGCGAGAAACTCAAGGGGACCTACGCGCTATTTGGTAAGGAAGACCTCTCGCAGTACCGCGTGTTCGACGGGCCGCACGATTACAACCGAGCGATGCGGGAGGCTGCCCTCGGGTTTTTCGACCTTCACCTCCGCGGGCGCGGCAACGGTACGCCGGTCCCTGAGCCAACGATTCAGCCCGAGCCTGCGGGGTCTGAATCGCTTCGAGTCGTAGCAAGGGAGATCGAAGGCAGGTCGATGTTGGATTTGGCTCGGGAGGCTCTCACGGCGGCCCCTCCGACGACCTGGGACGACACGGTGGCCCTCAACGGCGGATTGCCGTCGCCGGTTCCGCTGGACTGGACGGAGGAGCGTTCGAAGGAAGGCAAGGTTCACGCGTCGTTCGTATCGGAGCCAGGTCTGAGGGTTCCCGCAGTCATCTGGATGCCGGGGACTCAGGCGAGAGCGGCTGTCGTCCTCATCAGCGAAGGAGGCAAGGTGCGGGCCCAGCAGGAGTTCGACGTGGAGCGGCTTCTGCAATCGGGCCTTGCGGTGATGGCGATCGACGTGCGGGGGTTCGGGGAGTTGCCGGGACTCGATGCCAGGTTGATGGCGTATCTCGGAACTGCGGACCCGTTCGCAATGGCTTGGGATGCGGCAAGGGCCTCGGTCGCCGCCCGGCGTTTCGCGAATCGGGTCGTGCTCGCCGGAAAGGGAACCGCCGCATCGCAGATCGTCCTTTTTGCTGCCCTCATGGAGCCGACCATCGACCGGGTTTTGGGCCTCGAGGGCCTGAGGGGTTTTGCGGACGCCTTCGAAGCCAACGTGCCCACGTACTCGGTCATGCCTCGCGCGAACCTGTCTGCGTCGCTCGTAACTCTCCGACAGAAGGTCGGGGCGCGCGGCGCCTGGACGTTCCTTGGCGATCGGCCCCTCGACCCCACCGATGCCGTGCTCGACCTCGTGCGACCCTAACCACCATGTCCGAGCTGCGCTACCACCCCTTCCTCGAAACGTGGGTTATGACCGCGACGCACAGGCAAGACCGAACCTTCCTGCCTCCGCTGGATTTCTGTCCGCTCTGTCCCACTCAAGCGGGGGGCTTTCCCACGGAAATCCCTGCCGAGGACTTCGATATCGTCGTGTTCGAGAACCGTTTTCCCTCGTTGCGTCGAAACCCGGAACCGCCCGCAGTCGAAGGCCTTGCGATGGCCCCTGTCCGTCCCAGCAACGGGGTTTGTGAGGTCGTGGTGTACACGTCCGACCATGCGGGCAGCTTTGCCGAACTCTCGCTGCCCAAGGTGGAGCGCCTCGTGCGGGTTTGGAAGGATCGCTACACCGAGCTTTCCTCGATTCCAGAGGTGAAGTACGTCTTCATCTTTGAAAACAAGGGGCGAGAAATCGGCGTGACTCTCAGCCATCCTCATGGCCAGATCTACGCTTACCCCTACATCCCGGCTACGCTCGCCCAGGAACTGGCCTCGGAGCGCAACTATTGGGAGGCGACGGGGAAGACGCTTTGGGACGACTGGTTGGGGGCCGAGCTTTCGGACGGTCGAAGGGTGATCGCCGAAGACTCCGAGTTCGTCGCCGTCGTGCCGTACTTCGCTCGGTATCCCTTTGAGGTCTGGGTCGTGGCCAGGCGCGGAGTTCGATCACTCGCAGGGGCCAACGAGGCGACTCTGGACGCCCTCGCGGAGGCGCTTCGCAAGGTGGCTCGCGCTTATGACCGGCTCTTCGGGTTCTCGTTGCCCTACGTGATGGCGATGCACCAGGAGCCCGCCGCACCGGGGTACGAATTCGCCCGCCTTCATGTTGAGTTCTATCCGCCGCACCGGACGCACGACAAGCTGAAGTACCTTGCCGGAAGCGAGGCCGGCGCAGGGGCGTTCATCAACGATACGCTCCCCGAGTCCAGCGCTGCCCGCCTCCGGGCGTGTGTGGAGTAGGTTGGGAGACGGAACGGTCACGAATTGCCTTGCCGATCGACGCCCATCTCGCCAGGGGGCGACAAAACGTCCAACACCAGGGAGTCCTCAAGCGCCTCGACGCCGTGAGGAATGTCCGACGGCAGATGGATGGCCGTCCCGCCTTCGACGACGACCTCGCGATAGTCCTCCGACCCGGGCTGCCCGAGCTTCCAAAGAACGCTTCCGGTTACCACGAAGGCGATTTGCTCATTGGGATGGGAGTGGCTCTGGACCACGCAACCCTTGGCGAGTTGTACATGAGCCCAAAGCATGTGACTGCCGAACACCCTTCTTCGCGTGAGCTTGTCGATGGGTCGGTCGGCTTCGATCTCTTCAACCTTGAAAACGGCGGCGGACATAGAATCCAGTCTATCCGAGAAGTCGGGCGAGGGGCACCCGGCTACGCGGTTTCTTGCGAACTCAGGAGGTCAGGCGGCGACCTCGCGCTTGGAAGAGACCCTCAACCCCGCGGGGGCTAGGGGGATAAGAAGCTGATGTACCATGAACTCATGGAATGGCGCATTGTGCTGGAGCAGGACAAGCGGACTGGCGACTGGGCGGTTTGGTGCCCCGAACTGCCGGGCTGCGTTTCGGCGGGGCGGACGCCTTTGGAAGCGGAAAGCAACATCCAGGATGCCATTCGCCTTTATCTGCAGCCGATGCCGTTGAAGCTCGAACTAGGCGCAGTCCTCAAGAAAGTCGCCGTGCCATGAGCGAGCGGTTTCCCCGGTTGACCGCCTCCGAGGTCGAAGAAGTACTTGGCCGGAGTGGCTTTGGTGCCTGCACGAGACCCTCAACCCCACGGGGGTTGCAAGATAAAAGAGTGAGCTCGTGGGCATGGGCCAGAGTGTTGAAGATCACCCGCTGCCTTCTTGGGCCGCCGCTCATCCGGGCATTTTGCAGGAAACCGGATCGTCGCACAGCGGGAGCGTGGCGAGTCACAAAGTGCCGGGCAGACACGCAAAAGCAAGTTTGGCATGGCACCCGCATAGCGTCACCCGGGAGTCAGAGGGAAGAGGGGTTGCAGGGAATGGAGCCCACCCGCCGCATCTTCAGCATCCGCTCACTCACCAACTCACTCACTTCAGTCGATTATCTCGCTCAAGGATATCCTTTACACCTGGCAACCCGACTACCCATCGCCCTTTCCGAGTAACTACGATTGCGACAGGCACCACCTCAATCGCAAGCCGCTTAGCCAGCGACACATCTTGTTCTAGAGCGGAAACCATCCTCATATCGCCCGTCTGTAACATGCGAATACACTCTTCCCCGTTCTTGAGCCGCTCTAACGCCAGCAACACCTGCTCCGTTCTCGTGCTCTCAGCGCCCCACATGATTCCACAGTATTGCCAGTACTCTCCGTGCAGGTGCGCTGCAAGCGCTGCCGCATCACTATCGGCATTCCGAGAAATTGGCAAATGCCGAAATACAAACCTCGTATCGCTCTGCGTCTTGGCCCACTGAATCCAACTGGGCAAACTGGTCTTGCAGGCAAAGCACGACAAGGAGCTGAATACGACGACGATCCGATCAGCCCTGTCCGGTCCAAACGAGGGCGCAAGCCCAGGAGCAAGGACATCGCCTGAAACCCGATGAAGCTCTGCAGAGTTGTGCGCGATTGCGTGGGGCCCCTGAATCAGGGCGTGGGCGGACCACGATACGCTACCAAAGACCGCAGCGATACCGACTACCAAACCAAGCCCTGAACGAAGCTCAATATCGTCCCTGATGTGAGCATAGGCGATTGAAGTCGAACAAAAGAGAAGCGTAGACATCAAGCAGGAACTGCAAATGAACCCAACGAGAAGGTGCGACCGAAAAAGCAAGCAAACTGAAACCACTGAGTACGCCGCGGACAGGCCATAACCTATCGACCGCCGGCGCCAGGGCGGCTTCCTAAGCCCAACAAAAATAAGAGTTCCGTAAGCAACGACGCCAAAGTAAGCCACAGGGACACCCAGCAAGCGTCCTGCCGGATGATGCAATAACGCGCTACAACCGGAAGCGAGTGGACATATAGGCGCAACGCCTCCGTATGTGGCGGCCGCGAGGTTCACGGTCAGCGCGAAACCAATCAGAGGCAGCGTGACGATCATTAGCGCGGCTGCACGTTCCACGAAAGCTGTACCCTTCACTTACGCGTCTCCGTACACTTGAAGCCGACCTCGCGCTCCAAAACACCCTCTATGAGCCTCTGCCGGTAGACCAAGGTGCAAGGACTCCCTATCCCTTCAAGTGCTCACGAAGTGATCTCAGATACTCCTCCGGCCAACTTCCATAGGGTACGGCTCGATCCAGGTGCTCGATCGACAAGGGAAGCGACGCTTCCTGCAATCGCCGTCCGTTCACAAATGCAATGCACTGCAAGTATCTCTGCTTGCCAAGCAAATACTTACCCCTCAAAGCGGCCCCAATATCAGTATGCAGTTGACTTCCCTTGAGCGTTGCCGCAACACCTGCCAGAGTCGTCCAGAGGACGGGATAGCCTGAAAGCAGGCTCTCGGCATCCGGTTCTGCACACTTGATCACGAGTTCAGTCGACATGCGAAGTTCGACCGTTACGTCCTTTCGGTCACATGCTTCGTCAGAAGGGTCCTCTCCTCGACCGGCCGCAACCCACTTGAGCAGATTAGCGCTACTCGCCGAGGAGACGCTCATCGGGACGCTCGCCGAACCAAGCCTCTCCAGGGCCCTCCAAGTGGCCGCCGGGACCGTAGATAGGAAGGAACCCAAGTAGTATGACACCTGAGATGTGGGGTGGGCAATCAGGCAGTTCCTGTAAAGGAGGTACCGAAGGTACCGCTGCAGTGGTCCTTGCGTTGAGCCAGGTCCTGCGCCGAACAAGAAGTCCCATTCAATCTTGGGGTCCCGTGCCGGTAGCCTGCTGATGAATGTCGCCAATGACGACCTGTCGAGGAACAGTGCGTGCGCCAGGTTCTGCCTTTGCGGCGTTATCAGAACCCGCCGCTCTGTAATACGAAACCCTATGATCCCCTTGCTGACCAAAATGCGAACCACATTCTGGGGAGTCTCGTTCGTACTTAGTATCAAATCGTCCATAGCCCGATCGGGTAGCCAGGCTACGACTAACCGGTTCGTAGTGGCACTTACCCAATGCGCTATATCCTGAAAGACAGTCGCGACAGGGTCCTCTATTGTTGGCTCCGCGATTGGCAAAGGAATGGGTTCAGGGTTGGAAGCTTGAGCGGCAATGTTCTCGGCTGCCTTCAGTAGTTGAGTTACCATGTCACGAGCGGGCTGAGAGAGCATACGAACGCCAGGTGCCGCGCGTTCGAGGATTCCTGGCATTGTGGCGGGTGGCGCACGGACCGGAAGGTCGACAGAAGCCTCGTCTATGAGCGAGCCTCGATCGTATATCCTTAGTCGTAGGGTGATGTCCTGCCACAAAGGCATAACGGTCAGAACTGCCACTGGTTCGCTGGGCGGAGACTGAATTCGGTCAAAGAACTCTCGCCACGGTCTTGCGTAGGCCGTGGTCGGGATCGAGTCCGCTGCCAGCCATTCCTTTGCCATGGACATCACCTGGGAATAGGAACGAAGAGCGCTTTGCGCTCTCAACCCGATGGGGCGCTGATGCCCCGTGGGGTGTGATGAAAAACTCACCGTTGTTCCCGGCGGGATCCGAGCCAATGCGTCTGGACCGACGATTGCGATGAATTCATCCAACAGACCGTCCGCTGGAAGTCTGGGGGTATACCCGCGTAACGCAGACGTAGCGTCTGGATTCCCCAGGTTGGACCTCAGTTCAGCAAGTTGATTGGAGAGCATCGCCAGAGCAACATCTGGAGCCCACGTTTTACGCCCGTTAACGCGGCCCCTTATCGCCTCTGCTCGAAGATCTCGTTCGTAAGCGATGGACTCCTTGAGTGATTCGGTCGATTGTTCGAGTACAAGCGTATCCCCATCCGCCACCCATTCAGCCCCAACACAGGATGCAACCGCTTCAGCTTCTTCCAATAAGGCTCCGGTCGGCTTCGCTACGTTCGAGACAATGATGACCCTGTTACGAAGTTCCGCGGACGCCCGATAGGACGTGCCACTTCGGAGGGTCAAATCCTCACAGAAGGCCTGTATCGTTCCGACAAACGGCACCCAAGTGGGGAATGCGGCTATCGCGACCGTAGCGACGACCAACATGTGCCTGTCTTCTCAAGGCAGCGGGTGACAGTCGCACCACAGACTTTGGCCTGAGCCGTGTGTATCGCAGATCAGGCCATTTGCCGAATTGCAGGAGCCGACGTCGCAGAAATACGTGCCTGACTGCGAATCGTACGTTTTCTGACATCGAACCAGCGGCCCTGGTGGATCGGCAAGGGCCAACGTCAACGCTGTGGCCATCAATACTATCGGGACACAAACCATAAGCGATTTCTTCATTCCCATCCTCCTGACCTACGAAGTCGCTCTTACCTCCCCCCTGAGCGGAATGTCAATACCTGTGTAGCAATACCGTAAAAGCACCAGGCCACATCCTCAACTCCGCAGCTTTCCCCGGCGGGGCGTTCCATCACGTAGAATAGGTCAGAGATGCCTCGAACCCTTTTCGACAAAGTCTGGGACGCGCATGTCGTCGCCGAGCTTCCCGGCGGGGGCGCGCTGATTTACATCGACCGCCACCTGGTCCACGAAGTCACCTCGCCGCAGGCCTTCGATGGCTTGCGCGAAGCCGGGCGCCGCGTACGAAGACCCGACCTCACCTTCGCCACGGTCGACCACAACGTCCCCACCGACGGCAGGCCCATCGACGAATCCTCTCTTTCGGGGCAGCAGCTCAAGGCCCTCGAAACCAACTGCCGCGAATTTGGGGTGCCTTTGTTTGGGTATCAGCAGTCGGGGCAAGGGATCGTCCATGTGATCGGCCCCCAGCTTGGGCTCACTCTGCCAGGGCTGACCCTCGTTTGCGGAGACAGCCATACCTCGACCCACGGAGCTTTCGGCGCGCTGGCGTTTGGGATCGGGACGACCGAAGTCGAACACGTCCTCGCCACCCAGACCCTCCGAACCCCCGGCAAGCCGAAGTCCCTGGGCATCGAGGTCAGCGGCCGCCTGCAAAGGGGCGTCACCGCAAAGGACGTGATCCTCGCGGTCATCCGCAAGCTGGGGGCGAGCGGGGGCACGGGGTTTGTGGCCGAGTACTACGGCGAGACGATTGCGAGCCTGCCGATGCACGCCCGAATGACGATCTGCAATATGTCGATCGAAATGGGCGCCCGGGCCGGGATGATCGCCCCTGACGACGTGACCTTTGCCTACATCGCCGAAGGCGACCGCCCCTACGCCCCTCAAGGAGAGGAGTTGGAGCGATGGATTTCGGAATGGAGGCTGCTGCGCACGGATTCGCCGGATGCCTTCGATCGGAGAGAGTCGCTCGAAGCAGGGAGCCTCCAGCCCCAGGTCAGTTGGGGGACGACCCCCGCGATGACGGCGGACGTCACGGGCAGCGTTCCCGAACCCGCGGACAAGTCCGAGGAGCGCGCCCTACTGTACATGGACCTCAGGCCAGGAACTCCGATGCAGGACATCCCGGTGAACGTGGTGTTTATCGGTTCCTGCACGAACTCCCGGATCGAGGACCTGCGGGATGCCGCCCAGTTTGCAGAGGGGAAGCGAGTGGCGAGCGGAGTGCGGGCGCTCGTAGTGCCCGGCAGTCAGCAGGTTCGGGAGCAGGCGGAGCGCGAGGGACTCGATCGGGTGTTTCGAGAGGCCGGCTTTGAGTGGCACTATTCGGGCTGTTCGATGTGTCTGGGAATGAACGGCGACGTGGTCAGACCTTTTGAGCGTTGCGCCTCGACCAGCAATCGACCCTACGAAGGTCGGCAGGGTCCATCTTCGCGAACGCACCTTGTGAGTCCGCTCACTGCGGCAGCGACGGCCCTCCGGGGCAAAATCGCCGATCCGCGCGACTTTTGTTGAGCCGTTCGCTACTCCTGCGCCGAGGCGGTCGCTGGCGCGGCATGGGCGCCCGGGGGAGGCGTTTCGAGAATCCCCTTCAGCGTCATGACTCCGATCATCAGGATCACCGCGATCCCCGCCACAATGATCCACTGGCGACGCGCGGGGTGTCGCGAGGGCGACCGGTCGAGCCAAGGCAGGAACAGCATCCCGATACTAACAAGCCCCGGCACGATGATCGTAGCGACGACTTCGTATCCGGCGGGCATGATCTTCAGAAGCTCATAGAGACCCAGGAAGTACCACTCGGGTCGAGGCGAGAAGTCCGTGCCCGTAGGATCGGCGATGGCCTCCAAAGCAGGAGGAAACGCTAGCGCCAAGTAGGCGACGATTCCCATCCCTCCCAAGACGACCACAGCGTCTTTGAAGAGTTGAACCGGGTAAAAAGGCACCGGCTTCCCCCGTTGCGGCAAGACGGGCCCGGCGATATGGTGACGCCGCACGAGATATAGGTGCAGCCCCGTACACACGATCAGCAGCGCGGGCAAGAGCATCACGTGGATCGCATAGAACCTCGTGAGGGTGAGCGCGCCGACCTCTTCGCCGCCCCGAACCAGCGCCATGAGTTGCTCGCCGATCCCCGGGACCGTCCCCGCAATGCGCGTGCCCACCACCGTAGCCCAGTACGCCTTCTGGTCCCACGGCAAGAGGTAGCCAGTGAACGAGAAGCCCAGAATCAGGTTGAAGATGATGCATCCGACGAGCCACGTAAGCTCCCGCGGCTTCTTGTAGGAGCCCCAGAAGAACACCCGCAGGATGTGGAGTACGGTCACGATGACGATGGCTGTCGAGCCCCAAACGTGGAGCCCGCGTACGAACGAACCGAGCGGCACCTCGAAGGTGATGTGCTTGACGCTGGCGTGGGCGTCTTGGGTCGAAGGCGAATAGAACATCGCCAACGCAAACCCCGTGACGAACTGAAACAGGAGCAGCGTGAGCAGAAGGTTCCCCAGCGTCTGCCACCACCCTACGCCGGGAGGCATCGGCTCATCGAGGTTCTTGCGGACGAAGCCCCACCAACCCAAACGAAGCTCCATCCAGTCGCCGAAACTGGGGCGATCGCGGCGAAGCTCCTCTTCCTTCGGGAGTTCTTCGGTGCGCGTTGTGGGGCGTTCGGGAGTGAGGCTATCCGGCATGGTCTACACCTTCTTTTGAATCCAGATCTTCCCGTCTTCGACTTTGACGGGATATGTGATCAAGGGTTTGGGCGGAGGTCCGGAAACCACGTTCCCGTCCGCATCGAACACGCCTCCGTGGCAAGGGCAAAGGTAGCGCTCCTTGCCCTCGACCCAGGTCACCCGGCAACCCAAGTGCGTGCAGGTAGGGTCGAATGCGACGACGTCTTCGCCCGAGCGCTTCAGGAAAACCGTGTACTTGCGGTCGACTACGGCGAACCCATCTCGGACTCTCAGGATGTACGAGGTCTCCCTCGTTTGGCCCGGACCCAGTTCCGCGTCGTCCAGAATGGGCACCCAGTTGCTCTTCGACCGCCGCATCACGGGGGAGCCAATGAACCCGAGCACGGGGCCGACGACGACGGCGCCCACCACCAGGTTGATGGCCGCCACCAGCCAGCCGAGAACGGTGCGTCGGGCCGGTTTCGGCGGGTCGCTGGCGGTGTTGTTTGCTTGTTTGCGGTTCGTCTTCATGGTTTCGAGCGGAGTTGAGCCAAATCCATCAGGGGTAATAGCGGAGATTCACGGGTCCATCGAAATTGGGGTCGAGAGTCTTCATCAGGTCCTCGGCGATGCGCTGCGACTTGTGGTGCCGCCCCGGCGAAGGCTCGCGAGAAAAGCCCAGCTCGACGCCGCTCTTGACGATCTCTTCGCACAATCGGGTGAGAGCGACCATGGTCGGGACGATCCAGACGTGCATGAATCGGGTGAACGGCGCGGTCGCGAGTAGCAGCAGGACCGACGCCAAGTGCCACAGATAGATCGGCTGAACCCAACCGGTCAGACCCGTGCGCTTCATCACGACGACGAGGAACCCACTCAGCAGCGTGTTGAGCAGGAGGTTGAGGAAAAGGAAGTCGCGGCCTTGGGTCACGCCGTTGTCGATGTACTCGTCGGTCCTGTACCGAACCATCACAGCGAACACGCCCGCGAGCGCGGCGACTCCTGAAAGGATCGGCAAGAGCTTGAGCGGATCGAGCAGCGACATCTCTGCCCGCGTCGGATTGAATATCTGAATCAAGACATCCGCGAGCATCAGGCCGACGAAGCCATAGAGGATCAATCCGTGGAGAAACCACCGCATCTTGTTCCTACGCCAGAGCGAAGCCACCAAGAACCCGTCCACGATCAGCGACCAAGTGGCGATGCCGAACGCTCGCAGGACCCCGAACTTCTTGACCGCGCTCCAAAGCTGCTTGGGGGCCGACAGTCGAATCCAATAGAGCCAAACCTTCGTGCCGAAAACAAATGCGAACAGCGTCACGAACAGGAACACGATCGCGACGTTCTTTGTCGAAAGGAACTGCCCGACCTTGAAGGCGAGGGGGATCAGATTCTCGTCCCAAGGCTTCTGCTTGACCTCTTGGTAGACCTGAGCAACCTGTTCGTCGGAGAGTTCCGACTCCTTAGTGGCGGGCATCATGCCCTTTCCTTTGCGAACGATCTGGTGAAACTCTTCTTCGGTCAGTTTCGTTTGGGCGATCGGAGGTCCCAGGCCCCCCATCGCCGACAGGCCGTGACACCCCATGCAACTCGATGTCGCGTACAACTCGTCGGGAGGTGGGGCCTTGGCGATCTCGATGTCGGCGGCCCCCAGTTCCTCGAAGATCAGTTCCATGTCTTCGTCGGAGAGGTCGGATTCCGGAGTCGGAGGCATCGCGCCCTTGCCCTCTCGAACGAGCTGTGCGAACTCCCACTTGTCGAGGGCCAAAGGAACGATCGCAGGGCCGGGGTCGCCCTTCCCAGCGGGCCCGTGGCAACTCGCGCACATCGAACTCTCGTAGGCGTGCATTTCGCCCTCATGATCCTGAGCCTGAACCGAGGACACCAGCGAGGCAAGCCCGATCCCAAGAAGCGCAAGGACCGTAGCAAGCTTCCCGCCTGATTTTGATCGTCCAGTTGGCAGGGGTTCGGCGCGCTCGGGGGCGGCCCTTCCGCCCAGAGTCGCAGAATCCTGCGAAGCCATCGTGCCGAGATAACACCCTGCCGGTTTCGTCCCCGCTTGGGGGAGCAACGGGAAGGGATAGCGCTTCGTTTGCACCTTTTCCTGTTCGATATAGGTTGAAATCTCGCTGGTGGGGTCGTCGAGGTCGCCGAAGATTCTCGCGTGGGTCGGGCACGCCACCACACAGGCCGGATCGAGCCCTTCGTCCACCCGCTGCACGCAGTACGTACACTTCCGGGCGGCGTTGGGCTGAAGCCGCGGCTTGACGAAGTCCCTCTCGTAAGGCTCGTCTTCGTTCAAGTACCAGGCGTCCTTTTCTTGAAGGATGATGTTGCCGTAGGGGCAGGACGACACGCAAGCGCCAGTACCTCGACACCTGTCCTGATCGATCAGCACGACGCCGTCTTGCCTCTTAAAGATCGCCTTGTTGGGGCAGGCCTTGAGGCAGGGCGGGTTCTCGCAGTGGTAACAGAGCATCGGCAGGTACACGCGCTTTGTGTGCGGATACTTGCCGGCTTCGATGTTCAGGACCCGCGCGAAGAAGACGTCGACGGGCGTGCCGTTTTCTTGTTTGCAGGCCACCGTGCAGGCATCGCATCCGATGCACCGCGTCAGGTCGATGAGCATCGCGAGGCGGGCCATCAGTCGTTGTTCCTTGTTGCGGTCCCGATCGGGCGTCTCTCGGAATCGAGCGCCCGCTCCTTTGAGGTCACCTTCCGAACGTCTACGCGCGTGTCTTTCCAGTGTTGGCCGGGAGCATAGACCGCCGGGAGGTAGTAGTTCTCGTGCGTGGGTTTGATCTTCTGGTGGGTATGGACGCTATGGTACTTTCCCTCGGCAAGGTACCGATGCCACCATGCGTGGTCGGTGCAGAGAACCCCCGGCTTGATCCCTTCCGTCACGAGCGCCCAGAGCCGGTAGGAGCCGTTGTTGTTGAACACCTCGACTTCGTCCCCGTCGTGAATCCCCCTCGCCGCCGCGTCGATCGGGTGGATTTCGATCACGGGCTTGCGGTTGAGGTTGAGCAACACGGGGTTGTTGCTGTGGGTCGAGTGAACGCGCCACTTGCTGTGCGGAGTCATGATGCAGAACGGCAGTTTCTGATCCTCGTCGGGCAGGTGAGAGAACCCAGCCTTGTAGACGGGTAGGTTTTCTCCCAACTTCGTGAACGCGTCTTCTTCCTTGTAGAACTCCATGCGCCCGGTCTTGAGGAATTCGCGTTGCGACCCTTCGGGGAACGGGTAGGCCCGCGGAGGGAACAGCTTGAAGTCGTGGAACTGCTCGTCGCATCCCACTTCGGGGTCGTGTACCTTCAGCCGAACCGGCCCCTCCTTCAACTGCTCGATGGTGATCCCCTCGACCTCCTTGCCTCCGCCGTCGAGCATCTTCTGAATGGCGGTCCACTCGTCGACGTCGAAGTACTTCAGCAGCGTGGGGTCAACCCGCCTCACGAGCTCGCGCGCGATCCAGAACTCCGTGCGGGAGTTGTATTGAGGCTTCACGACCTCGTTTTGAATCTGCAGGTAGGGGTGGCAAGAAGTTCCTACCAACTCCACCTTTTCCCAGAAGGTCGGGCAGGGGAGCACGACGTCCGCGTACTCGCAGGTCGGGCTCATCGAGAAGTCCTGCACCACGAACAGGTCGAGGGCGTCGATCGAGTCCTTCAGGGGCGCGGACCACTCAGTAACCAAGGGGTTGGCGTGGGAGCAGAAGAGCGCCTTGAATCCGTCTTTCGGGTACTTGATCTTGGGGTTGATCGTTTCGGTCGGACCCCCCAGGACGAAGTAGTGCATCGGCACGTTGTTGGGGCGTTTGCCTTCGGGGAACCACCATGGCGAGACATCGAGCCTGAAGTGGTGCTGGCCCGAATAGATCGAGACGGACTCTCCCGGCTTGCCGTGCGCCCCTGCGAGGGCCGAGAACAGCAGGATCGCTCGAATGGTGAGGTCGCCGTGCAGCCGGTGGTTGATCCCCATGCCGATAATGATCGAGCTGGGTCGCTGGGTCGCGTAATCGCGAGCCAGCTTACGAATCGTCGTCGCTGGAATGTCACTGATCGTCTCGACGTATTCGGGCCGGTACTCTTCGCGCGAAACGACGTCCTCAATCAACTGAAACACCGGAGTGATCTCAACGCTCTTGCCTTCGATCGTGGCCTGTCGCGTCCCGCGGAAAGCGGGCCGAAGGCCGTCGGGCAGTCTTAGGGTGTCCTTGGGCAGAACGAAGAACCCGTCTTTTCCTTCATCCCACACGACGAACTCGTCAGTTCCTCCCAACCCCACATCGGAAGCTCTCAATCGCTGGCCGTTGTCGCTTCGGACGAGGGTCGCGCAGTCGGTGAAGGTCTTGAGGAAGTCCCAATCCACCAGGTCCTCGTTGATCAGCACTTGGCACATCGAAAGCGCGAGTGCCCCGTCGGTGCCGGGGTTGATCGGCAGCCAGTAGTCGGCACCCTTGGCGGTTTGACTGCACCGCGGGTCGATGCAGTAAATCTGGCAGTTGTTCCGTTGCTTGGCGTACTGCGTGAGGAACTTCGCGTCGGGGATGCGGGTCTGGAATACGTTGCTGGACCACAAGATCGCGGTCTTGGCGTGTCCCCAACTCTTGGTCTCGCATTCCACGCAGTCGATCCCGAACGTGTGCGTGAATCCCATCGAGATGTCGCCGTTGAAGTCATACGCGGTCGCGAACGACATTCCGAGCAGCGCCGCCATCCGCACTTGGGCGCCCTTTTGAACGTATCCCGTGCCGACGACTTGGTTGAAGAGCAGCATGTGGTCGGCGCCGTGATCCCGAATGATCCGCTTCATGTGCTCGGCGATGTGGTCGAGCGCCTCGTCCCACGTCGCCTCTTTCCACTTGCCTTCGCCTCGCGCGCCCTGACGAATGAGCGGCGTCTTGATGCGGTCAGGTCCGTAGATGAGGTGGGTCATCGACATCCCGCGCAGGCATCCTCGAGGGTTGTACTCCTGGCAGGGGTAGTCGGCCGCAGGCTTGAGGTCGACGATCACATCGTCGACGACGGTCGCAAGCCAACCGCACGCCCCCGTGCAATTGGGGCTGTCCGTGGTGCGAACGACCTTCTGGTTCTCGCGGGAGGGCGCCGCTTGTTTCGTGCGGCCCGGAACTGCATGTCGAGTTGCCATTTTCTGTCGTCCTCTGTCCTTGATCCTGTTCGGCCTGGACCCACGAGCATGGTGCCTCAGGCAACTTGCTCGCCGCTATGAGCCGGATCATAGCGAACTAAACTTGCCATCGTGGTCAATAATATACTTTGGAATCGGATGAGTGCCGCAACCCCGGTTGGGAGTTGTCGAAGGCGCGCCCCAAGCCCCTCAAGGCTGAGGTGTTCGGCGTTCCGGCAACTGCGCTTCGATCGGGTAGGTAGGAGAAGACGAACCAGTGAGCCAACGAGCCGTCGCCAACCGCGTATTGTTCCTCAACACACTCGCCTTTGCCGTTTGCTTCGGAGTGTGGACCCTCTATGGCGTCCTCGTCACGTTTATCGCGGACTCGGGGGTGATGACCTTTGATCGAGCGCAAATGGGGTGGCTCCTAGGCGTTCCAATCCTGACTGGAGCGGTCATGCGCTTGCCCGTGGGGATGCTCTGCGCGAGATACGGCGGAAAACCTGTGTACATCGGGGTCATGCTCGTCTCTGCGGTGGCTTTGTTCTTGACGAGCTTTGCTAGTACCTACGCCCAGTTGCTTTGGGGTGGATTCGCGTTTGGGATAGCAGGCGCTTCGTTCGCGGTGGGAATCGCGTACTCGTCGATCTGGTTTCCAAGGGAGAGCCAAGGCACAGCGCTCGGCATTTTTGGGATGGGCAACGTGGGTACGGCAGCCACGAGCTTCGCCGCGCCTCTCCTTCTCCAGTCGTTCACCAACAAGGGTGCGAATCCGGAGGCTTGGCGTCAGCTCCCCCAACTTTATGCGGCGATCACCGTCGCAATGGTGGTCGTATTCGCGCTCTTCACGGTGCATCGGAAGGACGAAACTGCGGCGCAGAAGACCTGGGGCGGCATGCTCGCGCCCCTCCGCGATGTGCGGGTCTGGCGCTTTGGACTCTATTACTTCTTGGTTTTTGGCGGGTTCGTCGCCCTGGCTCAGTGGTTGATCCCCTACTACCTCAACGTGTACGACATGCCCTTGGCGACCGCGGGGCTGATGGCCGCGATGTTCAGCTTGCCTTCGGGGCTCAGTCGATCTCTCGGCGGATGGATCGCGGATCGCATCGGGGCTCGGACCACCATGTACTGGGTGCTAAGTTCGTGCGCCGTGTTCTTCCTCTTGCTGGTCGCCCCTCGGATGGAGATTCGATCGCCAGGCGAAGGCGTGCTTGCCGAGCGAGCGGGAAAGATCGCGTCGGCTACTCCCGACCGGATCACTTTGGAGACGAACACAGGTACGCTCGAATATCCCCTCAAGACGTTGCCGAACTCGCGGCTCGAATCTGAAGACGGCGCCCTGATTTTCCCCACGTTCACCAGTTGGCAGGAACCGATCGTGAAGGCGGGAGACGAAGTCAAAAAGCGGACCCTCTTGGCGCGCGGGACGACCGAGGTGTTCTTTCAGGCCAACGTGTGGGTGTTTTCCACCATCGTGCTGTTCGCCGGCATCATGATGGGTGTGGGGATGGCCGCGGTCTATCGTCACATCCCCGACTATTTTCCGCACGATGTTGGCGTTGTGGGAGGCATCGTCGGAGTGCTCGGTGGCCTTGGCGGGTTTTTCTTTCCGATCATTTTCGGTTATCTCCTCAAGTGGACCGGCCTATGGACGACGTGCTGGCTGTTCTTGATGGCGATCGCGCTGATTTGTCTGATCTGGATGCACATCGTGATCCTGCGAATGAGCAAGAACCTCAAGCCGGCGGGTCCCCTCGATCGGCATTGAAGGCAATGAGCGCTCCGTCTGGTTGGGGACCCTCGAACCCTGCGGCTTGGAAACCGGCCGCTCCTTTACGCGAACGGCGCGCCCAAGTTCCCTGAATAGCGGGCATCGCCCGGCCTCACCCGATCCTCTGAGGGAACGAATTCCATTGTGGGTCTGCGCCGCGGTCCAGGGGAGAACTCCCGTCCTAACGTTCTGACGCCCTTGCCGAACAGGCCGCTCGAAGGGCAAAACCATTGGGAGCGGGGTTCGGCAGGTCACAAAGCGGCTCTCCGATGCGGACATCCCATTGTGGAATTGCGCCAGCTCGGCGCCTTCACGAAAGGAGCATTGCATGAAACATCGACTTCGGATCGGCCTTGCTTTGGCGGTCTTTGCTCTCATGACCCAGGCCCAGAGTGTGGGGCGCATTGTTGTAAACAATGACGAGTGGACACTCAGAGACTCGGGCTTTTTCGACCCCAACGACCCGGACGATTTCGCTCTTAACGTGGCAAACTGGTTTGCGGGGGCTTAGGGAATTTTCGAAGCTGGACGACCAACTCTGCGCTAGGAGGAACGAGTCTCAACGCCACTCTGACGGGGGTAGGACATACGTGGACGCATAGCATCGGCGGCACGTTTGACCTTCCCGCGCTGATGGCCTACGACGGCATCTTTCTGGCCAGGTACGCGAGCGACCTCCCGTCCGCCACTGTCGCGCCCGTCCTCAAGGACTACGTCAACGCAGGCGGTAACGTATACATCGCAGCGGGCACAGGGATCGGCGGCTCTGCAGGAGAGGCGGAATATTGGAACGCCTTCTTGAACAACTTTGGCCTCGGGCTCGTCGGGACCACTTACAACGGCATTTCCGGCAGCATTGCGATCTCCTCGCCTCACGCGATTTTTGCTGGAGTCGACCACCTCTACCAGAACAACGGCAACGACGTCGTGGACCTCGACGGCGCAGACCCTAAGAACCAGGTGCTGGTTTCGCAAGGGGGCCACGGCCTCTATGCGGTGTACGATCCCGTTCCTGAGCCTGCTTCGGCGGTCGCGCTGTCGGCTGGTGTCGTCGGCTTGCTCCGGCGACGAAGTCGGAGGTTGAGTCGATAAGAAGGTAGGTTTCTCCTTGTCGGTCGATGATTGAGTGTGCGAAGCTTGCTTCTAACGTGCAAAGCACGAAGTGAGTTATATGCACTAGGCGGGGGCCATGCGAGACGCATGCGCTCCCGGGGCCGAGTCTCTGTGGGCACACTAGGCAGGGGCCATGCGAGACGCATGCGCTCCTGGGGCCGAGTCTCTATCAGTGTTTTTGGGAGGGGCCATGCGAGACGCATGCGTTCCCGGGGCCGAGTCTCTGTCAGTGTTTTTGGGAGGGGCCATGCGAGACGCATGCGTTCCCGGGGCTGAGTCTCTGTCAGTGTTTTTGGGAGGGGCCATGCGAGACGCATGCGTTCCTGGGGCCGAGGATCTGTCAGTGCTCTTGGGAGGGGCCATGCGAGACGCATGCGTTCCTGGGGCTGAAGCAGAATCTGGCTGCCCGCCAAGGATTCGAACCTCGATTAACTGGGCCAGAACCAGTCGTCCTGCCATTAGACGAGCGGGCAGCGCGTCGGCTGACCATTGGTACCCGATTCGAACGAGATCGCACAACTCAGGTAGGCCGAATGTGTATGATCGGGGGTAGTCATGGAATCCGAACTCGCAGTCACCCATTTGCGCGGCGCTTGTCCCCGGATGGCGGCGCTCGTCGAGGAGGTCGGCCCTTGCCTGTTGCATTCGCACGCCCGAACCGACAGCGTCTTTGAGTACCTCACCCGCGCGATCGTGTTCCAGCAACTCAGCGGCAAGGCAGCCAGCACGATCCACGCGCGGCTGATGGGGCTGTTTCCGGACAAGGAGCATCCTTCGCCGGAGGACTTCCTCGGTACACCGCCGGAGCGGATGAGGGAGGCAGGAGTGTCGGCATCCAAAGCGAGCTACTTGATCGGCTTGGCCCGACAAGTGGCCGAGGGTCTGCCGGACGTTGCCGCGCTCGCCGTTCTACCCGATGACGAAGTGGTGGGAGTTTTGGGGAGCGTCAAGGGGATCGGAGTCTGGACGGCGCAAATGTTCCTCCTCTTTCGCCTGCAGCGGCCCGATGTTTGGCCCGTCGACGATACGGGGGTCAAGAACGGACTTCGGAAGCTGTATGAGTTGGAGAAGGTTCCGAATCGCGGCCACGCCGAGGAACTGGGAGTGCCGTTCCGACCGTTCCGCAGCTATGCCGCTTGGTATCTCTGGCGAAGCCTTGATCTCCGCGCGCCCTGACGCCTTCAATCCAGCCGCGTGGTCGAGAGCACGCCCTCGACCGACAGCATGACTGAGCTGAGGTCGGGCTCCTGCGCGCCGACGGTGAGCTGAATCCACGTCTCGGAGTCGGCCCGCACGATCTGCACCTCTCCGACCTGGCACCCCTTTTCGGAAAGCGCATCCAGCACTCGGGAAACGACGTCGAGACTGCTGATTCGGAGGAGCATGCGTTTGGGGTGGGCGGTAGGGGCGACCCGCCGCTCGAATCGATCGACCAAGCTAAGCGTGATCAACGCGAACAACGTCCCGATGACGGCGACTAGGAAATACGAACCCCCGGCGCTCACGGCCATGCCGATGCCGGCCGTCGCCCAGATGCTCGCGGCGGTCGTGAGCCCTTTGATCTCCGCTCCAAGACGCATGATGGTTCCTGCGCCGAGGAACCCCACTCCCGTCACGATTTGCGCGGCGATCCGGCCGGGGTCTCCGTCAGTAGAAAACCCTCTGCTGACTTCGCTGAAGAGGATCACACCCAGCGCCATCAACATGTGAGTGCGGATTCCTGCGGGCCGCCCATGAAGCTCGCGCTCCCACCCGATCGCTCCCGCCAAAATGACTCCAACCCCCATCTTCACAAGGATTTCGAGGACCAACCTCGTGTCCGCTTGGAACCCTTGCTGAAGCCACTCACCCATCGCTCGCACTCACTCCTTTGAAGCTGCGACGCCCTCTCGCCAGGCGGTTTGAGCGGGGTCGAGCTTCCAGTCGGTTCCGAAGTAGCCTGCGGCCAGGACCCCTTCGAGCCCAGTCCGCAGGACCGCAGGTTCGAACACGCACCAGTCTGGGTAGGCGACCCCGGAAACGAAGTACGGCAGACGGTCGGCAAGGCGAAAACCCGTCATGCCCGAACCCGAGACGACTCCCACCATCGCCCGAGAAGCTCCCTTTCTCGGTTGAAGAAACAGGCAAGCAAGCTGATCTCCGACGAACTGCCGGTCACCCACACGGACTCGGCCCCGCCGGACCTCGAGGGGGCTCTCGCCCAGAAGCCATCCCCAAAGCGCGTGGGTATCGGCGTTGCCATAGAGGATGAGGTTGCGAAGGCCCGGATGGTCGCGGCCGATTGGACCCGGCTCGTGGACTTCGGGCTTGAAGTCGACGTCCGCCATTACGATCGGCGCCCCGTTGCCTCGGTACCAGAACTGCTGGGCGTCGAAGCGCGCCTTCGCCCATGCCCAGGCGGTCTCATCGGGGGTACCCCTCGTCCCGTAGACGAAGATCATTCGATTCTCAAAAACCTCCTTGAACGGTCGAACGTGCTTCGGAAACGACTCGGTGGGAAACCTCGAACCGTCGAACACCCACCTTCCTTCGGCCCACTTCAGGGTGATCCACGCTCCTGCTCGTCCGGCGGTGGGGACGGGAACGATCTGCCCGTCGATTTCAATGGGAAATGGGTTCTTGGCGCTGTCGATCGCTTCGGGCGCAAAGGACAGCCTTTGGACGTTGGAGGTGACGCCCGAAAGGCCCGAAATCGTCTTCCGAAACGAAACGGAGCTTTGCGCGAGGGGCGCGCGCTGCAGGTCGATGCGGATCCAAGACATCGTGTTGGAGACCGAAGGGTTGAACGTGACGAATTCGACTTGCCGCGCCCCGGAGAGAGGCTCGCTCTTCGCCGCCTGCAACCACTCCATGAGCGGAGGCCAATCGACGCAATCCGCCCCCGGCGCGGCGTCACCATCCCACCAATGGCCCGCTCCGGGCTGCTCGTGATATCGGAACGTCCTGCCGATCGCTTCCAGCGCCGACTTCATGCTGCGAGCTTCGCGCACGGGCACGTTGTCGTCCTTGTCGCCGTGTAGGATGTACACGTTCTGTTTGCTTGAGTTGCGTACGAGGCCGAGTGTGTCGCTGGGGTTGGCGGCCCGAGAAAACAGGTCCGCAATCCCGGTGGAGGCTTCGATTCGCTGCCCCCCGGCATAGCTAAAGAAGCTCACCCACCCCGCGCTTGGCGCCATCGCTGAGAAGAGGTCGGGAAAGGTCAGCCCCAGATACCACGCGCCGTGGCCCCCCATCGAATGCCCCGTGACGTACGTTCGCGAGCGGTCGGCCTGGAGCTTCTGGGAAGCGAGGTCGAGCACTTCGAGAGCGTCCTTACGCCCCCAATCTTCCCAGTCGAATCCATACGGCCTGCGGTTGGTGGGCGCGACGAGGTTGGCCCAGGTCTTGGGCGAGTAAGCGTCTGCTTGTCCGATGGCCTCGACGGATGCGCCGTGGGTTGAGAGAATCAGAGCCTTTCCGGGCGCGTCGTCGGTCGCAGGATTGAGCGCATAGTATTGGACGCTGCCATCGATTTGGCTGAGAAACGTAACTTTGCGAGTTTGGCGAGGCCCTCGCACCCTCAGTTGCGCTTTCTGGAAGTCGAGCATTCGATCGGAGTGGATCAGCGTGAGCTTGAGGTCGGCCGTCGAACCTTCTGTCGTAGCGGAGGGAACGATTCGAATCGCCGCCTTGTAGGTCGAGAGGGGTTCGAGCGCTGGGATCTCCGTGTCGGCTGCTTTCCCTCCTTCAACCTGCGTGCGAACGACGAGCCCGGTGAGCGGCGACCGCGTGGCGTTGACCAGAATCACGCCGGCCCAATTCGGGGCTGAATCTCCTTCCAGCAGGTCCGGCAGCGTCGCGTCCGATAGGTTGAAAAAGGCGCTGGCGGGTGGCGGGGTCAGCTTGGCTCTGAAGTTGCCTCGGCCCGAGGCGAACAGCAAGGCGTTAGGCCCCTCTTTCAGATCGACCGGGAGCTTCGAGTAGCCGTAGCCATAGGGGTCGCCCGCGAGGGGCTCTCCGTTCACGTACGCCATCCCGTGCCCCGTCGCTTCGAGGATTGCGATCTCGCGTTGCGGACGCTCTACTTCGAAGTACGCGTACCCGCCCGAAAACGCCGAGCCCCGAATCGAGCCGTCCTCTTCCGCCACGAGCCGTTCCCAGCTTCGCTTGGCCTCTCCAAACTCAATCTCGGCGCCTCCCTCAGGCTTGGCGAAGGTCCCGGCAACGATAGCGTACTGAACCGCGTCGAGGGGAAACGGAACCCGGCCGCCCCGGGTCACTCCCCGGATGGCGAGGCCCTCGCGGAGTTCGAGAGGCAGCTTCGATTGGGCCGGTTCGGCCGACAGGAGGAGAACAAGGCTAAGGGCGAGGTGCATGGCAGTTCCTTTTCTTGGCGAGGTCGTCGAGCGCCGGTAGAATGCTACTCGATGCAGTATTCGAGAGAGGATGCTTGGAGCCTTCTGTGCGAACATACGAAGTCGGAATCGTTGCGACGGCATTGCTTGGGCGTGGCGGTCTGTTTGGAAGGCTACGCCTCCAAGCTAGGCCAGGACCGCGACCTGTGGTGGATCGTCGGGCTGCTTCATGACTTCGACTACGAGGCTCATCCTGACGAGCACCCAGCTTGGGGAATGAGGCTGATGGAGTCGGCAGGTTGGCCCGAAGAGGTGATTCGAGCGATTGGCTCGCACAACGACAGGCTCGGAATCCCTCGGCTATCAGCGCTGGAAAAGCACTTGTTCGCTTGCGACGAGCTGAGCGGGTTCCTCACGGCTGTCACCTACGTCCGGCCCTCCAAGAGCATCCTCGAAGTGGAAGTGAAAAGCGTGCTGAAGAAACTCAGAGACAAGTTCTTCGCCGCTGGGGTTCACCGCGAAGAGGTGTTCCAAGGCGCGGACGAAATCGGCCTCCCGCTCGAAGAACACATTCAGAACCTCATCGAATTCCTGCGCGCTGAGGCGGAATCGCTGGGCCTGAAAGGGACGATCGCCGCCACGAGCGAATCGTGAAGCCGTTTGAAGCGTCGGTCAGATAGAAGTCATCCCGGAGATAGAACGAAGATGGACGTGTTGCTCTCGCTGTTGTGTGCGGTCTCGTTCGCGGGCCCGAGGTCGGGTCCAGCGAGTCTTGAGGCGACGCCCAAGCTCTTGACTCAGGCGCAGACTTCGGGGACCTTGGCCTGGAAGCGGAAGAGCCTCGAAGAGTTGCAGATGAGCGTCGAATTGCCCGTCGCTCCAGAGAAGATCCGACTCGAATTGAACTCCGCAACGATGCGTCAAATCAGCCAAGTTCAATCGTACAAGGCCGTTGTGGACGAGGTCCTTTTCCGGTTCACGTTCGTTACATACGCGGCCGGCGCGGAGGTCGACTTGCAGCGCGCGTCTGACGGAGCGATCTCGAACCTGCGAGGAACTTCGGGCGTGACGGAGTTGAAGTACAAGACCGAGCGAACCAAGGTGAGCGCTCTCGAAGCGCTCCGGATCGAGGCGACGTACCAGTTCCGCGCCTCTCCGGTGAGCTACATCGCGGTGATCGTCGGGGACGGGCAGCGACTCTGGCAAGCGTCGGCGATGTATCGCACCGCAAGCGCTTCCCAAGAGCAAACCGCCAAGCGCGTAATGGCATCCGTTACGATTTCCAAGGAGTAGCCGCCGCTGGTACACTCCCCGCTGAGGGGTGATGCAATGATTACGGAAAAGTCAGCCGAACTCTTGACCGAGCAAATTGGCAGCGAACTGGCTGCGAGCCACAACTATAGAGGGATCGCGCTCTACTTCGCGAGGCAGAGTCTGATGGGGTGGGCCAAGCTCTTCATGGACCAAGCCGCCGAAGAGCGGGAGCACGCAGAGAAGATCATCGCCTTCCTCGTCGACAACGAAGTGCCCTTCGATCTGCCCGCCATCGGTGCTGCGACCACGCGGTTCAGTTCAGCTCTCGAAGCCACCCAAGCCGCGCTCGACAGCGAACGCAAGGTTTCCGGGCAGTTTCGCACTCTATCGAGCGTTTCCCTCGAAGAGGACGATTACACGACCTTCCAGTTCTTGCAGTGGTTCATCGAGGAGCAGGTCGAAGAGGAGGCCAAGATGCAGGCGCTCATCGATCTCATCAACAGCGGAATCAACCTATTCCAAGCGGAATCGCTGCTCGAGAAGTTCGCCTGACGCGGCAGCTACTTGATGCTTCCCAGCGTGATGCCCTTCACGAAGTACCGTTGCGTGAAGAGGAACACCATCAAGAGGGGCAGCATCACGATAACGGCCGCCGTCATCTGCAGCGGCCAGTTCGTGCCGCCATAGCTGTTCTTGAAGATGGAGAGCCCGACCTCGAGGGTGCGCATCTCGGTCGTGTTGGTGAAGATCAACGGGTTGAAGAAGTCCGTCCAAACGCCAATGAAGGTGAACGCTCCCGCAGTAGCAAGGGCAGCCCTGCTGAGCGGAAGGGCGATCTTCCAGTAGATTCGAAGGTCGCCCGCTCCGTCGATGCGCGCTGCTTCCTCGAGTTCTAAGGGGATTTGGAGGAAGAACTGCCTCAGCAGGTACACCGAAAACGCCGAACTCACTCCGGGCACGATCAGGGCCATGAAAGTGTCGAGCCATTGCAGGTCGCGGAGGAGCAAGTACACGGGAATCTGCGTCACGGGTCCGGCGAACATCATCGAACCCAAAAACAGCCCGAAAACCCAGCCCCTGCCCTTGAACCTCAAGCGAGCGAATCCATAGGCCGCCAGCGAGGTGATCAGGAGTTGGAGGACCACGACGCTCACCGCGGTGAAGGCCGAATTCACGAAGAACCGCGCCACAGGAAGGGTCTCGTGACGGAGCACGAAGTCGTAATTCGACCATTGGGGCTGGTGAGGGATGAGGTGTTCGATGCTCGGAATCTCGGATTTTCTCGGATGAAGCGAGACCAATACCATCCAAACGAACGGCGCCATCAGAAACGCCGCCAACGCGAGCATCAACAAGTACGAGGCAAGGGTCCTAAAGGCCTTCATGACGCCGAATAGCCCTCAAGTTGCCGCCTCATCAATCGGAATTGGAGAAGCGAGATGCCGCCGATGATGACCAGCAGAACGAACGACTTGGCCGATGCGAGACCCGTGTTGAAGTTGACCCAAGCCTCCGTATAGATGTGGTAGCCGACCACGTCGGTGGAGTTCTCCGGACCTCCCTTGGTCATCATGTACACGGGGGTGAACACCTGCATCGCGCCGATGGTCGAGGTGATGAGGACGAAGATGGTGGTCGGGGCGAGCATCGGGAGCGTCACGCTCCAAAAGCTCCTCAGCTTGCCGGCCCCATCGAGTTCCGCTGCTTCGTAGAGCGATTGGGGGATTCCCACGAGGCCCGCGAGATACAGCACCATTTTGGGGCCGAGTCCGGTCCAGATCGACATGAACGCCAGCGCCCACATCGCCCACGTGGAGTCCTGAAGAAAGGCGATGCTGCTGACCCCGATCATCCGCAAAAGGAGGTTGAGCATCCCCGTTTCGGGCAGAAAAACGTAGATCCAAAGCATCGACACCGCGACTCCCGAAGAGATCGCGGGGATGTAGTAAAGCGTGCGAAAGATCGTAACCCCCCGGAGCTTCTGGTTGACGAGAAGCGCCACTCCCAGCGCCACCGCCATTCCCGCAGGAACCGAGACCGCCGTGTACCGGAATGAGTTCCATAGGGCGTTCCAAAAGGGGCCCTCGGTGAACGACCAGACGTAGTTCTGAAGGAAGACGAACTCGGGGGAATCCTTGAACAGCCGCCACTTGAACAAACTGATGTAAAGGGCGAATCCCATCGGAAACAGGGCGAAAACGACGAGGTGGAGGGTCGCGGGCGCAACGAACAACCAGCCCAGCCGGCTCTCCCTCCTTCGCAGCAGGCTCATCGCTTGGCGAACTCCCTATCGATCCGGGAGGCGGCTCGGCGCAACGCCTCTCGCACCGGGACGTCGTTGTTGAGAATCGAATCGATCATCGACCGGCCCACGTTTTCGACGATCTCATAGCTTTCGACCCGAGAACCGTACGGAGGCCTTGCCGAAGGGACGATGGGCAAGAATTGGGCTTCGATGGGGTCGGCAGCGCGCTCACGGCTGATATCCTTGCGCGCGCTCACGGCGATCCCGCTCGAGTTGTAAACCCTCTGAACCTCCGCGCTCGTCCAGTAGCGAATGAACTCCCAAGCCTCTTCGGGGTGGTTGCAATCCTTGGGTATGGCTAGCCCCGCTTCGTAGAAAACCGTGTGAGGCTCGGGGGTGTTGTGGGGCAGATGCGCCACTCCGAGCCGCTCCCAGTCGATCAGAGGTTTCCCCGAGCCGTCCTTGGGCGCGTTCTTGTATCCGGTCAACGCCCAGTGCCCCATGACGACCATCGCCGCCTTGCCGTGGACGAACGGGTCCGCGCCCATCGCTTGCATCTCCGAGAGGGACGGGGCGACCTTGTGCCTTTTCACGAGGTCCCGCAAGAACGTGAGAGTCTCTACGTTGGGGTCGCTGTCCAGATAGCCCGTGGCCTTGCTCCCGTCCGGCGAAAGGACGTCGCCCCCGTTGTTCCAAAGCCACATCACCCACGCAGGCATCCAGTTGGTGAAGACGAAGCCGTACTGAACGGGAGGCAATCCGGGGTCCTTGGCGGGAATCGTGAGCTTCTGGGCGATCTCGAAGAATTCCGCGAAAGTCCAGTTGGGATCGGGGTAGGGGACGCCCGCCTTGTCAAAGAGGTCCTTGTTGTAATAAACGACCATCGGCGTGAAGTCGATGGGGATCGCATAGAGCTTGTCGCCGCGACGCGCGATATCGACCACGTTGGGGTAGAAATCGCCGAGATCGAACTCAGGGTCTGACTCGACGAACGGACGGAGGTCGGTGAGAAGTCCGTTGTTGACGAAAACCGCCGCACTGCTCGCGTCGAGAACCATCACTTCCGGCTGTGTACCGGCGACGAAGTTGAGGAGCATTTTGGGGACGTATTCCCCCGGAATGTTCTCGATCTTCAATCGAACGCCGGGATGGTCGCGCTCGAACCTGCGATAAAGGTCCTTGACGAGTCGGTCGTAGTCGTTGTCCTCTCCGGCCCCGCCCCAATTCGTCAGGCGCAGCACGACTCCGCTCCGATCAGGCGCGTCGCAACCAGAAAAAGCCGCCGGAAAGAAGGCGACTGCGGCAGCGATGCCCAGAGCGCGGAGGAAAGACTTCATTGCCTCAGCCGTTTCTACCTCCGAATGGCGTCTGAGAGGAGAAAAATGCCAAAAGAAGGGGTCCTAAAATCAGGAGGGGCCGGAATGTATCCCGACCCCGTTGCCACTCCTGATTTCGTCCCCTTTCGGACTTTATGCGGCGCTAAGAGCGCCTAACCAAGAAGTCTCGCCTTTCTAATGAGAAGCCTCATATAGGGATTGTCCGAAACGGCCCTTGTTGTGACGAAGAACCTTCCCATCCCATGCAAACAGGCAATTTTGCCAGGCTCTGCACACTCCGTCCCCGCGGAGTTTCGAGCCACAAAACGGCAAGTCATCCTGTACAATTCTGTAATGGCTGGCCTCTCTTCAACCGAACGCTCGTTTTCCGATTCCGCCGTTAGGGCAAGGACCGGGAAGACCTGGGATCAGTGGTTCGACGTACTCGACGCCGCGGGGGCCGAGTCGATCGAACACCCAGCGATCGCGAGGTGGCTTCGGAGCGAACAAGGCGTGTCGCTCTGGTGGTCGCAAATGATCACCGGCGAGTATGAGAAGGCTCGGGGACGCAGGGTCCGCAACCAGATGCCGGACGGGTTTCAGATCAGCGTTTCCAGGACCCTTAACTCGCCGCTGGAAAAGGCATGGAGCACGCTTGCGCAAGAGTCCGACCTTGTGCGCTGGTACGCCAACGACGCCGCGATCGACTTCCGAAAAGGGGGCGCATGGGGAAGTCCGAACTCAGGCAGCGGAGTTCTGACCACCCTGAACCCGCTTAAGAACTTCATTCTCAAATGGGAACAGGCCGCACTCACGCCGGGGTCTGTGGTCGAGTTCTCGTTGACCCCCAAGGGCGACGGCCGATGCGTGGCGACGCTCCAGCATCGAAAGATCGCCCTGGAAGAGGAGGCCTCCGAGCTTCGGGATCAGTGGTCGAGGCGCCTCGATTCGTTGCGCGAGTACCTCGAAACGGGCCAAGGCGTTCCGGTTGAAGGGTGAGCCCAAGCCAGCCCAGGCGGGAGTCATTCTTGCGGAGCAGTCTCGATCGCCTCGGCGATCCGGTCCCTGAGTTCGTCGGCGAGCGCTCTGGCCCTCCGGTGCGAGAACTTGGTCAGCAGGTTGAAGCAGAGGCCGCCGAGGGTGAGGACGCCGGCGGCTAGACCCGCGGCAAGCCAGCCCAGGCCCTGCTCAGAAAGCGCGCCGATCAGGATCACGGACGTAATGAACGCAGGGTGGAGCGTCATCAAAGCCTGGAAGAGAGCGTTCGACTTGACCTTGAGCTTGGTACGGCCTTTCCGCGAAGTGACCTCGATCCGGGCCTGCCCCGCGCCGACCCATGCCGACATCGTCAGTGTACGCCCGACCTGAGCCATGTGCGGTTGGCCCGCGTTGGCCAGAGGTTTGATCCCTTCGACGACCAAGTCGAAATTCTTCGGGTCCAGTTCTCCGTCCACAACTCTAACGAACTCCTCCGTTAGGTGAAGCAGTCCCTTTTCGCTGGTCTCCTCCCGTGCGGTCTCGCGGAGGGCTTGCGCCAGTGCGGACGCCGAGACTCCGACCTCCGCGGCGATTCGTTCGAGTTCTTGGGGGGTGATTCCTGGGCGGAAGGTCGCTTGCAGTTCTTGGTCGCTGATCTCGACTGCGCGTCGAATGATCTGAGCGGCCTCTTCTTCGCTAAAAAGCCGATGTTCCGGCATGCAGGCATTCTGCCACACACGGGGGCGATCTCTTCGCGGCAGGACCCAATCCGGGACCGCGGGCGGCCAGTTGGTACAATCTCGTTCCGGAGAGATGGCAGAGTGGTCGAATGCGGCGGTCTTGAAAACCGTTGAGGCGCAAGTCTCCGGGGGTTCGAATCCCTCTCTCTCCGCCAGCTTCCGCCTTGCCGCCGCGCGGGCTATCCCGATTTCTTCAGAAGGTGCGCGAACTTCTGGCGGAACTTCAGCACTTTGGGCTGAATGATCGCGCTGCAGTAGCCCGCGTTCATTTTGGCGCGCTCCTCGGGGCTCGCCTTTTCGTATTTGGCGTAGTAGTCCTGGTGGTACTCCTCAGCGCGGGTGTAGTTCACCAGCGGCTCGACGGTGGTCACCAAGGGGTCCGGCCAGATATTCTCGTCAGCGATCTCTTTCCTGATGCGCTCGGCCCGGGCCTTCTCCTCCTCGTCGGCATAGAAGACCGCCGAGCGGTATTGGGTGCCGGAGTCCGGGCCTTGCCGGTTCAGCGTGGTCGGGTCGTGAATCGTGAAGAAGATGCGGAGCAGGTCGTCTGCCGCAATCACCTTGGGATCGAAGACCACCCGAATCGCCTCGGCATGACCGGTCGTGCCCGAACACACTTCTTGGTAGGTAACCCCCGCCCGACTCCCGCCGACGTAGCAACTCTCGACGAACTGCACGCCCTTGAGGTCCTCGAACAGCACTTCGAGGCACCAGAAGCAGCCTCCCGCGACGACGAGCGACTTCCTGCCATCGGGGGTTGCGACTTGGCTCATGGGAGAGTGAGATTGTGACTGACTTGGGGCCGAGAACACCGCGCACGCGACCGAAGAAGCGGCAAGCATCGAGATCAGGACCTTAATCATGAGGCGCTTCGCCCTCCACACCTTAGCCTAACGAGACCTTCGAGCGGAAAGTTTCAGCGGGACAGGGGCTGTGTCTGTGGTGGGGAACGGCGGACTCCTCGCGGGGCCTATCTGGCCCTGGACCCTGCGGACGAGCCCGCGCAACATCCGATTCGAACAATTGTTGTGCATTTCGCAAAATTCTGGTGTATGATCCTGAAGTGCGTACAATGGCGACGCGGCCGGGCCTCTCGACAGTTCTGATAGTTGCTGGCGCGATGGTAGTCGCTTGCGGCTTCGTTTGGGACCTCGTGCGTAATCCGGTGGAGATGTCGGGATTGCCAAGTCACTTGGGGATAATTAGCGGAAACGAGCCGACCCCCATTCTAGTCCATTTTCGCAACCGCTTTCCCGGAACGCTGAACGTGCGTAGTGAGGATTGTGGTTGCGCCATCCAACCGGCCACCGAAGGCATCCTTACCGCAACTGGCATGGGGTCAGTATCAGCGACGTTTCTGCTTCAATCCCAGCGACTCCCGGCGGGCCCCGGCAAGCAAACGCTCCTGATCGAAACGACGTTCAACGGCAGACCCATCGTCTTCAGCAAAGTTGTCCAGTATACGATTCACAGGAGGATTGGATGATTCTCCGCGCCTTTACCTTGATTGAAGCGCTAGTAGTGGTAGCGATCGTTGCTGTCGTCTCGGCAATCGTCTTGCCGGTCATCGCTCGCGGGCGGGAGTCCGCAAAAGGAGCCTCTTGCCTTTCTAATGTCAGCCAAGTCGCAAAGGCTCAATTGCTTTACGTCAACGAGTACGATGGTCGATTCAATACGAGCGCGGGGCATGGTGACTCGTACCACTGGCTAGCGGCGACCGGCTTGGGTAGGTCTGAGCCATCAGGCCGAGAAATGCCTTCGGATTCAAAAGTCGTGATTCCATCACTCAGGTGCCCGCAGTTGGCTTCGGGGCCCTTTGATCCTCGCTCGCCAGATGGTGCGTTCTCCGGATACGCTCCCAACGTATGTCTCGGCTACGAAGCCGAAGTAGAAGGTACCGCCAGTGTCGTGCTCGTAGCAGACGCCTCCTGCGTGCGAACGTCCGATCCAAAGTTTGCGACTTGCTACCACACACTAGCGGCCCCCGACTACGTGCATTACTTGCGCGGGTCGGCGCCTTGGTCAGGCGTTACGCCTACGTCTCCCATCGGCGATTGGGGAGCGCAGCGTCATCAAGGCTTGGGGATTTATGCCATGAGTGACGGCAGAGCAATAACGACGCACTATTCCAAGTTTCGCATTCCACGCACAGGTCCCATCTGTCGAGTTGTACCTAATCAGCTTTGGTGGGGCCCGTCGGAAGGTTTCCGCTTTATACCTCAACTGTAAGGAGGATCTTATGACAAACCACGTTCGTTCCATTCTCTCCCACTTGGCCCTCGCATCTATACTAGTGGGTATCGTTACAACCCTGGTGCAAACTTCCTGGGCCAAACCTAGGGACACATATACCCCCTCAGCGGTTTGCACATACGAGCAGCATGAGCAGAGACATTTGGATTGTGTTCAGAGCGGCCTTGAATGTGTCGGAAACTGTTACATTGATCGGTGGGATATGGCCTATTGTCAGTTCAATCTGACCTCAGGATGCTCCAAGAGGGAAGGGACGCCGATCTTGGGACGTCGGGATTATTATTCTTGCGACGATAATAACCCAACTGCACTATGTGAATGTAACTTAGGTAATCTTGTAAACTATTCAGCGATCCCATTGACAGGCGACATATGTCTGTATTGAGTTATGCGCCCCTTCTCGCCCTACGAAGTGTTCGTTCGACCTCAGTACCGCTCCTCCTATTGATCGGGCCCTGTCTCGTAGCGGCAGATACCTTTGTCTTCCGCTCGACATTGGAGAAGCTTCCCTCTCCAAAATCTGACCTTACGGCGGCAGTCGATGCTTACGTGTGGGAGCGGAGAATGGCTGGTACTGATGAGTCCGTCGTCCTGCAGGACCGTAAGAACGTAGAGAGTGCGCTCCGCGAGGAGCACGGCGGCTACACGCGTAAAGGGATCGTGAAGATCTGCTACACCGACGAGGGTGTTTGCGTAACCTCCTTCGGCGCTATCCTTGGTCAACCTCCAAGTACGTCAAGTTACGTTCAGCTCTATAGGGACGGCATCTCAGTATTTGCATTCGAAGCGAGCCGGATCGTCGAAGTCCGGTCTGGCAATGTCCTTACTCGTCTTCAGTCTGCGGGAGAACGGCTGTTCCTGTTAGGAGCTCTTCCTACCGGTGCGCGGTCTGTTCGGTCAGACGAGAAAGGTGAGGTTTTCCAGTACGCACGCCAAGGGCACTTAGAGGAATTAGCGATTGACGTGGAAAGGGATCGCGGCGTTGTCAGCGGTCGATCGTCCTTCGTCACGGCAAGCGGGGACCGAATTCTATTCAATTTGTACGAGCGCCTCGGCAATCAAGTAGTTATCCAACGAGTCAACCGGTCGGGCAGGATGCTGTACTCGGAGACGTACGCGCTGGATGAGCGAAGGGTCGATGCGCTACCATCGATTCCGAGCCTCTTTGACGCCGGCGACTCGGTGGCCGATTACCGACTAGAGCCGGACAAGCCAATAAGCTACAGGTGGACAGGCTCGTTGCCGTCCTTGGACGAGTTGCGGGACCTCAGAAACGGTGCGCAAGTCCTTCCCGAATCGAAAACCGATGCCATACTCTACACTATTGGACTCCTACTTCTGGTCGCGGGTCTCGTCGTCAAGACTAGTCGTTCTTGGCGAAGTCGTACATCAGTGGATCCCTCCTGAGAAGGTGCAGGGGGGCGGACCCTGTAACGGAGGCGAGGTTCGTAAGCCCAATTGACCCCGACTTGAGACCCGAATCGCCTCGGCATGACCGGTCGTGCCCGAACACACTTCTTGGTAGGTAACCCCCGCCCGGCTCCCGCCGACGTAGCAACTCTCGACGAACTGCACGCCCTTGAGTTCCTCGAACAGCACTTCGAGGCACCAGAAGCAGCCTCCCGCGACGACGAGCGACTTCCTGCCATCGGGGGTTGCGACTTGGCTCATGGGAGAGTGAGATTGTGACTGACTTGGGGCCGAGAACACCGCGCACGCGACCGAAGAAGCGGCAAGCATCGAGATGACGATCTTAACCATCAGCGGAAACTCTCTCCACACCTGAGTCCAATGCAGGCTCAGCGTAGAAAGTTTCCCGTTCGGGTCACAGAAGGACTTGCGGGCCGACCCCTATTTGGTCACTGTGACAGGCCACGCCCCGGGGAACCGCCACAGTGAAATATTTCGTGCGTCGTCGAGGACCTCTTGCAGAGTCGGAGGTTCACCGAAGCCCCAGCCGCTTCCCCCAGTAAGGGAGAACCCGTGGTGTCCTGAAGCGGGCTGGAAGGCACTGAACGGTGGGCCAGTGATATCGACCGGACCCCACCAGTATGCGTCGAAGCCTTGGGCTCGGTAGCTTGTCGCGCCCGGGACGTCCGGGAATTGGACGAAGGTCTCCCACCATGAAGACCACCCTCCGTATCCCCCTTCCACGCCACCGGCAACCTCAATCGTCCCATAGAGGACGCTCGGGTCCGTTTCGACCTTCACGTCCGCGCTCGCCTGCCCGATAAAGATGCGCTTCGCTCGATCCAGGCGGAACAGTTGCACCGTCACCTTGTCGGTACCTTCGGAACTCCCCGCGACGTAGGTCACCTCTCTGGGTCCAACCTTTTCGAGCTCACCGTTAAACGAACCGGCGGTTCCGTGGGTAACCCACTTGTATTCAAATACCTCGTTTTCCGGCAGGGCTGGGGTTACGAAGACCTCCAATCCCATCGACTCTCCTGGCTTGATCGCCACGAGCACGGGCGAGATCGCCATGCGGGCGACTCGAACGTCGACCGTCGCTTCAGCCTTACCGAGGCTCTTCCACTCGTTGTCCTCGAACAAGAACGCTTCCACGGTCACCTTGTCCGAGACGTCAATGCCGTAAGGGCTCCACGCAGCATAAACAACCTTGTCCTTCGAACTCTCGAAGTTGTTCCCTTCATGGATCCCGTCTTTGAGCCGCCCGTACTGCCCGGTGCAAGTCCAGTGGTACTTGAGGAGTTCTCCCGTCCCCGAGGCATCCGGAACCCGCGCGGTCAGTTCCGCTTCGGCGTCGGAGCCCACGACTTGGTAGGGAGGGTCGAGAAGAACCTCCGAGCGGTTCGTAATTACTTCGACGATTTCCGCTTGCTTTGACCGCACAATATCGACGACCTGAGCGGATGCATCGAGCGAAAGCAAAACTGCGTCGATGATCTTGAGCATTCCCGAAATGTTCGTAAAGCCGACTTTGAGGTCTCCGGCGTTCGGTAGTTTAAGTCCGACCTTGTCCATCATCGACTGAATCGCATCGATGCAGGCGTTTTGGAACTGCTCTGACTCCACAACCCACTCCAAGAGCGTCAGCACGATCTGGCTCGGAGAAGGAGGTTGAGCGTTGGGTTCGAGTGCCTCGGCAATTCCCGGCACTTCCTGCACCCGTTCGAGGAACCAAGTAACCGCTTCAAGACCTTCCGCCGATCCCAGCAACTGCTCGAAGTACTCCTTGTTCGCGGGTATCACTACCTTGAGCAAGACCGGCAAGAAGAGATCGAGAGCGAGGGACCGCAAGGCGAGCTCCCGGTACTCCTGCTTCCGGCTCTCAGGGAGAGAAACGATATCCCCAGCAATGAAGCCGATCCCGATGAAGGTCACGTTGTATTTCGTCTTGATGGCCGACGCCGGGCGCACCGGCACGGTCACGGGGTCAGAGATAACCGGAGCATAGGCTACTTTGCCACTAATGAGGTCGCCTAAGGCGCCGACGACCGAAGTCACTCCTGTCGTCGGGCTAAGCTTCACCTTGGTGATCTCCTGGGGCGCATCGTGCTCGACGTTATCTTCGGTGGTGTAAGAAACCTGATCGACGTACGCCAAGGTTCGTCGTCGTCGCTGATTGATGGCTCGAATCGACTCAAGTCCCTCATGGACGACCGAGTTGCCATAGCCGCCATCGACCGGGTTGATCAAGATGCCCCTGCCTTCGGGGGCGTTCAGAATGTTGCCCGCCGCAATGTTGAGGGCGGAGGCAATCTCGCTGTCGTTGTTGCCTACCGCGAGCGGATCGATCTGCATCCGTTCGGCGATCTTGGCTGCGACAGCCGCCAATTCGGGATGTCCCTTTAGCTGGCTTTGGATCTCCTCGCTAACCTCGGGAGGTGTCAAGAAGCCCGCAAGCGCCAGGTACGCAAGGAACTCGGCCGTCGACTCAGCGGTCACGAGAGTGTTCCCGCCGCCCACATATCCGTAAAGCACGACATCATCGCCCGAGAACACGGTCACCGGCATAGGACCGCCTGTGATGACCGGCACGGTGAAGTCGCCTGCGCTGGTTACAGGGGCCGTTCCGAAAGGAGTGCTTGCGCGCAAGGTGTCCAGGGCCAGGACGACCCCGGCGGGCAAGACCACCCGACCGGAGCCAGAACCCAAGGTGAAGAGGGCGCCGTTTCCTCCTCCGGGGATCGTGCCGTTCCCGCCGCAACTCATTGTCGCGATCCAGGCAGCGAGAACGAGGAAGCAAGCTAACCATCCTTTTACTGAACGCATCATGAGGAACAGTATAAGGCAATCATGCGAAATTTGGCACGAAAATTCTCATAGTGGAGAATAGTGTCTCGACTGAAGGCAGGGCCGCTGCTCGGCACTGCTAGGAGGAACAAGCCGGCTCTGCGAACGTGTGCAAGGAAGGAAACCTCGCCAAATCGCCGCAACCATCACCGCCCGAAGCAACCGAGAACCGTGCGAAGGCGCCTACGGACCAATGAACGTCTTGATCCTGCGGCCCACAGGACGGAAGCTGCTTTGTCGATCCCCGCTCGCTCTCGGCCAAGGAGTAAGATTCCTCAATGACTCTCGCGGTCCTTGCAGTGGTAGTAGCTCTCCCGACTTCGCAGTCCCTCATCCTCGACTACTCCGCACCGGCAGCAAGGTGGGAAGAGGCGCTGCCCGTGGGAAACGGACGACTCGGCGCGATGGTATTCGGCGGGGTCGACCGAGAACGAATCCAACTGAACGAAGACACCCTATGGGCTCAGGGGCCGGTCCCCGTAACCCCCGAACGAGCGGGCGAAGTTATCCGCCAAGCGCGCCAGATGTTCTTCGAGGGTCGGGGCCGCGAGGCGCAAGACCTCATCCATAAAGAGGCCATGACGCCCGCCATCGAGCCTCGAAGCTACCAACCCCTTGGCGACCTCCTGATCGACATGAAGTTCCCGCACCGAAGGGTCGCGGAGCCCCTCGCGCTTGGCAACTGGAAAAAGGGACCCGTCGCGGCGACGCCTGACCCCGCCTGGGCTCGGCCGGAGTTCGACGACTCGGGGTGGGAGCCGGGCGACCTTTCAGTTCCCGAACGATCATGGGCGGCGTTTCGAACGGATTTCGTCGTGCCCGAGAAGCTGCAAGGTTCCTCATGGAACGCAATCGAACTCAGCCCGATCGACGACGCCTCGATCCTGTTCCTCGACGGCGAGCGATTGGGAGAAACCAAGCAGTGGAATCAAGCGCACCGGCTCCGATTCCCCAGGCCGCTGACCCCCGGAAAGCACGTCCTTGCGGCGTTCGTACGCAACGACGGGGGGCCGGGGGGCTTCGCAGAACGGGTCCGGCTGCTTTGCGAAACGCCTGCCGAGGGCTACACCCGAATGCTCGACCTCGATTCTGCGGTCGCGACGACAAAGTTCGAGGTCGACGGCGTCACCTACACACGAGAGGTCATCGCCTCGGCTCCCGATCAGGTGGCCGCCCTTCGAATCACGGCTTCGAAGCCCGGCGCGCTCGACTTCGATTTCGTCCTTCAAAGGCAAGAGGGAGCGAAGGGGATGGCCGCCGGCAAGGGTAGGCTGAAACTCCTCGGAGCGGCAGGACATGGCGGGGACAAACAAGGGGTCGTGTTCCATGCGATCGCTTCCTGCCGCGCGGACGGGCACCTCACTCAATCGGAAGAGAGGATTGAGATCCGGGGGGCGACGAGCGCGACGGTCCTCGTCGCAGCGTCCACGAACTACAACCGATCGAACCCCCACGCGCCGCTCGGCGACAACCTCTCGGTGAAGAACGCATCGACCCTCGATCGGGCTGAGCTTCGAACCTGGGAGGAACTCAAATCTCGAAGCGTTCAAGACCACCGAAGACTCTTTCGGAGGGTCGACCTGAACCTGGGGCAGGCGCTGGCCGGGCGAACGATCCCGGACCGGCTCGAGGCCTATCGTAAGGGAGCTGAAGACCCCGCGCTCGAAGCGCTGTACTTCCAGTATGGCCGCTACCTCCTCATCGGCTCCTCGCGCCCAGGCACGATGCCCGCCAACCTACAGGGCATTTGGAACGAGCACCTAGAAGCCCCTTGGAACTCGGACTATCACATCAACATCAACCTGCAAATGAACTACTGGCTCGCGGAAGTCGCCAATCTCTCCGAGCTTCATGAACCGTTTTTCTGGCTTAACGAAGGACTGATGCCCGCCGGACGCGAAGAAGCGCGCAAGCTTGGGTGCAGGGGAATCGCCTATTACCACGTTACCGACGCTTGGCTCTGGACCGCGCTCTACGGCCATCCGCAATGGGGGATGTGGCCGATGGGTGCGGCCTGGAACTCGCAGCACTTCATGGAGCACTACCGGTTTACCGGCGACCGTTGGTTCCTGCGCGAGCACGCGCTTCCCTTCTTGCAGGCTAATTGCGAGTTTCTGCTCGATTGGCTCGTGGAAGACCCGAAAACGGGCAGGCTCGTATCGGGGCCGACGACCTCGCCGGAAAACACTTACCTCGTCGAGGGCAAGCCGCTCTACCTGTCGATGGGCGTGACGATGGACCAGATGATCGCTTGGGACGTATTTCAGAACTACCTTGAGGCAGTCGCGACCCTTGGCGTCTCGGGTCCGCTGGTCGATCGAGTCCGAAAGGCCCTAGCCAACCTGAAGCTGCCTGAAATCGGCGCGGATGGGCGAATTCTCGAATGGGGCGAGGCCTATCAGGAAGCTGAACCCGGCCATCGTCACATGTCGCACCTCTTTGGGCTTCATCCGGGGAGGCAGATCACTCGGGCAAACCGACAGCTCTTCGAGGCCGCTCGAAAGACGCTGGAGGACCGGCTCAGCCACGGGGGCGGCCACACGGGTTGGTCGAGGGCCTGGATCGTCAGCTTCTTCGCCAGGCTCAAAGACGGTGGCCAAGCTCAGGACCACCTCCGGCAACTGCTTTCGAAATCGACGCTCCCGAATCTGCTCGACGACCACCCCCCGTTTCAAATCGACGGAAACTTCGGGGGAGCGGCCGGGATCGCCGAGATGCTGGTCCAAAGTCACGACGGCAAGATCGAACTGCTGCCCGCGCTTCCTTCGGCTTGGCCCCAAGGCTTGGTCCGCGGCCTCCGAGCGCGCGGAGGGTTCGAGGTCGAAATCGCGTGGGCGAACGGCCGGTTCGAATCCGCTCGGATCCTGAGTCTTCGAGGCGGAGAATGCAAGGTCGAGTACCAGGGAAAACCTCTTGCAGTTAAGCGCCTTAAGCCAGGAGAAACCTTGCGCTTGTCGGGCGAGTCGACCCCTCCGTCCCCGCGCTCTCGCTGATATCCCTCAAATCCCGTGGGGTTAAGGGTCTGCTCTGGAGAGCTGCGAACGAGAGAACCCCGCGGAGCCACGAGCGATTGGGCGGGTCTGCTCCCGCCGCAGCACCCCAAAACGAGTTTGGGGTGGCACAAGTGGGGAGTAGTTTTGTGCTATGGGTTGGGCACCTGCTGCTATCGCTGATATCCCTCTACCCCGGCGGGGTTGAGGGTCCGTACCGGGTAACTGGGAATGAGAGAATCCAATGACTCGAAACGACCCAGGGGTCCGTTGCTACTCGACACCCTCGATGCTCGTAGGCTCAGGTACGAGTTCAACGGCTCGGGGCACGGTTGCTTGTGGATGGAGGAGGTCGGGCCGCGCCGTGGTGCTTGGACGAGACCCTCAACCCCACGGGGGTTGAGGGATGAAAAACCGTAATCACATTGCCCGTAGTGCTGCTTCGAGGATACCATCGATCTCTCCCGGAGAATCTTCTGATCGAACTCGCCTATAGCCCAGAATAGTCTGGCCCTCAACACTTCTAACAAGCGCGCGCTCTACGAAACCGTCCGTGAGTCTTCGATAGTGCGCAGCGTCACCTCTCTGTATCGGTCCCTCCCAGCCACGGTCTTCGACAGCAAGTTCAGCGAAAAGCCTTAAGACTACGACGTTAACATCCCGATCCATCTTGAGCAGTTCATGGGGAGTCTGATCGCTGAGGCCCACGGATTGGAGAGCCTTTTGCACTGCCACCCGTTCTGCTTCGGAACCCTTCGGCCAGTTGACTTTGAAATGCTCAGCCTTGAGCAAGCGCCAGGTTGCGAAGCCTATAAGCAGGAGAACGAATAGCGCGGCAATCAGAATCACGACTCGTCGGAATTTCATGTCGGAACACAATCTTTCAGGGCAGCCAGCCGTTTCCTTTGCAGCAGTCATGACATTTCTGGACATCACCTTTCCATCCGCCGCGTATTGTCTCTCCGCATTCCCAACCATCGTTCGTCGCGTCAATGTCGTCCGACTCGACGGTGCCGCCAAAGAGCGCGTCGCCGACTTCTTTGTAGTACCCAACCGTCGGAGGGCACCACCATGTACAACGATTCTGGGCTAGACATCCGGCCATACAATGCAGGTACTTGTCGCCGCCTACAAGTGTGTCCAGAGTTGGCATCACTCGGTTCTTAAGACAAAAAACGCAGCCAGGCAGCGTGCCGACTTCGAAAGGTCGGATCCCCGGACAGAACTTTGGTGGCCAAAATGGGAGTGGATCCCCCCTCTTTTCCACGTGAGGGGCCCTCTTTTGCCTTAGGCCGAGGGGCCGAAGCCCGTCAGGATCAACATAGGTTGTGGGGTTGTCCATCGCATAAGCGTACGGATGCTCTCCACCTAACCTCTCGGCCAAGCGAGCCTCCGTCAAGAACCGTCCCAATCCCGCCATATACGGCCTTCGTCCTGGGACCCCACCTGGAAACGGCGGGCCGACGCTGGGCTCCGACGGAATTCCCGGAACATGGGGCTGCTGTGTCTCCGCTTGCCAACTCGGAACCGTAGGCAGCGGCCGTCCGAGGGCCTGTGCCACCAGAGCTTCTTGCCTCGCCTTGCTTTCTCTGTTCATTCGATCCACCTCTTCCATCATCTTCTTCTGGCGCTCTTTCGCCATCTGGTTCATTCTGAGAACCTCTCCCGTCAAGTGCTCCATCAGCCATTTGGCAAACGGAACGGGAATTCGCCATGGTCCACGAATCGACTCGTCGGGAAGGATGAAAGACAGCATTGCGTGATCGCCACGGTTCTCCAAGTGCGTCCTGCTCCCTTCCGGGATGTCCTGCAGAGCCATCTGCCTGCCGATCTCGCATTTCACCTTCGGATATGCCCCCGAGAGCCATTGCGGGTACTTGTCGAAGTCGGGCTCTTCATGTGGCGGGACGATCAAGTCGTTGTCGAGGTCCAGCGGATCGCCCGTGAAGCCGAATCCGAGCTTCAAGCAAGCGTCCACCACCCTCTGAACCGCTTCCGTAGTGTCGAGACCGAATTCAAAAACGGCCTCTGCCATTCCGACTCCGAGCTTGTGAATCTCTGCGTCCAGAACCCGAATCTTACCGAGCGTTTCGTCGAACCGAACGAGGCCCAGCGCATTACCCCGCTCTCGCTCCACGATCTGTGCGGCGACCTGCAGTGACATGAATAGCGCTTCCCTCGGGTTCTCGGGACGGTATCCGACGCTCAGCGCCCTTCCCAGAGAGTTCATGCTCTTCGCCAGGTCGCCATCGATCGGCGACATGTCGAAACCCTTACGCCGGAGTACATCATTGACCTTGAGATCAAGCACGTAGGACTGGATGAAGGTCAGTTGGTGAAGCCGCGCCGGATCGGAGTCGTCCTTGAGCGCTCGTTCGTCTTCGCATCGGTCCACGTACTGAACCCAAGCGTGTCCGATCTCGTGCGCGAACACAGTCTCGTGCGCCCTTGCCGCGTCCAAACGAAGGACCATGGAATCAGGGACGACTGCGGTGTCGAGGCTGTTGTGAAAGGGCGCCTCCCAAGTGCGGATGTGCGGGACGGTATCCACAACCATGAGAATCTTCGTTGTACACCGATCCACTGCCGAGACAAAATCCATGAACCGCTTCGACATGTTTGTCGGCTCGATGATCGGATACAGGTCTTCTGGATGGCCTTTGCCGCCTTGATTCCAGCGCTTCAGGGTGTTCGCGGTTGGGAGATACGCGTGACCTTGGACAACGAACTCCAATCCGTGTGCGCTTCTGAAGCTCTGGCCAACCTCGGGAAGGCCAAGCTGCCTTGCCGCGATGTTGTTCCGTTCTGTTCGACAAGCGACTTCGATCGCAAGCTCCGGGTCGTCGACTCGCTTGTAGTCCCGTGAGAACACCTGCGTCCGCCAGTCGATCGCAGGGCCCAGATGTGCTTTCTCAAATCTTCGCCGAAATTCCTTGGGCGACATGCCAACATTGTACGATCGATTTGCGTGGAACGCACCCGAAATCATCCCTTCATCCCTCAACCCCCAGCGGGGTTGAGGGATGAAAACTCCGCGCGGGCTAAGGGCTGAGACCGCATTGCACGTTGGGTGAGTGGAGGTCCCCAATTCCCCCATGACCCAAGAGAGCGGCCCGCGACTCGAGAGCCGCGGGCCTGCAAGGGGGGACACCCAGTCCGATCGGCAGTTACTTGTCCGTGCCCTCTCCCGTACCCTTCTGGGTCGGGTCGGCTGCGCGGCCCCGGTCGTCCGCCGACACCTCACGAACCGTCAAGAAGAACACGACTTCGGTTCGGTCCTTGGTTCGCTCGGTGCGGCTGAAGAGCGCACCGATGATCGGCAGGTCCTTGAGGATCGGGATCCCGCTGGTGGTCCTCCGGTCGTCGTCTTGGATCATTCCGCCCAGGGCGATCGTCTCGCCGCTGTTCAGAATCACCTGGCTCTGCGTATACCGCTCGATCGTCTGAGGGAGGTTGCCGCCGCCAGGGACGGGCGTGAACCCCTTGAGGATCGTCAGGCTGGGACCGAGGTCCAGAGCGATCTTCCCGTCTGCGCCGATCCGCGCGACGACGGACATCTCGACGCCCACGTTGAGCTCGCCGATGATGATCGACGTGCCCTGTTGCGACGCCTGAATGGTCTTGATGTACTGGACCTTTTCGCCCACGAACAACGAGGCGGGTTTGCCGTGGATGGCGATGAGGTTCGGCCGGGCGATTAGTTTCTGAGTTCCGGCGAGTTGGTCGAGCGTAGCGAGGATGTCGGTCGTGCCTCCGCCGGCCCAGCGAAGCGTTCCGCTGATCGTACCGGGGCTCGAAGCCGTCGCTCCGGTGCCTTGATTGACTCGGATCGGCTGAACCGTTCCGCCTGTCAGAAGGCTCCAATCGATACCCATCGCAATCGCTTCTTCCTTACTCAGAGAAACGACGCGCAGGTCGACGGCGACCATCTTAGGGGCCTTGTCGATCACGCCGATGAGTTCGAACGCCTCGGCGATCTGAGCCTTCGTACCCCGAATGAGCAGTTGCATCGGCTCCGAGCCGAGTTCACGGCTGGTCTGCGAAGCCATACCCTGGGCAGCGGCCCGCTCGGCTTCGCCGCCTTGGCCCTGCGCCGAGGCTTGGCCTCCGGCTTCGCCGCCTTGCGCGGTCGAGGTCGTGGTCGACTTTAGGGTCCCGCCTTGGCCGAGCGTTCGGTTGCCCTTTGGATCGCGTTGCTCCCAGAGTTCCGAGTCCTTCTTCCGGGTGAAGGTCCCCCCGGACATCAGCGGGTCCACCGGCGAGGGCATCAGTGAGGCTTGCAGGCCTCTGATCCTCTGCTGCAGTTCAAAGGCGGCTTCGATCGGCTCGACATATTTGAGGTCGATCACCTGATACAGTCGCTCGGCGTCGGCAGCCGTCTCCGGGTAGTGGACGCTGGTCGCGTCGCAGATGGCGCGGTCGAGCGACCGGGCGAATCCGTCCAGCTTGTCGAGCGCCTCGGTGGGCCCAGAGAGCATGAGCAGCGATTGCGAGCTTTCCGCGCCCACGTCCGTCGCGACGCTATCGCTCACTTGGAACGCGGCGCTGTTCGGGTCGCGGTCGATGAGATTCTTCACGGCCTCGCGAATGCGGGCGAGTTGAGAGCTGTAGATCGGCACGACGCGCGTGTCGATGTTGGCTGCGACTCCCAAGCGAGCGGCGCGGATGATCTCCTGATCGAGTTCGCGCACCAGATGCTCGACATCTCCCAGGCGAGCGCGGCTTCCGATCAGAACGAGGTAGGGGTCCTTTTGCTTTGCGCCGTCGGTGATTCCAGCCGTGGCCTCAATCGCCGTCGAAGTTGCGCTCGCCTGTCCTCCCTGCCCCGATGAGGCTCCCTGGCTTCCGGACTTGCCGTTCGCGCCCATGGTCGCCTGGTCGAGGGACTTGATTTGCAGTCGCTCGCTCGGCAGGACGATCTCATATCGTCCCTTCAAAGTGTCTTGGGGGATCGCCTTCAGCACGGCCGCTTTGATGTGGACTCCCTCGCCGCTCTCCAGGTTCACGACCCGGGTTTCGCTGGGGACATCGAGGTTGCCGCCGATCTGCTGCAGCGCCATCGCGAACTTATCGACCGGCGTGACGACGAAGGTGTTGTTGACCTTCGCGTATCGAAGCCCGGCCATCGAAGTCACGAAGTCGAGCGCTTCCGTCACCGTGACGTTCGCAAGGGCGACGGTGATCGCGCCCTTGACTTCAGGCGAGGTCACGATGTTCACTCCAGCCTGCAATGAGAGCGCCTTGAGGATCTGAACGACGTTGGTCTCCACGAAGTCGAGGGTCACTCGATCGCCTGACGGACGGTCGAACACGATGGTGTTTGGCGCGCTGTCTGCGACCATCCGATTCCAGTCGGGGTCCTTGCTGCCCAGAACCTTGTGAGCGGGTTCGAGCGGAGGAACGCGATCGGGGAACGGCGCGGCCCTTGGTGAGGCTGGCTCGGTGGCCTTGGTGGGGGTCTGCACCTTTTCCGCAGGCCCGGACTGGGCCGTCGGATTCACGCTCGTGATCGCGTTAGGCGCGGCGTCGGTAAGCGCGTTGCCCCACGTCACGCTCCATCCCGTGGCGTTCTGCGTGATTTGGGGTTTTTGCGGCTCGTCGAACACGAAGAGCACCCATACTTGGGGCGGCTTCGCGTTTTGCCAGCCGTACGAGACGTAGCGCAACCCGTTCGCCCGCACCCGCTTGTAATCCGCGCTGCCGGACAGGTTGCCGTCGAAGACGAACTTGTGGTTCTTTCCTCCGTTGAGGACGGTGACTGAGGGTTTGCTCAGCCCTGTCCCAACGATCTGGAAAGTCTGTTTTTCCTTGCTCGTTTCGACTCCGGTCAATGTGGCTTGCGCGAGCGAAAAGGCGGCAACCGCCAACCCGCTCGAAGCCAATATCACTCGAAGCATCTTAGTTGTCATTAGGGGTCCCTCCCACATTGAGCGTGATCGTTTCGCCACGGTGTTTCACGGTCACCGAACCGTGCGACACGTTGGTGACTCGGCTGTTCTCGTCAATCGAACTGCCAAGAGGCACCAACCTCTGATTGCCTTGACCATCGGTGAACACCGCCGCCGGACGTTTTCCTAAGATCACGCCTGACAGCCGGTAGGCAAAAACGTTTGGATCTGGGATTGGATTTGGGCCACCTGCGCCAGCATCCATTCCCGGAAGGTTCGGAATCGTTCCTCCGATCTCAGGGCGGTAGGGGTCGAGCCCTGGATCGCGCGGAGGATTGTAGGTTGGAGGCGGGTTTCTCGGCGACTGGACTTGCGTCTGAGACGCGTCGGAAACCTCGAGAACTCCCGATCGCTCGCTGAACGGATCTCTTTGAGGAAGAGTCATCAGCGCGTAAAGACCCTGAATCGGGTTGGCTTCGGGAGCGACTTTGCCTTCCGCTTGCGGCTCCTTGGTCGGGCGCGCGTCTTCTGAGGCCACTTGTTGCGCCGCGCCCTTCTTGGCTGCTTCCTTGGGGGCGACGGACTTCTTGGCCGCAGGTTCGTTCGACGCGCCCATTTGGACGAATTGGAACGCGCCGACCCCGAAGAGCAGCGCCCCCAGTACGCCGATCACAATCATCTTCTTCTTGTCGTTCATGTTCGTACTCATCCTCGGCCTGGAGCGGTGTTCATGGCCACCTTGGGTCCTGCTGATTTCGAGTCAGACTTCGAGGGCGGAGTCGTGGGCTCGGTGGCCTTGTCCGAATCCGACTTCGGCGGTTCCTCTTCGTCGAGTCCAGCGGCAGCACGCGCGGCGGCGTCCATCATTTCGAGTTCAGCCGGAGTCGGGCGGAACACGAAGGTTCGGAGTTCGACCACGACATCCAGTTGCTTCTCTGCCGTCGATCCGGGTTCGTTCTTGGGTGTAAGCGCAACGGACCGGGCCGCTACGATCTTGGGAAACTTCTTGAGCGATTCGATGAAGGCCAGCGCGTTGTCGAACGGCCCTCGGCCTCGAATCTCAATCAGGAGTTCCACATAGGGCTTCTTTTCCTTCTTGGGCTTCTTCGATTTATCGGCCGCCGCCGGAATGGGACGGACGCCAAACACGCGAATCCCGCTGTTTGTCCCGTACTGCTCGAGTTCCTTGAGGAACGTCGGGATGTACGCAAACTCCGGGATGCCTTTTTCGAGGTGTTCGAGCCGAAGCTGGGCTTCCGTCAATTCGTTCTCGACCTTGGCAAGGTCCTTTTCGACCTCCGAAAACTCCTTCGCTTGCACACGAAGCCGATCGAGCTTGGTGGACTTCTCCGAGGTCGCCGAGTACAGCCAGAAGGTCGCTCCCCCGCCAACCAAGATGCTGGCGAGCGCGAGGGCTATCCAAGGAACCGCATTGGTGGTCTTCTTCATGCCGAGCCTCCTTCAGGCTTCTTGTCGGTCTTCTTGGGCTGGACCAACTCGGTGCCCTGCACGCTAGCGGTGACCTCGAACTCGATCCCTTTGGCTTGCCCGATCATCTTCTCTTGAGCCACTTTGAGGGTGACGGTTTCGAGGTCCTCGCACCCTTGGAGCCGCAAGATGAACTCGCCGACGGGTTCGAGCCGGTTGCTCAGCCCCTGGAAAGTCGCCTGTACGGGCTTCGATTGGTCGCTGCCGCTCGACCTCAGCCCTGTAAGCCACATCTCCGAAGGCGTGTTCTTGGAGAGGTGCGAGAGCACCCGCGTCCAACGATCCGTCATGAGGTGCGCGTCTTCCAAAGTCGTCAGTCGAGGGTAAAGCTCGCTCAAAGCGGCGCCGTGCTCGTCGATCTTCTGGCGGAGCGGCTTCAGCTTCTGGACCTTGGCTTGCAGCCGGGCGATTTCGCTGTCCATCGACTCGGACAGGAAAAGCATCGAGCCCGATCCGATGAGCCCCAGTGCGGCCGAGCCGAGGAATGCCCAGAAAGCGATCCGCGTCCCGCGCTCGGCCCGCTGGTTGATCTGGCGCTGTTCTTCGATTAGGTTGATCAATGGCATGGTATTGCTCCGAATCAGGCGGCGTTCTTCAGCCAAGCTGGGTCGCTCCTGAGGGCTAGGCCGATCGCCAAGCCCCACTCCTCGCCTGCGCCAGCCTCAGCGCTCTCCGGCGCCTGCATGTGAGGCCCGTTGAAGGCGCCCAACGTGTTTGCGGAAACGCCGAGCTTGTGGCTCATATACTCGTCGAGCCCCCTCAGCTTCGACCCTCCCCCGGTCAGCAAGATCAAGTCGACGTGGCCTCCCTGATCGGCTTCGTTGAGCTGGGACTGGTAATAGTTGAGGGAGCGGCGCATCTCCCTCACAAGATCGTCCACATGAGGCTGAATCACCCGAAGAGGAGGGTTCTCTTTAGGCTTGCCATCGTCGATCAGTTCTTTGATGGTGAGCTGCGCCTTACCCTCTTCCGCTTCGAGGTTCGAAAGCTTGAAATACGAACCCAGCGCCTCGGTCAGGAGGTTGCCGCCCTGGGAGATGGAGCGGGTCATTGCGAAGCGCCCGTTGCGAACCACGCTCATGTTCGTCTTGCTGGCGCCGATGTCGACCAGCGCGATCGTCTTGTCGCGCCAATCGTTCGAAGCCGACGCCTCGACGAGACCCCGATAAGCGGCAAACATCTCGACGTCTACCGCCTCGACTTCGAGCCCCGCTTGCTCACAAGCCGCCACGCGGCTCGAAATGACGTCCTTCGGGGCAGCGACGATCAAGACGTCCATTTGTCCGTCTTCGCCCTTGCCGAGAATCTCAAACTCGATGTAGCTGTCCTCGACCGACGAGGGGACGTATCGTCCAGCCTCAAACTTGATGGATTTTCGGAGGGTCGCTTCGCTCATCGACGGCATGCGGACCGTCCGGACGACGACCGTTCCGCCGCCCACCGCGATGTTCGCCGCGTTGGAGCCAATGTGAGCCTCGCGCAAGAGTTGCCGGATGGCCATCCCCACTGACTGAGGATCGACCACGACCCCATCGCGAATCGCGTCCGCGGGGGTCTCAATGGCGGCCATATTGCCGATCTCCCAACCGCTCTGCGCCAGAAGAAGCTCGACCGCGCGGATGCGGCTCGAGCCCATGTCCAAGCCCACGATGGACTTCTTTCTCAGAAAACTAAGCGACATTTGAGTTACCTCCGGATCGGAACGACTCCAGCGTGAGCCATTCGTCCAAACTGGCCTTGGGGAATCGCCAGCGGCCTTCAATCGAAACCGCGGGCACGACGCCCTCGCGCGCCATATCATCGAGAGCGGCCGGGGAAACCCTCAGGTATCTCGCGGCTTCTCGGAGCGTCATCGTGCTGTGCTGCGTTCCTGCGACCGCGCGGAAGAGCTCGCTGAGTTGCTCGGGCGCGAGGAATAGCTCCAGGCGAACGACGTTGCCTCCTGCGATCGGAAGCGAAGGCGGTTCAGGGGCGGCCACCGGTTCCGTGGTGATCGCGTCGACGGTGTGCGGCCGGGGCTGCGGCGCAGGCTGGTCCGCTCCAGAAGCCAAAGCGGGCTCTGCGAATTGGGCTTCGGGCTGCGACTGCTTCTCGGGGGTTTCCCCCATCGGATTCACATTCATGGATATCTCCTCGGGTCCGGGCCGCTTCAGTTGCGCTGCCTGTCGAATCGCATCTGCCAAGTTCATGCCGCACGCTCCCGGCTCCCGGTGAACTCGGAGATCACCTCGTGCATGAGGAACCCGTCGATCATTTGAGCTTTCTTCGCCATCCCCACCATCAGCGCGTTATCGGCCATCTGGCAGATCAGGCGAGGAGTGCCATCGGTGTACTTGTGCATCTCGTAAGTCGCATCGGGGGTGAACGCGCTGTGGTCGCCCGAATAGCCGGCCACCCGCAGCCGGTGTTCCACCAGCGCGCCGGACTCCTGAACGTCGAGCTTATCGAGCAGGTACCGGATCGACATCCTCTGTTCGAGCGCGGGGACCTTCGCGAGCTTATCCCTGAGTTCGAGCTGGCCCAGAAGCAGCAAACTGATCAGGAACTGGTCGTTCATTTGGCAGTTCAGCAGCAAGCGGAGCTCTTCGAGCGTCTGAGTCGAGCGAATCAGGTGAGCCTCGTCGATCATCAGCACCACTTGCTGTCCCCGCTCATAGAAGCTGACGAGGACGTTGTGGAGTTCTTGCACCAACACCTGCCGGTTGCGAGTCGTCGCGGGATGCCCGACCTGCGAGAGAATCTCGTGCAGGATTTGAACCGGTGTCAAGATGGGATTGACGATCAAGACGGTCCGAAACCTCACGGGATCGAGCAGATCGAGAAGCTTGCGGCTGACCGTGGTCTTGCCCAGCCCGATGTCGCCGCAGAGCATCGCCGCGCCCTTGTTGCGGTGGATGGCGTAATGCAGCATCGTGAGCGCGTCTTCGTGTCCGCGACTCAAGTAGAGGAATCGCGGGTCTGGTGTTAGGCTAAAGGGCGGTTCCTGCAAACCCCAATAGGACTCATACATAAGCAATGCTCCGGTGGCTCAATCCCGGTAGATGTATCGGGCGATCCGCACGCGAACCTCAGGCGGGACGTGAGAGAAATCGGCGAAGAAGGGCGCGCCGCGCGACTGCCGAGACCGCCGCGCTCAGGGATGATCTCTGCGCGGTTCGTTGGTTTCGGTGATGGGTTTCGTCGGGCGGTCAACACCAAGGGTTCGTTTTCCGCACTTGGCCGAACCCTCTATCCGCTTCTGTGCCAGGTTGCCCCGGTCGAAGTGCGGGATTGGGGGGAACTGAACTGAGCGCTGGGGTCGTTGGGCCGATGAGCGGGGATGTTAGGAATGGCGGGAGACGGCTGGGAACGCTCTCTCAGTAGAGGTCCAGCTTCACCTTGATCCACCGGCCATCGACCCAGACACCATTTTGGAAGTGGCGGATCGTTGCCCGGCGGGGAATCCGCAAGGCGACCTCCGAATCATCTTGCCAGGTTACGCGCACTTCGCCTGCGCCCGAAGTCTGCAGCACGACCTCGCCGCCGAAGCTCGATTGGCGGGCCCTGATCGTTACATCGTGATCCATGCTCGACATTGCTCCCGGGTTGACTTCGGTCACTTGCGCCACGATGCTCTCGTTTGGACTTGGAACGGGCAGCAATGGAGCGCGCCCGATCCAACACGAGAGGAGCCCGTTGATGAAGCAGAAACCCGAGGCGACGACCACGCCCATCAGGCCGATCGCGCGGAGCAGATCGTCGGCCAACTTTCGTACGCGGATTGTCGTCACCCTTGTCCTCGGTTCGATCCTTGGATTCGTTTCCCATTCTGACCCCAATTTCCCTGCCTCCCCCTCGCCCCTCTGGGGGAGAGGGGGCCAGGGGGTGAGGGGCACGGTTCTCAGGTCATGACGTCTGGGAAGGCCTTCCGGCCAGAACGCTGCTCGCACAGGTTCACGACGGTGGCAACATCGTCTTGGTAGGGCGTCGGGTCGAGGAGAAGAAACCGCCGGTTCGGAATGCGATGAATCAGAATCCCCAGGTTCGATAGCTCTTTGTCCCTCGTTGCATCGCGGTTGGCATCATGTTGCTCTCCGTCCATTTCGACACCGAGCATCGCTTCGCGGCAGAAGAAGTCGATTCGAAACTCCCCGACGGGGTGCTCTCGTCGAAACTTGAATCCTGTTCGGGAGGCGCGAAGAAACTCCCACATGATGTCTTCGGCTACGGACGGACCTTTGCGGGACGCCCTGGCGAGGTCGCGCGACGTGGGATGCCGGTCGCGTGGCATGGTCTGAATTGTACAGGCTTGATTGGTCTGGCGGGAAGCCCGGTGGGCCGGAAAGTTCTTGCCCCTCACCCCCTGGCCCCCTCTCCCCCGGAGGGGCGAGGGGGAATGTCCTTGATTCTTCCCGGTCTGCTCTTCGAGTCAGACCGGGGCGCCGGGAGTGAAATGCAGCGAGGCGAAGGGGAGTTCGGGAGTTCTGACTGAGGCTGGGTTACTGGCAGCCGCCGGGTTGGTTTGTGCGGTAATGTGAGGCCGAATGGCCGAGTCTGACCAGCCCCAGGCGAAGACGTGGCGTGAGTTCTTTGACGAACACGCGCCGCGCTACATGGAAAACCCGTTTACGAAGGACACGCTCGCCGAGGTCCAATTCCTGATCGACAAGCTAGCGCTTCAGCCTCCCGCGCGTGTGCTCGACATCGGATGTGGTACGGGGCGGCACGCCATCGAACTCGCGCTGCGGGGATTCGAGGTCGTCGGACTGGACCTTTCTGAGGGCATGATCGCCGAGGCGCGGAAGGCGGCTGGGCGGCGCGGCGCCAGCGTCGAGTGGATCGTCGGCGACGCAGGGGAGTTCGATGGAGCGGGCCGGTTTGACGCTGTCCTCTGCCTTTGTGAGGGCGGCTTGGGCCTGGCGAACCTCGACGACGACCCGATACTGCATGACCTGAAGATTCTGCAATCCGCCTTTTCGAGCCTACGCCCAGGCGGAGGATTCCTGGCGACCGCGCTGAACGGCTACGCATTGATTCGCCGAATGACCGATGAGGACGTCGAACGGAACACGTTCGATCCAACGACGATGCTTGCGAGGTACGTCGATGAGTGGGAGTTGCCCGAAGGACGGGTCGCGATGATGATCCGCGAGCGGCTGCTGATACCTCCCGAGATGGTGGCGATGCTGCGCCATGTCGGATTCGAGGTTCTTCACGTATGGGGAGGAACTGCCGGAGACTGGGGCGAGCGGCCTGTGAAGCTCGACGAGGTTGAGGCGATGTACGTCTGCAAGCGGCCGGAGCTACCTTAGTTTGGTTTTTTTGAGCGGGCACGGGCTCGTCGGCTTGCGGCGCTCTTGGGGAACCGGAATCGACCGCTCGCCGTTGAGGTACTGAGCTGTGAGGGAATCCGAAGCGAGCACGGTTTCCAGCGTGCCTTGCGCGACGATCTCGCCGCCGTGTTCGCCCGCGCCGGGGCCGAGATCGATCAGCCAATCGGCGGCCCTCATGGTCTCTTCGTCATGTTCGACGACGATGACGGTGTTTCCCACGTTTCGAAGTCGCTGGAGGGTTTCGATCAGCTTGTGGTTGTCTCTCTGGTGAAGCCCGATGCTGGGTTCGTCGAGGATGTAGAGGCATCCCATGAGGCCCGATCCGATCTGAGTGGCGAGTCGAATCCGTTGCGCCTCGCCCCCGGCCAGAGTCCGCGCGTTGCGATCGAGCGTCAGGTAGCCAAGTCCGACGTCCAAGAGGAACCTCAGGCGCTCCGATATCTCCCGAATCACCCTTTCGGCGATCGTCAGTTGACGGGCGCTAAGGAACTTGGGCAAGCGGTCGAAGTAAGCACCCGCGGCTTCGATGGTGAGCCCAGTGATGTCGGCGATCGAGACTCCAGAAGGATCGACCTTTTTGGCGGGCGAGGGCAAGAGGACGTGGAGGGACTCCGATTTGAGACGCCTTCCGGCGCAAGCGGGGCAGGGGCGGGTGGATTGGTACTGAGCGAGGTCGTTTCGGACCCATTCGCTCTCCGTGGATTCGAAGCGTTTGCGGAGGGCGGCGAGCACGCCTTCCCAACCGGTCATGAACTTGCGCTCCCTTGAGCCATATCGCATGACGACCTCGACCTGCTCTTCGAGGCCCTCCCAAACCGCCTTCATGCCCGCCTCGGGGATCTGATTCACCGGAAGGGAAGCATCGAAACCGCAAGCCCGGCCGACCGCATCGAGCATCTCCGGCCACCACTCCTTGACTTCGCCGGATTTGTAGACAAACGGCAAGATGGCGCCGTTTCGAAGCGGCTTCTTGGGGTCGGGGCAGATCAGGTCCGGGTCGAACTCGGTCTTCGTGCCGAGTCCGGTGCAGTCGGGGCACGCTCCGTAAGGCGAGTTGAACGAGAACATCCTGGGCTCGGGTTCGGGCATGCTGAATCCGCAAGTTGGGCAAGCGAAGTGCTCGCTGTAGGTGGCCTCTTGCTCGGCTCCGTCGCCGACTCTCCAGAGGAGCGTCGTGAGTCCTTTGCCTAGCTTCATGGCGATCTCGATGGAGTCGGCCACCCGCTGCCGCATATCGTCGCCCACGATCAAGCGGTCCACGACCACTTCGATGGTGTGCTGCTTGTACCTGTCCATCGGGATGTCGTCGGTGACCTCGTACATCTCCCCGTCGACCCGCGCCCGCACAAACCCTTGGCGGTTGATGTCTTCGAGCACCGACTTGTATTCGCCCTTTCGACCGCGAACGATCGGGCCGAGAATCTGAAGCATCGCGCCCTGAGGCAAGCTGAGCGCGGTATCCACAATTTGATCGGACGTTTGCCGCTCGATGGGCCCGTGGCCGTTCGGGCAGTAGGGCGTCCCGGCCCGGGCAAAGAGGATTCGGAGGTAGTCGTAGATCTCGGTGACGGTGCCGACCGTGGAGCGTGGGTTGCGGCTCGCGCTCTTCTGGTCGATCGAAATCGCCGGCGAAAGCCCGTCGATGTGATCGACATCGGGCTTATCCATCTGGCCGAGGAATTGGCGGGCGTACGCGCTGAGGCTCTCGACATAGCGCCGCTGCCCCTCTGCGTACAGCGTATCGAACGCGAGACTCGATTTCCCCGAGCCCGAAAGCCCGGTGATCACGACCAGCCTGTCGCGAGGGATCTCAAGCGAGAGGTTCTTGAGGTTGTTCTCGCGGGCGCCGACGATCACGATCTTGTCTTGCGACATCGAAGCTCCATTCTACCGCACGGAAGCGTAGACGCATGACGGCTCATCTTGGGTCCTCCGCTCATCCTTCTGCGTCGGTAAACTCGGGGCGCGGGCACGAGCGTAGAATCTCATTGTGTCCGAACCCGCGTGAGTTCGGTCGACCTCATGAGCAAGACGGCGAGAGAATCCATCGAAGCCAAGTTGAAGCAGCTTCCGGCGTGCCCTGGGTGTTATCTCTTCAAGGACGCCGAAGGCGAGGTGCTCTATGTTGGCAAGGCGCTCGCGCTCAAGAACCGAGTTCGGAGCTACTTTCAATCCTCGACGCGGCACAGCAATCGCATCGCCCGAATGGTCTCGCGAGTTCGGGACCTGGAATGGATCGTCGTCGAATCGGAGTTGGAGGCTCTGGTTCTGGAGTGCAACCTCATCAAGCGGCATCGCCCGCCCTACAATGTCCGCCTTCGCGACGACAAGAGCTATCCGTTCATCACGATCACCCACGAGAAGTTCCCCAGGGTCCTTTTCACCCGGAAGTTGAGGAAAGACGGGGCCAAGTACTTCGGCCCTTACACGTCCGCGTACACGGTCCGCGAAACGCTTCAGACTCTGCATAAGCTGTTCCCGCTGATTCCATGCGGCAAGTCGTGGAGCGGTCGCGAAGAGCAGAGGCCGTGCCTTTACTATCACATGAAGCAGTGCCTTGCGCCGTGCGCGGGCCTTTCAAACTCAAAGGAGTATGCCGAAGTGGTGCAGCAGGTGGCGTTGTTCCTCTCCGGGAAGGGCGACGCACTCATCAAGAGGCTTCGCACGCAAATGGAGGACGCGGCGGAGGCTTTAAAGTTTGAGAAAGCCGCCGCACTTCGGGACAAGCTGGCTGCGATCGAGAGCGTTCTTCAGCGTCAATCGGTGCTTTCGAGCGAGCCGGTCGACCGCGACGTGATCGCCGTCGTCAAGGACGATCGCGGATCGGCAATCCAAATGCTCTATGTTCGGGGAGGGAAGCTGATCGGCCAGAGGCAGTTCTTGCTCGACGGTTCGGGAGACGTTCCGCCCAACGAGGTGGTGCAGGAGTTCGTGAAGCAGTACTATGCGACCGCGCCGGAGGTCCCGCGCGAGGTACTGCTGCCCGTCGAGATCGAGGAGCGGAAGATCGTCCAGCAATGGCTGAGGAACCGAAAGGGGGGCACGGTGTCGATCGAAGTCCCTCAAGGGGGAGATCGCCTGAGGTTGGTGGACCTGGCCGCTCAGAACGCCCAGCAGGCGCTCGTGGCCGCTTCGCAGGCGGCGGCGCAGAAGGAGGCGTGGTTCGAAGAGGCCCAGAGCCAGCTTCAAGACGCCTTGGAATTGCCGGGCCCCCCGTTCCGAATCGAAGGTTACGACATCTCGAACGTCCAGGGCGCGTTGCCGGTCGGATCGATGGTGGTCATGGAGGGAGGTGAGCCCGCCAAGAGCGAGTATCGTCGGTTTCGAATCCGCTACAACCCCGAAACTCCGAACGACTTTGCGATGATGAAGGAGGTCCTCTTGCGGAGGTTTCGGGCGTACGCCGAAGGCGACCCGAAGTTCGGGAAGCTGCCCGACTTGATCGTCGTGGACGGAGGACGAGGGCAATTGGGGGCTGCGATGGAAGCCCGGGACGAGGTCGGGGTGACGGTTCCGATGGTGGGGCTTGCCAAGCAACTCGAGCTCTTGGTCGTGCCCCTCGAAGAGAGGCCGTCGAAGGAGTCGGGCCCGCGCTACCGTGACGTCGAGCTTCCCCTTCAGTCGCCGGGATTGGTGTTGGTTCGAAGGCTTCGCGACGAGGCGCATAGGTTCGCGCAGAGTTTTCACCGCAAACTGCGCGACAAGAACATCTCTCGGTCGGCGCTCGAAGAGGTTCCTGGGGTCGGACCCCGTCGCAAACGGCTGTTGCTGCGGACCTTCGGGTCGCTTGAGGCCATCCGGCGCGCGTCCGCCGAAGAGATCGCCGCCGTCCCGACGATGACGCATCGCATCGCGCTTGCGATCAAGGACCACCTGAAAGAAGCGTAGGCCCTTGCAGGGGGATGTTGCTGGGGAGTGGGACCTTCGGGCCCTGGCTCTATCGGCTTGTGTTAGAATCCCTTAGTCATGCGTCGTTGAACTTCCGGGACGGGTCGCAGGCCTTACGCCCGGCTCGATCCAACCTCAGGCACTCGTCATTTGTCCGGCGACGTCGGACCATGAGCAGAACCCGGAAGCACTATGTCTCCCTCACATCCGCTACGCATTCCTCAGTTTCGCAACCTCTGGCTCGGCCAGGCGATTTCGCAGTTTGGCGACGCGGTCTACTACGCGATCTTCATGTTTATGGTCGCGAAGGTCACGGGATCGATCGCCGCTGTCGGTTACGTGGGCGCGATCGAGACTCTTCCGTTCTTGCTGTTCAGCCCCTATGCGGGCGTACTCGCTGACCGGATCGACCGAAGACGGATTATGCTGCTTTCCGACGTTGTGTGCGGTTTGCTGCTCGCGGGATTCGCGCTTTACATCGCCTTTGAACCGAAGCCTGCGTTTTGGCTGATCGCCTCCGTGGCGTTTACGCTTTCGACGGTGCGCTCGTTTTTCATACCGGCCAAGAACGCCGCGATCCCAAGGCTCGTCCCTGCGTCGTCGCTGCTGGAAGCCAACGCCTTCAGTCAGATGACCCAGAGCTTTATGCTCATGGGAGGGGTCGCTCTCGCCGCCGGGGTCTCTGCCGTGCTTTATGCGATCGCGCCGGGCGAGTTCTTTGTCGGTACGTTTGCTCTCAACGCGATCTCGTTCTTGGGATCCGCTTACTTTATCGCCAAGCTTCCCCCAATCGCGCCCGAAGGCGAGATTGCGGATCGACACCCCTTGAAGGAGATCGTAGCCGGTGGCAAGTACGCCATCGGGCGTCCGGAACTGCTGGTATTGATGGGACTGCAAGCGCTCCTGATGCTCTGTATCTCTCCGTTCTTTCCGATCTACGTTGCGGCCAACGAGAGCTGGTTTGGAGGCAAGCCGAACACCCTGCTCCTTTTTGAGTTCGCTTTCATGTTCGGGCACATCCTTGGTAGCTTATGGGTCGGCAAGTCCTCTTCGAAGTGGCCCGGCCGCGCCTACATCGTGGGATCGTTCTTCGTGGGCCTGACCGTTGCCGGACTTGCCTTCAGCCAACACATCGCGCTGTTCATTCTCTTCAACTTCGCGGCGGGATTGGCGGTGCCTTGGGCATCGATCCCCGTCATGACCTACCTTCAGCTAACGGTGCCCGACGAGTATCGGGGGCGCGTGAACTCGATGTTGAACATGATCACGATGGGCGTTCACCCAGTGGGCTTGAGCTTGGCGGGCCGGATGATCGCCGCGATCGGATTGGTGTGGGCGTTCCTTGTGATGGGCGCCGGAATGGGCGTCGCGGCGCTCTTGGGGCTTTTCAGCAGGGCGTTCCGGAGTCTGCAAATGCCGAGTTCGGCAGTCTCTACCGCAGAGGATGGAGCCCTGGAGGAGAGCTTGCCGGTTCTCGACGAGAGCCCACTGCCTGCGCAAGGATAATCAGGCCGAGTTACTCGTTCGCGCCGCCTGAGCGTTGGCGGATGAGCAGCCTTGCGACGTAAGCGACGGCGACGATGGAGCCGATGGTGGCCACGATGGCAGGCCCCGACGGCCAACCTGCCGCGCCCGCGTATTCGATCGTCGATTCCGCCTCATGGACGTGGTGCAGCTTGAGTGCGGGGGCATGATACGAGACCAGGAGTCCCAGGATGCTTCCGATCACGCCGACGGGCAGCGCGACCGCCGCCGCCGCCAAGAGCTTGTCGACGAAAAAGAACGCCACGACGGCGGGCATGACGAGCCAAGAAAACACCACGAGCACTCCGGCGATCTTCACCGAAGAGGCCACAACGAAGCCCAGAAGGGAATAGAACACGAAGTCGAGCAGCACAGACCTCGCGCCCTTTTCCTTTTCACCCGCAAGAGTTAAGCGAGAGATCGAACGCCAGAGGACCAGTAAGATCGCCAGAATGATCCCGTAGCTCCATGCGGTCGAACGCAGTTGGTCGGAAGTCACGAACAGGATGTTTCCGGCCAACATGTTCTTGAGCTCTTCGAGCCCGTGGCCCGAAGGGGAGAACTCGAGCACGATGATCGAAGCCGCCGTCGCAAGCACATAAACAACGCCGATGATGGCCTCGTGCGGGACGCGCCCCAAGCGGAACCTCGTTATCGAAATGAGGAGAGCACCCGCGAGGGCAAAACCCACCGAATACCAGTACGCCGTCGGGGATTGAGCCTCATAGCCTTGGCCGATCGCGAGGGACATTCCAAACGCGGCAACTTGGGCGACCGCAAGGTCGATGAAGATCAGTCCCCGTCGAACGATGTGAAGGCCAAAAAGCGCATGGATCGGGCTCATGAACACAGCAGCGAGCACCGCCGGGCCCATGAAAGTCCAAAACTCGCCCAACCCTACCTCGAAAGCGCCTCAGTAATTCGCTTGATGATCGAATCGAACAGGCTGATGTAATCCTTGGCGTCTGAGGTGTGGCCCACGTTTCCAGGGACGACGACAACCTTCGCGGAGGTTCGACTGGCCACGAAATTTGCGTTTCGCGTGCTGTAGATCGGCTCCTGCAAGATCAGCTTCACCCCGGAAGCCTTCACCTCTTCGATCACGTGCGCCACATGGCCCGGAGTCGGGTCAAGCCCGGGCTTGGGTTCGAGATAGTCGATCACTTTCAACCCGAATCGGGCGACGAAGTAAGGCCAGCTCTTGTGATACGTGATCACCGGCGCACCTCGGAACGGACGCATGGCCCCTTCCCATCCTGAGAGCGAGGCGAGTTCGCCACGGCTCGTGAGTTCTTGGATCAGCCGGCCGCCGTTTTCCCATGCCCAGAGCGCATCGCCGCCGTGCTTGCCGACGAGAGCCTTGCCGAACATCGCGTCATCGATCCTTCGCACAAAGGCGACTGCGTTCGCGCGGTAGGTGGCTGCCTGTGGGGGGTCGAGTTCCCCCATTCGCTCGGCAAGCCGCTGCGCGATGATGCGTCCGTTGAAGGGATCGAGCCATACGTGAGGGTTGCCGCCGGGGTGGACGTCGCCCTCCGCCCGGCTTACGGAAGCGGGGATTTCCAGCACCTTGACCCAGTTGGCCGCGTTCACGTAGCCTTTTGTGCCTGGGCGAATTCTTGGGTTGCGGCTCCCGTCGATGATGGGCCTTTCGTAGGCGATTTCGAGGTCGAGGCCGATGGAGACCCATAGGTGGGCTTGAGCGGCGCGGCTCATGTAGCTGGGCTTGGCCTCGATGCGGTGGGGGTCTCGCGCCCCCACTACGATCGCGCTCACCGAGACTCTGTCCTTTCCCACCTCCTTCACGATCGAGGCGAGGTCAGGGGTCGTCGTCAGGACATTCAGGTTCGCGAGGGCCGTTCCGGAGAGTCCCGCAACGATCCCCAAGCCGACAAAAGTTCGATGAAGTTTCATGTCGCTTTCTCAATAGACATGGGCCGGGTGCGCCCCGATGACCCACTGGAATTGCAGGGTCAGGTACCTGCGGTCGTTGCCGAAGTTGCTCGTAAGGCTCTGGTACTCGACTCGCCAACGGTGGAACTCGGTAGCGCGGAACGTCGCGCCGAAGAGCCACCCTTTGCGAACGTCAGACGTTCCAGGCAGTTCGCTGTAATCGTAGCCTCCTGTGAACGACCATCGATTGGGGAGGTTGAGGGTTGCTCTTCCGAACCAACCGAACGTCTTGTCGGAATAGTCGGAAGGCTTGGCCCAAAGGGCCTCCGATTCGAGCACCCACGACGCCGAGGCGCCCTCAGGTTGGTATTTCATCGTAAAATCCAGTCCCGTGACCTTTGCGTTGCCCCCTCCCGGATCAGGACCTCGCATATAAGTTGCGCCGAACTGCGCCGAAAGGCTGTCGCTGAAGTCGTGGAAGGTGCGGAAGTGACCCAACCATGCGGGATCGTCCACGGCCGTTCCGCCGAAAACCGGGCCGTCCTCCTGAACGTCGAACATCTCGACGGTCGCCTCCATGAAGCGATTGCCAGGGAAAAGGTAGCTCAGGCTCGCACCGGGATGGCGGAAACCTTCCTCCCCCAACACGTCCTGAATCACGAGCGGGTAGTCCATGAAGTTGAGGGCATCGACGTGGTTGCGTTGGACTCGGCCGATTGCTCCCGCGAGCTTTCCGAACTTCATGCTGATCCCCCGGCCGATGCCTTGGTATCTGCCGAATCCCTCTTCGAGTTCAATCTTGGTTTCGTCGTCTTCCTTGACGATGGAGTAGTAGAGTTCAACTCGGAGCATGGGGTCAGCGTCCGCCGCGAATCCGAATTCGATTTCTCGGTAGTCGGCCCGCCGCTTCTCGCCGTCGTTTCGGTCGAGTTGGATCGCGAAATCGCCCACGACGCTGATTTGCGGGTTGAAGGCGTTCTTGTTGTCCTGAGTCGGTTGCGGGGGTGAAAAAAGCGCCGCGGTAGTTGCAACCGTCGACGCGATGCTCGAAGCCAAGTTCATCTTTTCCTCCAGGAGTCCCTTATCGCAACAGTTTTGCATTGTGACCTCGGAAAAATGCAAGACCGCGCGAGAAAAAACTCCTTCCGAAGGTGGCGGAGCGACCTGCTCAGTCGGCTTCAAAGAACGGGACGCCGGATTGGCCGAGTCTGGCTTCGAGTTCGTGGAGGCTGACGAGCACTTCGCGGGGGCGGGGGCCGTCTCTTGCGCCAACGATGCCCTGCTCTTCCATCATGTCGAGCAGCCGAGACGCCCTCTGGAAGCCGATTGAAAACCTGCGCTGAAGCATCGAGGTGGAGGCTTGGCCTCTCTCCACGACCCACCGCACGGACTCCTCCCAGAGGGGGTCGGAGTCGCCCGCGTGCTCCCCATGGGGCTTTCCGGACTCTTCGTGCTGGACCGCTTTGGGGTCGATCTGAAATCGCGGAGACTCCTGTTCTCGCCAGAAACGGCATACCTCCGCGATCTCCTTCTCGCTGACATAGCAGCCTTGAATGCGAAGTGGCTTCGAGGCATCGATCGGCAGGAACAGCATGTCGCCTCTGCCGATCAGCCGCTCCGCTCCCGCTTGGTCGAGAATGGTCCTCGAATCGACTTGCGACGATACGGTAAAGGCGACCCGGGAAGCGATATTCGCTTTGATGGTGCCGGTAATGACGTCGACTGAGGGTCGCTGGGTGGCGACGACGAGATGGATGCCCGTGGCTCGCGCGAGCTGGGCCAAGCGGCAAATCGAAGTCTCGACTTCCGCCGCCGCCTGGATCATCAAGTCGGCAAGTTCGTCGATCACCACTACGATGTAGGGCATCTTGTCTTGGAACGTGGCCTTTTCGTTCCATCCGTCGATGTTGCGAACTCCCGCCTCGGAGAACTTGTCGTACCGGCGGTCCATCTCGCGCCACACCGCTCGCAGCACACCCGGCGCTTCCTTGACGTCCTTGATCACCGGGCACATCAGGTGGGGAATGCCGTCGAAGAGGGCGAGTTCGACACGCTTGGGGTCGATCATCACCAGGCGCACGTCCTTGGGGGTGTTTCGTAGGATCAGCGACATGATGAGCGAAGCGAGGCCGATGCTCTTGCCGCTGTTCGTCGCGCCTCCCACCAGTAGGTGGGGCATCTTGGCTAGGTCGGTGTATCGGTTGCCCCCGCTGACGTCCTGTCCGAGCGCGACCGCGAGTCGGGACGGGTGTTCTCGGAACTCCTTGGTCTCGACAACCTCCTTGAGAGACACGGTGGCGGGGTTGGCGTTGGGCACCTCGACGCCGATGGCGGCCTTTCCGGGGATGGGAGCCTCGACGCGGACGTGGGAGGCGGCGAGGTTCATCGCGATGTTGTCGGCGAGCGAAGTGATGCGATTGACGCGGATTCCGGGTCCGAGTTGGATTTCGTACCGAGTGACCGTTGGGCCGGTTGCGACCTCGACGACGTTGGCTTCGATTCCGAACTGCTCGAGCGTGCCCTCCAAAGTCTCGATGTTCTCTTGCATCTCCTCGGGCGTTCGTTTGCGGCGCGGCTGAGGAGGTTGGAGCAGGGCGAGCGGCGGGAGCTTGTAGCCTTCTTTGGTGGGCTCCGTTTCGAGCGCGAGTTCGGGTTGATTCGCGTCGCGGAGAATCGGTGCGGTTCGCTGCTTGGGGGTCGGGTCGGGAGCGCTTGCATCCTCGGCCATGACGACGGCCTTCGCAGGTGGAGGGCTAACGCGTTTAGGTTGGGACCGGCCGACTTTGAGTCGAGCGGCACGCTGCGCAAAGGCGTCGTAAACGGCGCGAAGGGGCATCTGAAGGCAGAGGATCAGCCCGACGGTCCCGAGCGCCCCCAGCCCGACGAGCTTGGCGTCGCCGAGCAGCCTTTCCATCGCCCACGAGACCGAGGCGCCCAAATAGCCGCCTGAAGCCACCATCGCATCCGGGTCGAAGACGTTGGTCCCATAGGGTCGGGCCAGCGCGCCGAGAATCACCGCATACATCAGCACAAGGCCCCAGGAAAGCTGAAGCGACTCGGCGCGTTTTCGCCCCGCCAGGAGTCCCAGCCCCCAGAGGCCGAACACCGCAACCAGCCCCCACGAACCTACGCCGAACATCGGCCGGAAGAACGACTGGAGCGCCCCGCCGATGAGTCCGGAATTCGAGGAATACAGGGCGATTCCCGTTATGGCCGCGAGCGCCAGTAGGGCAACGCCCAGCATATCCGCCGAACGATGCGAACGGGTCTCGTTTGCGGCGCTTGCAGCGCGGGCGCGAGGCGCCCTAGATCGAGGAGCAGTCTTCATCCCTAATCCACCTGTGCTCGCCATCCATGGCCAGCCCCTAGGATTATACAAACTTCTCGCCAAGTTGGGTGCTCGAAGTTGGGATCTCTGAGGAATTGAGTGCGATTCACGAGAAGAGGACCGGCCTTTCCCGTGTGCTGATGTTGAGCAGCAGGCCCACGCACGCAAGGCACAGCCAGATCGCGGTTCCTCCGTAGCTCATGAAGGGCAGCCAAAGCCCCACAACGGGCAGCAACTCCAGGTTCATGCCCAAGTTGACCGTCATGTGAAACGCCAGCATGGAGAAGACCCCGGCAACCAGGAGCCGGTGAAACGGCTCTGTGGCGCGGATCATCAAGAGCCAAATGCGATAGAAGAACAACCCGAACGCGCAAAGGAGCAGGGTCGAGCCGACGAGTCCGCCCTCCTCGCCGATGACGGTGAAGATGAAGTCGGTGTGTTGGGCTGGGACGTAGCCTGCGCGCTTATGCTCTCCCTTGAGGTATCCCACCCCTGTCAGGCTGCCGACTCCGATCGCGATCTCCGCTCGGGAGGTCTGGTAGCGGTTGTTGCGCTCATCGCCCCCAAACATCGCCATCACCCGCTCCTTCTGGTAGTCGCGAAGGACACCGGGGACGAGGAACGCCAGGCTCAGGATGCCCGCAGCGCCCAAGACCGTCGCCAAAAGCAGCTTGGCCGGCACGCCCGCCACGAGACTGATCCCCAGCCAAATCGCGAGCATCACGAGCGACGCTCCGAGGTGAGGCTGCTTGAAGATGAGAAGAAGCGGCACGAGAACGTGAAGGAGCGAGAGGAACCAGACTCTTGCCGAGCGAATGCGGTCCCAGTTGTTGGCAAGGAAGGCGCTCAGCGTGATGATCGTGAACAGCTTGGCCATTTCGCTGGGCTGGAAGTCGATCGGTCCCAGGTTGATCCAGCGCTGGGCTCCTCCCGCGGATGATCCTATGAGCAGCACGAGCAGCAGCAAGATGAGGTTCAACACGTAGATCGCGTTCGCATACCGAACGAGAGCCTTGAGATTGAGGAAGAAAAAGAACGCAAACGGAATGACGCCGACGGCGAGCCGCTGCATGTGCCGGAGAAACGTTCGCGAGTTGGCGGAATCGTAGTCGATGCTGTAGAGCGACATCACGCCGATCGTCAGCAGAATGAGGCTCGAAGCCAAGAGCCACCAGTCGAACCCAAGACCGCGGGCGAGTCCACGTTCAACGAGGGGCCCCTTTGCTTCCCCGAGGGAAGACATCCCTACTCCTCCTCGACTGGCGTCTCCACCCAAGTTCTCGTCGAAGCATGGCCGAACTCGCGCTTCAGAATCCCTCGCTGAGGCACGAACCAGAAGGTGAGCGAGCGCGCCGCTGGGGCAGGTCCGCCGCTCTCAAGGCGAAGCTCGACATCGACCCGGACCGCTTCGAGTGAAACGCCATTGACCACCAGGGAGTCTTTGCGCGCAGCGACTTCGGCTTCGCCGTTCCACGAGACCGTTCCCGAGATGAGTTTGCCCTTCCAATCCCACTTGTCGCCTAGGTTCATCGGGAATCTGAGCAGGGGAAGCGTCGGGTCGTACACGGCCTTCGCGGCCTCGACGAGCGAGAAGGACTCCCGCGTGGACTCATACCGCTCGACTTCCAGGGTTTGATTGTGCGCGAGGAATTCGAACTCGACAGCAGACCCCTTCACCTCTGACCGCACGGTGACCGGAATCTTCGTCCCGCCCAGCGAGATCACCGCCGATTCTCCGGGCTTCGTCGCCGGAAGCAATTCTTGGGCGTCCTGAATCAGCCTGCCCAGGGACTTCGTTCCCGTGCAGCCTGCGAGAGCGACGGCGAAGAGCGCCGCCAGTGCCATTCCCCGAAGGGACTCAGTTCGGTTGGGTGAATTTGACAAGGGTTGTTGTTGTGACCGTTTCCCGATCGGCGATCTTACGCCACTCCTTAAACTCGATCAGTCCGATTCCTTGCGCGTAGATCGCTACTTGTTTCGATTCGATTTTGGTTCCGCCTCCCGTATCGAGCACACCCGTCACCGTGCTTTCGATTACGTTGGCCGTCATTCCCAATACGGTTCTTTTCCCCTTGGCATCGGCAGTTCCCCGCAAAGTGAGAGGCACCGGGATGGTTTGCATCGGAGTCATTCCCGAAAACTCCCAGGACGTTCGCTTGCCGTCGAACTTGAGAACGGGGATCGGCTCGCTGAGAGGGGAGTCCTGCTTGAAGGCGACAATGTGGATCGTGTTGTCGATCAGTCCATAGAACCGCGTTTCGATGACTCTGCCGTCGATTTTCGAGGTCACCGGGAACGCCATCTTACCGTCGATCCGGATGGGGGGAAGCGCCTCGTCGACGACCACGTTCGTTTGGTCGCCCGACTTCTCCTCGTACACCCAGCGAGTTCCCGAAGTCAGAGGAAAGTAGTCCTCGACGACGCCTTGGCAAAGCGAACCGAGCAGCAGGGCAACGGCGATCATAACTTGATTCTCATTGGGTCAACTCGATCCGGATTTTCGCCTTCTTGCCTTCGGAGTCCTTGGCCTCGATGACTAGCTTGAGCATTCCCACGTCCTTGGCAAACCACGCCGTCATAGTTGATTCTGTGGTCTTACCTGCCGTGGCCAATAGGCCCCTGCCCGTTACTTTGGCCGCTTGAAACTCACCGGCCCTGACCTTGACCTTCTCAAACCCCACGACCTTGAGTTCGGTGGACTGTTTCGCCTCGACTTCGGTGGGGAGCTTGAACTTGCCTGAGGTGGACCATGAAGTTCCCTTCTCGATCTTGGACGGCATTTCGATCGACATCGGCTCGATGGGGGAACCCGCGAGCATCGTGGAGTAGAGACCGTCGGACTTGAGAACGAACTCCTGGTTGCCGAGCGGGGCCAGCGCCCCCGCACGTTCCATCAAGAACTTCGCTTCGTTGTCCTTCACCTCGATCAGCTTGACGGTGACGGAGCCCTCAGAGGGGGCCTTATCGTCGACTGCGTACTCGAAGAGCATGGGTTCCGACCGGCCCAGCCCGTAATACGTGAACGCGTCGTTTTTGAGGGATGCGGGCAGTTTGTCGATGGGAAGGGCGGTGGGGGAAGAACTCTCCTCGATCTCCGTTTCGCCCGATGGCTTCGCCGTGGACGCCGTTTCCGGCTTGCCGGGCTCGGAAGGCGCGCCTTTGGACCCGCATCCAGTCAGCGCCAGCGCCGAGAGGATTCCGAACAAGGACAACAGAAAGAGGTAGCGCTTCATCGTTACTTCACCACATAGGACTTCAGTCGAAGGGTCTGCCCTGAGGTCGCATTGCCTACGGCGATCCTCTGGACATACCGTACAAGGCCGATCCCAGGCGACCAATAGGTTGTCGAGGCCATCGTAGCCGGAACATCCTGCCCGTCGACTTTCGCCATAAACTCAGCGTAGGTTTGGATCGGCAGGGCCGTCACTCGGCCGATCCCCGAATCGACCAACTGCCATGCCTGGACCTCGTTCTTGTGGGAGCTCGGCCCGGCTTGCCCGATGGGCAGGAGCGCTGTTCCCTTCCAAGCGAACTTCTTCCCGACCTCAATGGGAAACGGGACGGCGGTTTGGCGAGGCGAAAACGTGACTTCGGGGTTCCCGGCCGAGAGTTGGAAGATGCCATTCGAGGTGATCTCCCACGCTTGCTTGTCGATCACCTGAGTCCCCGACGTAAATTCGAGCCGCGCCTTGATCCCACCCTCCATAGGCGAAACGCTGATGACCTTGAGTGTGATCTCGTCGGTGCGTCCAGCGGCCTCGACCTCAAAGGTCCATTGGTTGCCTTCGGCCATGGGGAAAAGGGTGGCTTCCTTCCCCGGATCCACGGGTTTCACTTCGGCTTTCTTCGAAGGCTTGGGTTGATATCCCGAAGCTTTCTGCGAATTGCATCCGATCAGAGTCAGGCTTGCCAGAAGGGCAAAGGCTAGGGTCGCTTTCCAAATCATAGACATCTCTCCTACTCGTCGCGTTGATTGATCGCCTTACAGGCGTCTTGCACGAGGGTCAGGTCCGTCAATTGGCTTATTGTAACCTGGCTCAGGACCAATTCGTGCGAAATCCGGGGTGCAGCGATGGCGATTCCGTCCCAAACCAGCAGCAACTGCGAGCCCAGATTGTCTCGGCTGTACTGCCAGAGCCGGGTTCGGCCCTCGCCATTTAGGTTCAATTCCATCGTGTAAATGGGCTTCCCATTGCGGTCTCGCCGCTCCGAATAGCCCGCTGAGTCGATTAAGTCGGAGTTGACCACGACCGTCACGCTGTTCAGCAGACTTTCGGGAATCTCGGCGTATCGCTTCAAGTTCTCTTCGTCGAGGAGGGACTTGAGATGCCCGCCGATGTCTTCCCGCAACTCAGCGTTATCGAGCAACTTCTGTGCCTCTTCGCGGTAGGCGCCCAGAACGATCGCCGAAGTGATCTCGGGTTTCTCTTTGTAGCGATCGAAGACCGTTCGGGCGAAACGGGTTTGGAAGGGGATCGGCAGCGTCCCGACCAGCTTCTTCACACGTCCTTCGACTTTCGCCTCGACGGTGATGGGGAGTTCGATCACGATCCCTTGTTCGAGGGCTTCCGTTCGCACCACTCCCAACGGGGTGCCGTCGAGTTGGATGTTGAGGTCGGACTCAAGCTTGGCCTTCAGTTCGGCGTCCCCTTCGAGGGCCTTGAGGAGTTGATCGCGGGGCCAAATGACAGGGTACGGCGGCAGGTCGCCTTCGTCGATGTTGTTGACGGACATGAGGAAGCGCCCGAGGGCATTCGAGTCCCCCTGAAGCGCACGGAGCATCTCGCGAATGGGGATTCGCTTGGCGTTGGAGAGGTCCGGCTTTTCTCCGCGGTCGGAGGGCGCCTCAAACTTGCCTCCCCCTCCCTGCACAAGGTGGGCGATCTGATTAGAGACGACGATGTGGTAGCCCTGGCTTGTATCGACCCCCAATAGGTTGACTCGCCTCGGCAAAAGCGGTTCGAACTTCTGGTTCTGGAGGTAATACGAGGTTACGGTCCGATAGCCGAAATACGACGCGGCGATGACGGCGATGAATCCGACGAGTATCTTTGTAGAGGCTCGCAACTTCATGTCTCGGGGTTCTCAAGCGGATTCAACATCGCTAGTTCGATGAAAGTTCGCGGTGCGAGGGGCATTGTACCGTTCGGTCCTCACTTGAGCTAGTCGGAGGGGTTGTAGTCGGCGTAGAGCCTTCCTGCGGCGAGAGCGCCTACGAATGCGATCCCCCAACAGACCGCCGAGCCGAAGACTGCCGCCAACCATGCCGGAACCCCCGCAATGAGCAGGCCGATGAAAAGTCCGGCAGGAGGGAACGCCATGATCGCGATCGAGAGCATCATCATCAGGCCTTTGAACTGCCGCTGACTTTGATCGTCGATGTCGGGAAACAGAATCGTGATGCAGAAGACGGCCGCGCTGAGGAGCAGCGACAGAGCGGGGCAAAAGAGGATCGCCGCGAAAATGTAGGAAGCCAGGTCGGGTTTGATCGCCAAGCTCACGATGCAGCCCACCCAGCAAACCACAGAGCCCAAGACCGACTTCGCGAGCATCTCGAAGAACACGATCGAAGTCGGGGTGAACGGAAGCGACTTTTGCAGATCGACCCTGCGCAACGACTCCATGAACCCCGTGCTCGCTTGCGCCATCGTGACGATGAACACCACCATCATCTGCATCCCCAGAAAGAACGTTCCGGACGCCGTGCCTTTGAGTTGGGAACTCGTCAGAGCCGGCATCAGCGAGAGCGCAAGGCCGGCTACAGACGAAGCGAGAAGGGGGAACATCATCCCGCGCCCTTGAAGCAGGAGGTCCTTGTACACCAGCGCCCAGGGGCCCGGAGCCCAGATGCGCTGGAGAAGCCGAAACTGCCTCGTCTTGGACTTGCCTTCGCGAGCGAGTTCTGCGGCTGCCGCGTACACGTCGCCCGCCCGCTGGGCCGACCGGAGCGCTTGGCCTTGACTGACGCGAACAGCGGCTTGGTCGTAGAGCCAGCCAACCTGCGAGTACGTCTTCCAGACCGCGAAGCCGATGATCGCGATCAACCCTCCGAAGCCGAACGCGCCTGCAGCCCAGGACCCGCTGAGGGGGGCGGTCGCGAACATCGTGGCGAGCGAAGCCGTCGGGAACGCGATCCGCAGGAACGGAGATTGGGCGAGTCGCACCAGGTCGTCGAGCGAGCCCAGCTGAGTGAACCCCCATCCCACATAGCCCGCCACCGCGAGGGTCAAAATCCCGATTCCCCAGTTGAGCGCCTTTCTCAATCCGTCGTATCGAGTCTCGCTGCGGTTGAACAGCAGCGTGAACATGTACGCCAGGGTGATCCATACCATCGACACGAGAATCCAGGAGAGGTAGACGAGCTGAGCCGTCAAAGTCGAAGCCGAAGGGTCGGGAAGATCACGAAACAGCATCGACCATCCCGCCGACATCGGACGGATGCCGAAAAGGAGGATCAGGAGCGGGAAAAGCAGGGTGAAGAAGAGGTCGCGGAGGAGTCGGAACGTGAGGACGATCTTCGGATCGACCGGTGTCGCAAAGAGTACATCGGCGTCGGCGGGTCTGAACCCCTGTCGAGGGCTCAGTACACCCAGCATCAGCAAGAACGAGATGCCCAAGAACAGCGCGAAAACCGCGGCGTCGATGACGGCGATCGGGGGAAATTCGAATTTGGGAAGCGAAGAGGACTGGAGCTTGTCCCATGATCGTCCCGAGTTTCCGTAAAGGACGGGCCGGACGAACCACATGAAGTAGTAGCCCACCAGGAACAGGATGCCGATAAGGCGTGTGGGCGAGCCCAGCGCCCGCATGACCCCGTTGTAAGCGGTCTTATAGCTCAAATACAGCAGGGGCTTCATGTTTCTCGGCTGTGAGCTTCAGGAACACTTCCTCCAGTGTCTGGCCCTCCGATTGGCTCAGTTCGCGCAGTTCCTCGAGGGTGCCTTCGGCGATCTTTCGGCCTTTCGCAAGGATTGTCACCCGGTCGCACAGCCTCTCAGCGGTGTCGAGCAAGTGGGTCGAGACCAGAATGGAGCATCCGGCAGCCCGAGCTCGCGCGAGTTCGGCCTTGAATTCGGCCACCCCGGCGGGGTCGATGCCGACGATGGGTTCGTCGAAGAGAAGTACGTTGGCGTTGTGGATCAGCGCGCATGTGATCGCCAGTTTCTGCCTCATGCCCTTGCTCAGAGTCGCCACCAGCGAGCGCCGCTTCTCCTCCAGGTTGTAGCGCTTCATAAGCTCGTTGGCTCGGGCTTCGTAGGAGCGGTCCATGCCATAGCACATCGCCACGAATCGGATGTGCTCCTCGACGGTCAGAAGCTCATAGAGCGACGGGAGTTCGGGAACGAACGCGAGGTTGGCCTTGGCCCTTGCCTGGTCGCTCACCAGATCGTAGCCATTGATTCGCACATGTCCCAAAGTGGGACGAAGGATCCCCGCGATGCATCGCAGCGCGGTCGTCTTTCCCGCTCCGTTGGGCCCCAGCAACCCGACGATCTCACCAGGACGGATCGTGAAGGTCAACTGGTCGACCGCTCGGAGCTTCTTGTATTCCTTGGTGAGTTCGTAGACTTCGAGCATGGGCCGGCGAGGTTTGGTTGTACCCGTATTCAAGCGTCCGAACATGGGACCGGACGCAAGGTCGAGAGCCGCTACCGTCCTCCGAGACCGCTGAGAGACACCCCTTCGATGAAGTACTTCTGGGCGAAGAAGAACACGGCGAGGACCGGCACGATGGACATTGTGGCGAACGCCATCAGGAGGCCGGGTTCTGCGGCTCGGTCGGCTTGATAGAGCTGCACCGCGTAGGCGATCGGCATCTTCTCGGAGGAGTTGATGAAGATCAGTGGCCCCATGAAGTTGTTCCATGCGCCCATGAACGTCCAGATCGCCACGACGGCGACGGCAGGCTTGAGTTGGGGCAGCATGACCTGCCAGTAGGTTCGCAGCGGATTGCAGCCGTCGAGCGTCGCCGCGTCTTCGAGTTCCTTCGGTATGCCGAGAAAGAACTGCCGGAAGAGAAACACGTTGAACGCCGACGCGAAAAACGCCGGGACCCAAAGGGGCATAAGAGTATCGACCCATCCGAGCCACCGAAAGATCAGAAAGTTAGGAAGCATCGTAACCGCCGCTGGCAGCATCATGGTCCCGAGCAGAACGAGGAACAGGGTCTCGCGTCCCGGAAACGGAATCCTCGCGAATCCATAGGCGACGAGCGACGAACTGAGGAGCGTCCCGATCACGGAGAGGACGACGAGGATCAGTGTGTTGTTGAGGTACGCGAGGCCGAGGTTAGCCTCGGGGGGGAGGTATTGCAGCGCTTCCCAGTAGTTTTGCCAGCGGAGCCCGGGCTGCCGGATGTCGGGCGCTTCGCCGGGGCGCGCTTGCACGAGGCGGCCCTTCATTTCAGGCGGATCGAACACTTCGACCAGCCTCCCGCCATCGTCAAGTTCTTGGACGACCCGTCCCCGCGCCTTCCTGCCGTCGAGAGTGAGGTGGGCCAGCGGGACTTGCCGCGCGACGATTCGGAGGGGTGGCTGCGCGGTGACGGTTCTGCCCCTGAGCATGTAGGGCTCAGCGATGTCGATTACAGCGGACCCGTCGGGGTTGCGCTGGAGGATATCGCCTCGCGCCGTAAAGCCTTCGAGCTGGGTTTCCACGAGCGGTCGCTCCGGATCGTAATAGGGAACGGTTTGAGTGACCTTGGGAATCCACACAAGGCCCTCAGGCGAGGCCATGTCCACGTCCTCTTTGAAGCTGGTGAGGAGAAGCCATACGAACGGCAGGCCGAACACGACGGAGCCCACGGCCAGCGCAAGGTGCTGCGCTCCCAGCTTCAACGTCTTGGCTGCCGGGTGGCGTTGGAACCACACCATCGAGGAGGTGGCGCCCACCAAGAGGATCAGAATCCCTACCGCCGCGATCCAGGGAACCTGGGCAACCCCCCGGAGCAGTTCGACGGGGCCGCCCACAACGATGTGGAGGACGCCAAACAGAGCTGCGCCGAGCGTCCAGAATAGGGCTACCCGAATCCAAGACCGGTCGTCTTGCGAAGGGGGAGAAGCGAAGTGGCGTAGTGCCGTCCCGATGGCGGCTGCAGCGCAGGCGAGCGCTCCCCACGCCGTCCAAGGCGCGACGATCCAGAAGATTGGAATCGGGACGCCCCCTCCGAGCGGCCTTCCCGCCGCCTGGGCCACTCCCCCTGAGAGCACGAGGAGCCCGCCTCCGAGGCTAGCCGTCCAAGCCAGCGAGACTCCAACGGCCCTGCGATCGGTCCAAGGTCGGGCCAACGCCAATTGCAGCGCCATTACGACCGCTCGGGCCGCAAGCAGCCATCCCGCCCAGGAGGCGAGCACACCGATAAGGTAGGCAAGGTCGGCCAACACCGCTTACTATCTTGCGCCAAAACGACCGGGCGAACGCCGAAAGTCGCTCGGAGCCGCGCTACTTGCCGAAGTTCGCCGGCAACTTCAGCCCGAGGTTTTTGACCAAGAACGCATAGGTATCGGCGACCTCGTCGATGATCTTGTCGGTGGGCTTACCTGCGCCGTGCCCCGCGCGGGTCTCGATTCGGATCAGGATGGGGGCATCCCCAGCTTGGGCCGACTGCATGGCGGCGGCGTACTTGAAGCTGTGCGCGGGAACGACCCTGTCGTCATGGTCGCCCGTGGTCACCAGCACCGCCGGGTATTGGGCGCCCTTGGTCACATTGTGATAGGGCGAATAGGCGAACAGGACCTTGAAATCCTCCTCGCGCTCCGGCGATCCGTAGTCCGAGACCCACGCCCACCCGATGGTCCATTTGTGGAAGCGGAGCATGTCCATGACTCCCACTGCGGGCAGCGCGGCGCCGAAGAGGTCGGGCCGTTGGTTGACGCAAGCGCCCACGAGCAGCCCCCCGTTCGATCCACCTTGGATGGCGAGCTTCGAGGGGGAAGTGTAGCGGTTGTCGATCAGCCATTCGGCAGCGGAGATGAAGTCGTCGAAGCAGTTCTGCTTGTTCTTCAGGCGGCCCGCGTCATGCCAAGCGGTGCCATATTCGCCCCCGCCGCGGATGTTGGCGATCGCAAGCACACCGCCCATTTGTACCCAAGTGAGCCGGGACACAGAGAAATAGGGCGTCTGCGAGATGTTGAACCCGCCGTAGCCCGACAGCAGCGTGGGGCTCGCCCCGTCGAGCTTGAGGCCCTTGCGATACACCAAGAACATCGGAACGAGCGTCCCGTCCTTGCTGTGGTAGAAGATTTGCTTGGTTTCGAAGTCGGCGGGCTTCACATCGACCTTGGACTGGAAGACCACTTCCGTCTTGCCGGTCGAGATCGCGTAGGAATACACGACGCGAGGGAACGCGAACGACTGGAAGTCGAAGAACGTGGTCGTGTCGGTGTACTTGCCGCCAAAGCCGCCAGCCGATCCGAGCACGGGCAGTTTAACTTCTCGTACCAGCTTGCCGACCGTGCTGTAGACCTTGACGACTGAGTGGGCGTCCTTCAGGTACTGTGCGACGAGCCTTCGCCCCACATGCGAGACGGATTCGAGCTTCTCCTTGGCCTCGGGCAGGATCGTCTTCCAGTACTTGGTTTCGGGCTTCTTGATGTCGATTTCGATGACCCTGCCCCGCGGAGTCTTGAGATCGGTCTGAAACCAGAACTTCGTCCCCGAGTTGCCGATGAAGCCATAGCTCGCGTCCGCGGTTTTCAAGAGTTCGACGACCTTCGAGCTTCGAAGTCCGAGGTCCTTGTAGAACACCCGGTTCTCGCGCTTGGTGCCTTCCCACACGGTGATGAGGAGGTAACGGCCGTCGTCGGTGACCCGCCCGTCAAATCCCCACTCCTTCTTGTCCTTGCGCTCGTAGATGAGCGTATCCTTCTCCTGTCCTGAGTTGATTTTGTGGTAATAGAGCTTGTGAAAGTAGTTGACGGCTTCGAGCTCTTGCCCCGGCTTCGGGGCGTCGTAGCGGCTGTAATAAAACCCCTTGTTGTCCTTCGTCCACGAAGCTCCTGAGAATTTGCTCCAACGGACCCGGTCGGGCAAATCCGCGCCCGTATCCACGCGGCGGACGCGCCACTCTTGCCAGTCCGAACCTCCGCTCGCAACGGCGTAAGCGAGATATTTCCCATCGTGGCTGATGGAAATCGCTGAGAGGGCGACCGTTCCGTCCTTGCTCAACTTGTTGGGGTCGAGCAGCACCTTCGGCGTGCCTTTGAGCGAGGTTGCCCAATACAGCACGGACTGGTTCTGCAGCCCGTCGTTCTTCGTCCAGAAGTAGCGGCTGCCCTTCTTCTCGGGGATGCCAAAGCGTTCGTAGTTCCAAACCTTTCGCAAGCGGTCCTTGATAGGCGTCCGCTCAGGAATCCGCCCAAGGTAATCGAATGTGAGCTTGTTTTGCGCTTCGATCCACGTCCGCACATCGGGTTCGTCCGGGTTCTCAAGCCACCGGTAGGGGTCTTCGACTCGAACGCCGAATTTCATCTCCGAAACGTCCTGTCGGCGAGTCTCGGGATACTGGAGCTTGTCGTTGGGCTTCATGAGGTCTGTAACTTGCGCGTCCGGCATGAGGGGCGCAGCGAGGAGTCCGAGTGCGATGCCGAATTCGATCATGGCTTCACCGTCCTGGGGACTCGATCATTCTACTTGCTGGCCTGCATGTTCGGCCCACGCCTCATAGAATCGGTCTCGGGCCTCCCGCGCCCGCCGCACGAGCGAGGGGGTTTCTTGGGGGGAATACCCCCAGCTTCGACCCGGTACGTTCAGGTGACCCATTTTGCGCCCGTGCCGCGCGGGCTCCTTCTCGTACCAATGCACTCTGACCTCAGGGTCTTTCAGCGCCGCTTCGATCCCCTTTCGGTAGTCGCCTGAAGGTTGAATCCCGAGGAGGTTTGCCATGCAGGTCGCCCAGCCGAGCGGCTCTACTGCCGGCCACCCCATGACCAGGCGTACATGCTGCTCGAACTGACTGACGCCTCCCCAATCGAGCGTGTAATGCCCTGTGTTGTGGGGTCTGGGGGCTAGTTCGTTGACCAAGATGCTGCCGTCTTCGAGTTCGAAAAGCTCCACCCCGAACAGTCCCTTACCTCCTACGGCCTCGACTGCCGCAAGCGCGATCTCGCTCCCGTCGGCGTCGCAGGGGAACACAAGGTCGCACACGTGGTTCACTTGGATCGTCTCCATCGTCGGGAAGGTCCCTCGAGATTGCCCGCCGATAAAGACCATTGCGGCGAGCTCGCGGCGAAACTCGACGAACTGCTCGGCGAGCCAGCCGCCGTTGCCCCATTCTGCTCGGAGCGATTCCAACTGCTCTAAGTCACGAACGAACCTCGTGCCTTTGCCATCGTAACCTCCAAACCGAGCCTTGAGCACCATTGGGAAGCCGAGTTGACGCACGGCTTGGGACCCGTCGCCCTCCAGCGCGAGCGCCCGTGGAGACGGAACTCCGGCCCTTGCGAGCGCCTGCCGTTGAAGAAGCTTGTCTTGGACCGTAGCCAAGGAATCGAGGGGCGGCGTGAGAATCCCTGGGTCGGCTCCGGATGCGTCCAGCGCTCGTTGAATCGAGGTCGCCGGGACGAACTCATTCTCCAGTGTAACGCGGTGGCACCGGCTCAAGACCTCGACGAGGGCTTCGGGGTCGCCGAGTTCGGCCTGCAAGGACTCGGCGATGCGAGAAGACGGACTCTGAAGCGAAGGATCGATCGAAAGACACCGCAGCCCCATTCGTTGGGCGGCCTGGATCGACATCCGGGCGAGTTGCCCGCCGCCGAGGAACCCGATATCGAAGTCACGCTTCAGTTCGCACCTCCGAGACGACCTGCTCCGGCGCGATCGCGAGCTTGGTGGCCCCTGGCACGTCCCGTTCGCGGATGGCACCGACCAAGTGAGCAGGGCTTGGGGTGCGGTACATCTTGCGAGTCTGCTGGTTGAGGAACTCCACGATGGGATCGACGGGAGTGAGATCGGGCAAGGTCAGGTTAAGGCTGACCAGCCCGCGCCTACGGGACGGTAGGTAGGTTGCAAGAGCCCGGACCCCGAGGAACCGTTCGTCGCCTTCTTGACGGAGCCTTCGGACGCTTCCGGCGAGCCGCTTGGCGATCCGGCTGTCGGCGTCGGCAAACGTGAAGTGGAGAGCGATCACGAAGTCCCTTACGCCCGTGTAGGTGACGCCAAGGCGAGGATGAACCTGCGTGGGGCCGTAATCGGACGAGAGCTTCTTCCCCATCAGGCCGCCAAACCCCCCAAGCCTGAGTTCCGCGAGTTCGGACTCGCTTCGCACGCCTTCCGACCGCTCGTACAGAAACACAGGCAGATCGTAGGTTCTCGCGAGACGTTCGCCGAAGGCGCGGGCGACCGAAAGGAGCGCCTCCTTCCCGCCGGTCCAGCCCCCTCCCCCGACTTCGACGAACGGGCAAACATCGAGCGCGCCAATTCGGGGAAATGCGCCCACGTGGCGGTTGAGGTCGATACGGTCGAAATAGAGAGAGCAGAGTTCATAGAGGGTTCCGATAACGTGGTTGGGCTTGCCGCTGAACGCCGTGACGGTTCGGTTGAGATCGACATCGGATCGGCAGTAATGGAAACTCACGTTCGCACCCCTGATTAAGTCCTCGACGGCGGAAGTCAGGACTCGATCCCTACCGAGCGACCATTGAGGAATTGTGAGCAGGAGCGCCACGAAGCCTCCTCAAAGACCGACGATGTTGTACCCACTGTCGATATAGAGGATTTGACCCGTGACCCCTACGCTCAAGTCGCTCAACAGGTAGAGCGCGGATTGCGCCACCTCTCTTTGGCCGAATTCCCGCTTGAGGGGCGCGCGTTCTTGAACATGGCCGATCATGTCGAGCAGTCCCCGAACCCCGCGCGCGGCGACGGTGTTGATAGGTCCCGGCGAAAGGACGTTGACGCGAATCCCCCGAACTCCCAAATCGACCGACAGGTACCGCGCCGAAGCTTCGAGAGCGGCCTTAGCCACGCCCATCACATTGTAGTTGCCCACGACGCGCTGCGAGCCCAAGTAGCTGATCGTGACCACGCTGGCGTCGTCGGCGATCACCCCTTCCAGCACTTGACACAGCTTCACCAACGAGTAACAGGAGACGTCGAGCGCGGTCGCGAACCCGTCGCGCGAGGTGTCGAGAAACCTGCCCGAAAGGTCCTCCTTCTTCGCAAAGGCCGCCGAGTGTACGAGGAAGTCGATCTTGCCATAGGCTGCGGCGACCGAATCCCGGAGCGCCTCCATCTGGTCGTCGAACTGGAAGTCCACCATGAACGGCTTGAGGTTGGATCGACCTTCGAGAAGGGGCTCGACGCGCTCCATCATGCGGTCGTTCTGCGCCCCCACACCCACCTCAGCGCCCTCGCTGGCAGCGGCATCGGCAATTGCCCAGCCGATGCTGCGGTCGTTGGTTACGCTGAGCACGAGCCCTTTCTTGCCCTTGAGTAGCATGGACCGATTATGGCGAATCCGGCGGACGGGGCACAGAAACGGGCTCTTTGCCTTCGAGGGCTCGCACGGCTGCCTCAACACGGTCGATCTCCTCTTGGCTTGGCTCGGTTAGGGGCGGCCGCATGGAGGAGTGCTCGAGAATTCCTCGCGCCTTCAGAATCGCCTTGTGGCAGCCCGGTTGCGGCGCTTTTCGGATCGCTTGGATGCAGGGCAGGACGTATTCGAACTTCGCAAGCGCGGACGGGCGGCTACCCTCGAAGTACTCGCTCACCACGCTCGAAAGCCACTCAGGGATCACGTTGGCCGCTCCGCTGATTGTCCCGTGCCATCCGGCGGCAAGGGCGTCCCCAAGGAGGGTTTCATCCCCCACGAACAGCCTGTGCTCAGGACTCGTAAGGACCTCCCGAAACTCGCCGAGGTTATCGGCCCGCCCTGAACTGTCCTTGATCCCAAGCAGGTTGGGGTGGTGGGTGAGTGACTTCAGGAGTTGGGGAGAGATCTCCGCACCGGCCCGTTGCGGGAAATTGTAAAGAAGCAGGGGGAACGTCGAGCGATCGAGCACCGACAGGAACCACCGATGCAGCAACTCTTCCGTCGCATGGGGATAGTATCCGGGCGCCATCACGAGAGGAACGGCCCCTAACTCCTCGGCTCGTCGGCAGAGCCACGCGCATTCCTCGATGGAAGACGTCGCGACGCCAAGGATCGGCTTCAGATTTCGCCAGGCTGCCGCCTGAGACTCAAGCAATTCTTTCTTTTCCCGCGCGATCAGCGAGTACCCTTCGCCGTTGCTTCCCCCTACAGCGCACCCCTGGCATCCGGCGCTTTCGAAGTAGGCCAGCAGCTTCGCCAACGAGGCGCCATCCACCTCGCCCTTCAGGCCAAATGGGGTCACGGCTGCGGGGTATACGCCAGGCTTCAACATCTCGTGATTATGGGGCGATTGGTTACAATGGCACTTGAATGGAAGCTTCGGACTTAGCGTCCCTGCTGGCCAGCATAGGTCTGGTGCTCGCCAATATGTTCTTTGTGGCTGCCGAGTACTCTCTCGTCGGCTGCCGGAAGAGCCACATGCAGGCGCTCAGCAGACGGGGCAACCGCTGGGCGGCGATGGTGGTCCAGGCTCTCGACCGCATCCACGACTACGTAGCCGGAATTCAAATCGCGATCACGATGTGCGGAGTCGGCGCGGGTTCGATCACGGAACCCTATCTGACCGCGCTTCTTCGGAACTGGTTTGGAGCGGGAGTCGACCGCAGATTCAGCTTCGCTCTGGCATTCCTTCTCGTCACCTACGTGATCGTCGTCGTTGGCGAACTGTTGCCGAAGTATCTAACCTTGCGCGCCTCTGAAAGGGTCGCTCTGGCAGTGATCGGTCCCTTGCGAGTCGTTGTGACGATTCTCAAGCCGGTGATTTTCGTTTTTCGCTCGACGGGTACTTTGTTGCTGCGCCTGTTTGGGGTTAGGATCGACGAGGAGACCAAGAACCATCTCACTCGCGAGGAACTGCTGCTGCTTCTGCGCTCCCAGCATGAAGAAGGCGCGATCGAAGTCCTTCACGCTGGGATGGTCGCCAAGGCGCTACGTCTCGACCGTCTGGACGCCGCGGACATCATGGTTCACCGGCTCGACATTCAGTGGGTGGACGTGGATACGCCCAAGGATAAGGTGCTCGCCGAGGTGCGGCGGATTCCGCACAGCCGCTTCCCGGTGTGCCGTAACGACGTGGACGAGGTCGTCGGTATCGTGTATTTGCACGACGTAGTGCGTCAGTTGGACCTCCCTGACTTTTCACTCGAGAGAATCGCCCGTCCTGCGGTCATGGTTCCTGAAACTCTCACGCTCGACAAAGCGATCGGCATCATGCGCGAGGAGAGGACACAGATTCTCATCGTTGCGGACGAGTACGGCGGCACGAGCGGGCTCATCACGCTGGAAGACATCGTCGAAGAAGTGTTCGGGGAACTGGAGGACAGCCTCGAATCTGAGCAGGAGGCGATCCGGTTGCTCCCAGGGGGGCGGATTTCCGCGCGCGCTGAAGTGAGATTCGATGAGATCGTCGAGAAGCTGGGAATCGAGTTGGAGGAAGAACCGGGTACGGAGACGCTTGCGACCCTGATGGTGAACTCGCTCGAACGCGTGCCCCGGCTGGGCGATACGGTGGACACCCCGCTTGGGGTGATGCGAATCGAAAACATGGCGAGGAACCGCATCACGCGCCTTTCGATTCAGCTCTCGCAGTCGGTCCGCGCCCAAGCGAACGGCGAAGCGTAGGGCCGCGCGCTCCGCGTGCCGGGAAGGTGGTTGACGCTTCCGGTCACGAACGCCTACCCCGATGGGAGGTACCCATGAACTTAGCTTTGTCCCTCGAAAACCTCGGCAAGCGGGAGACTTCGACCGTAACGGGGTCGACCGTCAAGAGGCTCTTCGGCGCTTCGAACGCCACCGGCAACTCACCCTTGAGAAAGGGGGTTCAGGTCTGCAATCACAGTCCCGCGTACACGCTCAGGCTCAAACTCGTCGCGAAGAACGCAACTCTGCCGACGGTGAGCGCTTCGGATTTCGACTACTTGGTGTTGCCAGGATCGACCGTGCTGATCCCCGCAGGCGAGGGCATCGACGTTTGCGCCCTCAATAGCTCGGGCGCGTCGGGAACTGCCGCTTATTCGGCGTTGGAGGTGTTCTAATGGTCTTGGGCGACCTGCAAGGCGCGTTTCTCGGCGTGGCGACGGGCGGCGCTTCGATTACGCCCGTGGACAGCGATCTCTCAACTCCCGTCCGCGCGATCTGGGTCGGGACCCAGGGCAATCTCCGCGTGACAACCGTCTCCGGCGACGACTTCGTGCTTCCGAACGCCGTCGGACTGATTCCCATTGCCGTTCGGCGCGTCTGGGCGACCAACACGACCGCTACTGGAATCGTGGGGCTCCAATGAGGATCGGGCTCGGCCTGGAACTAGCGGCGCGAGGCGCGAGCGTCACGCCGCCGGCGATCCCAGGGCTCGCTCTGTGGCTCGACGCGACTTCGTCGGGCCTCTATCTCGACGCGGGGCTAACGCTCCCGGTAAGTTCGGATAACGACCCCGTCGGAGGCTGGAAGGACCTAAGCGGTGGCGGGTTTCATGTGGTTCAGGCGACGGCGACGAAGCGGCCCTTGTGGAAGGAGTCGGCGCTCAACGGACTTCCCGCCGTGCGGTTCGACGGAACGGACGACCATCTGACAGGAGACCCGTTGGCCGCGCTGTTCTCCGGCAGCGACGTGCCGTGGTCGTTCTTTTGCGTCTGGCAGCCGCTCAGCTTGGGTTCGACGACCCACACGCTCGCCTGTCTGGCCTCTGGCTCCTCCAGCACCCAGATCGAGACGTTCGTTCGCGTGGATACCGCAAGCAAGTACAACGTTCGACGAGTCGACAACTCGGGGGTGGCGAAGAACCCGATCGCAAGCGCCTCGACTTCTGCGGTCGTTCAACGGACGTCGGCAATCATGACGGGCACGACCGTGGAGGCGTTTCGAGATGGGGCAATGGTCGGAGGCATCGGCCCCGCGGCGGATTACGACGTCGGGTCGCTCACGCTCGACAGGTTTGCCGTGGGAATCAGGAGGACCACGTTCGACTCCAATCCCCTTCATGGGGACGTGGGCGAATTGATCCTCTACGGCCGGGCGCTAGGTTCGGGCGAGCGGGCGCAAGTGGAGGCCTACCTCCAGCGAAAGTGGGGTGTTTGAAGGCGAGAGTCGAAGACGGCGATTAGGCACCCGGCGCGTCGGCCATCTGGTCGGCTTGACGCAAGAACACCGAGTGTACGAACTCTGCGATCGCGGCCCGTTGCTCATGTGTCGTCGGAAGAAACCGAAAGCCGCTCGAAAACATCCCGGCGGTCGGGTCTTCGCGGCAATAGCGGACTTCCGCTTGAATGATCAGCGGGTCCTGGTCGCCCCGGCCAATGTGCAGCTCGCACGTCTCCCCTTGGTCCAAGGCTGATTTGGAGCGAAGCTGAAGGCCCCCCAAGCCGATGTCCGTGATGATGGAGCGAAGCGGGTCCGTCCCGCTCTTCGCGTGGATGACGACGTAATCGACCACCTCAAATCGCTCGAAACGCCTGTCGTAAGCCGTGTCCTTAAAGCCCATAGTCGCCCTCTTGGGGAATTGTCCGATTTCTGCGGAGGTTTCCCCGATAGTGTTGTCGGACGAATCGGGCGAGGTCTTCAGTGCCGAACACAAAACAAAGCGGACGCTCCTTTCGGGGCGCCCGCTGCGATCCTAACCGGGGAGGATCAGTTCTTGACGTTGGTGATCAGCACGTGCCCCGTCTTGGAGTCGTACTCGATGTGGTACTTCAGCGACTCTTCGATGAAGCTGAGAGGAACGATGACCCGGCCGCGCTCGATGAACGGGAGCATCTCTAGCTCGATCAGGCTGCTGTCAACCTTGGCGTAGCGGTCGCCGACCTTCAGGTAGATCGACCGGCCCTCCGCTTGAGCGGACACGGCCTTGCTCTGGTGCTCCCAATCCACTTCGCCACCGGCGGCCTCCAAGAGGTGCCGGATCGGCGTGAGGGGCACACCCTCTTGAACCCTCGGGCTCACGTCGAACTCAACGAACTTGCCGTTGAGAGCAATGTTGAAGGAGCCGATATTCGGCATCTTTTCGCCCTTGGAGATGCGGAGCGTGGTCGGCGAGGTCGCTGCTACTGAGGTGGCGGGCACCACTGCGCCGGCAGAAGCGCTGACCGACACGCTGCCAGCCGAGGTGGCGGGGGGCGTGCCTTGCGCTTGCGTCGCGGGAGCGGTCTTCACTTCCGTGGACTGGGGAACCACCACTCGCCCGTTCGAGGTCATCGGCGAAGCGAGCGCGGGCGACTTCACATCGACCTTCGCGCCTACCAGGGCGATGATCGCGTTCATGGCGATCAGCGGCGAAAGCGGAGGGGTGCTCAACGTCGACATCGTCGAAGCGATCGTTCCCGCCGAGACCGTCGAAGCGACCGGAACCTTCGAGGAAGCTACGACCGCTTGGGTGGGCGGAGGCAACACGAGGGCGCCCGTCCCGGTCTCGGGGTCGCGGCGCTCGGTCCGGCCCTGAGGGTTGTTGATGAAGACTTTGACCTTGCGAGTCTTGAACGTCGCGCTATTCTCGTCGACGACCCACGCCTCGACTTCATGCCAGCCGTTGGTCTCGCGGAGGGTGTCCCACACAAACGAGTAAGGCGAGGCGTTCGTCATGGCCTGGAATTGATTGTCGATGAAGAAGCTGACATAGACGTTGCCCATGTTTCGGGCGAATCCCAGCTTCACGTCGACGATGCCTTGCACCGTAGCTCCGAGCTTCGGGTTCGTGATCTTCACGAGCGCGCTGTCTTCGGTTTCGGCGGCGACATAGGTCTTCTCCGAGCCGAGCGGGCGGCCACTCTTGTCGAAAAGCCGAACCTCAAACTCGTTGTCGCCCGGCTGTAGGGTCTTCATGTCCAGCGTGAAGTTCGTCTCCCCGCTGGCCTTGTCCCCTGAGAGCGCCCGAGTGCCGATGCTGATCCCGTTCAAACGAAACTCGATCAACGTCGCGCGCGCGCCGCTGTACTTGATCGTCAAGGTCGGGCTGTTGAGGCTCCGATCAATGGTGATTTGTACGTCGACGCTCGCAACTGCCAACGCGGCGATCAGTGACGCCACGAACAAGACGCATATCTTTGCGATGATTCTCCGGTTCACGATATCCTTCCTCGCACACGGACAAAGCCGCATGCTCCACATGGTTTCCCCATTGTTGCAGGTTTTCCAATCCCTGTCAACCCGCCGATTCGACGGAATCAACCCAAGCAATGGTTCAGGGCAGGGGCGTGCGCAGGTTGGTTTTTCCCGATTCGGCGACTATGGACGAGCCAATGCCGCCCCGGACGTTGAACTTGCCGGTAACTCGAATCCAACGGGGGCCGCAAACCGCTACGAGGTCATCGTGGATGCGATTGATGACTGCTTCGAAAAAAATGCCCTCGTTTCGAAACCCGAAAAAGTACAGCTTGAGCGATTTTAGTTCGATGCACAGTCGATCGGGGACGTATTCGACGATGACGGTTGCGAAGTCGGGGTTGCCGGTTTTAGGGCAGACGCTCGTGAACTCGGACGTCTCGTGCCGAATCCAGTAGTTGCGCTCAGGCGCGGGGTTGGGAAAAGTCTCGATCATTAGACTTTGTGAATCGCGTGGCCGCCCGCATCTTCGTAGGCTTCGAGCATCGCCTCGGCCATGGTCGGGTGGGCGTGGATCGTAGCCGCTAGGGAATCTACGGTGGCTTCGTGGGAAAGCGCCACCGTCGCTGCGGCGATCATGTCGGAGACGTGCGCCCCGATCATGTGGACGCCCAGCACCTCCCCGTACTTCTTCTCAGCGACGACCTTCACAAAGCCGTCCTGCTCGGCGATTGCCATCGCTTTGCCCAACGGCCGAAAAGCGAACTTGCCGACCGTTACTTCGTGCCCCTGAGCTTCCGCCTCGCTTTGCGATAGCCCCACGGACGACACTTCCGGCACCGTGTAAACGCAGTTCGGGACCGCTTTGTAGTCGAACTTCGCGTCCCCTCCCTTCACGATGTTCGTCACCACATGAATCCCCTCAGCCGATGCGACGTGCGCCAATTGGATTCGGCCCGTCACGTCGCCGATGGCGTAGATGTTTCGCGCGTGGGTGCGAAGGCTGTCGTCCACCACCTCGACCCCGCGCCGGTGCAGCTTCACCCCGACCTTTTCAAGGTTCATTCCTTCGGTGTTGGCCTTGCGCCCGACGCCGAGCATCACCACCTCGACCTCGACGGTCTCCGTCTCCGTTCCCTTCTTGAGGAAGCACTTCCAACCGCCCTTGGCCTTTTCGACCTTCTCGAGGGTCGAAGAGGTCCTGATGGCGATCCCTTGCCGCCCCAGCAGCTTGCCGAGTTCGACGCCGAGGTCGGTGTCCATCATCGGGATCAGATTCGGCATGATTTCGACGAGCGTGACTTGGCTGCCGAGCCCGTTGAAAACGTACGCAAACTCGACGCCCACCGCGCCGCCCCCGACGATCAGCATCGACTTGGGAACGTGGGGGGCGGTAACGGCGTCGTCCGAGGTCCATACGCCCTCGTCTCTGCCCCCTTTCAGGCCGGGAATGTCGAGCATCATCACCGACGATCCCATGGCCAGCACGAAGTTCTTCGAGCGGATTCTTTCGGTCTTGCCATCTTTGGCGACCTCGAGGGTGTTCGGGTCGATGAACTTTGCGAAGCCTTCGACGTGCCGTACGCCGTTTTTCTTGAAGAGCATCCCGATTCCGCCGCGCTGGGTCGTGACGATCTTGTCGCGCCGCTCCGAGAACTTCTTGAAGTCGATCTTCGCCTCGCCCTCGACGACGACCCCAAGCGCGCCCGCGTGCTTGACCTGATTCAGACGCTCGACGCTGGCGATCATCGCCTTGCTCGGAATGCAGCCCCAATTGAGGCAGGTTCCCCCAAGGTATTCCTTTTCGACGCACACGGTCTTCGCGCCGAGTTGCGCCGCCCGAATCGCCGCCACATAGCCGCCAGGGCCCGCTCCAATGATCGTGATGTCAGCGTCGAAAGAGTCGTTCGGCATGGTTTTCGGGTTCTCCTCTGCGAGGGAAATGTGTTCGAGTTGTTCGATGATTTGCGACACGAGGGCTGTCGTCGTGGCGGGCGCGCAGGCTGACTCCACAGGACGGTTGATTGAGTCGCTCATCGTTGCGGTCGCGTCCCTCAAGCGACGACACGATTTTACCTGGACGGCTCCGACTCCCGGAGCGCGAAATGGACCGGCCAGAAGTCGTCCGTGCGGCTCCGGCCCCAAGAAACCCGCCCGAAGGCGTCACATTTCGCGGCCCATTCAACGATGACCTAGTGGGAGAGTACGAATGTCAATGAAAGCCCACTTCACATCGGCCCTGATCCTATCAGGCGCGCTCGTCGGAAGCCCCGCCCTATCCGCTCTAACGCCCTCGTTCCAAGTGCAAGGTCATGTCGCAGGGCAATTGGTCGCCGATTCGAGCCAGACGGGAGGCTTCAACGGCGCCTATACGTTTTCACTCAGCGGCATGCCCGCATCCTCCGTCGTCCTCAAGGCTTACTTATACGGCAGCGCTTTTGCAGCGCAGGGTTCGGCCAACGCGACCTTTGCTGGCACGAACTTCGGCGCGCCCACGAATACGGGCTCCGACGGCGGATTCACCTGGTACAGGTGGGACGTCACTGGGTTCGTGACGGTCAACGGAGTCCACGCCGCCCAGCTCAACATAGTGGGGCAACTTTACGGAGCCGCCCTTGGGGTCATTTACAACGACCCCAGCCTTCCGCTGGGTGACGTGGCGATCAGCGACGGCGGCATCGAGCTGAGCGAGGTGTTCCAGCTCGAACAGGGGCAAACGATCTTCAACGGGTTCGCAGCGAATCCGGGAAAGCTCAGCGTGTTTACGGTGGGCGACGACAACTCTTCTTCCAACGAGCGGCTGGACTTCAATAGCGCTACGGTCGGCGGTCCTTTCGATGGCAACCTGGGGAGCGCCGCGAGCCTGGTCCACGCGAACGTCACCACTACGGGCGGAGCCGAAGTGGTCGATATGTATGCGAACGGCGATCACATGGCGTGGCAGGTCGCGATGCTACAGTCCGCGGTTCCGGAACCGGCGAGCCTGATCGCCCTTGCCTTCGGCTTCGGCGCGCTGGCCCGTCGAAAGGCTCGCTGACGGACCTACCGATCGATCTCGCCCAGCACGATATCGATGGAACCGATGATCGCGATCACGTCGGCGATCAGCCGCCCGATGGCCATGACTTCGAGCGACTTGAGATTCATAAACGAACTGGGGCGCTCGTGCCAGCGGTACGGCTTGTTCGTGCCATCGCTAATCACATAGAAGCCGAGCTCGCCCTTGGAACCCTCAATCCCCACATACGCTTCGCCCACGGGCGGATGAAAGCCCTCGGTCCACAGCTTGAAGTGATGTATCAGCGATTCCATCGAGCTGTCGATCTCGCTCCTCGGCGGCGGGATGACCTTCCGGTCGGAAGTGCTCCAGGGCCCTTCGGGCAACCCATCGAGAGCCTGGCGAAGGATCTTGCAGGACTCCTTCATCTCGGCGATCCGAACCAGGAACCGATCGTACACGTCGCCATGCTCGCCGACCGGGATTTGGAAATCGAACTTCTCGTAGCTGCAATAGGGATTGCTCTTGCGGAGGTCCCATTCCACCCCGCTCGCCCTCGCGATGGGGCCCGAGCAACCGAGTTCGAGCGCTTGCCGCGCGGTGAGGACTCCCACCCCGATCGTTCGTTCCTTCCAAATCGGGTTCTCCACGAGCAAGCCTTCCACGACTTCGAGCTCCTTCGGGAACTCCTTGAGGAACGCGTTGAGCTTGGCATCGAACCCTTCCGGCATGTCGCCGCGCAACCCACCGGGGACGATCCACGACGGCATCATGCGGACGCCCGAGAACATCTCGAACATATCGAGGATCATCTCGCGTTGCTGCATGATGTAAAAGAATGGGGTCATCGCCCCAAGGTCGAGGCCGTGCGTTCCGAGCCAGACGCAGTGCGAGGCGATTCGGCTGAGTTCCGCCAGTATCACCCTAAGGTATTGTCCGCGCGGCGGGACCTCGCAACCGAGGAGCTTCTCGATGGAAAGCGCGAGAGCGAGGTTGTTGCCGTTCGCGTTGAGGTAGTCCATGCGGTCGGTCATGACCACGGATTTCAGGTAGGTCTGGTACTCGGCCTCCTTCTCCATCCCGGTGTGCAAGTAGCCGATTTGGCATTTGCATTGGACGATGACCTCGCCCTCCAACTCGCAAATCACCCGCAGGACGCCGTGGGTGGAGGGGTGCTGAGGCCCCATGTTCACGACCATGGTGTTCTCGCCCGTCTTCTCGAAGACGGTTTCGGTGGAGGGCATGAAGGTTTGGGACATGGAATTCCTACCGCTTGCGATCGGCCGCGGCTCGATGGAAGGATACCATCGGAGCGCCGTCGAGCGAAAACCGTGGGCCGGTTACGAGACGCGAGTCGGGCTAGCCGAAGCTACTGCGTCGAACTGGCGGACTCGGAAGGTGCGCCGCCTCCTGGGCCCTGGAGGCCGCCGCCCTCGCCTTTGGAGCCTCCCGAGGGCTCGGGCTCCGAACTGCACCCGAAGGCGCCCAAGGCCACCAGGCAAATCAACATCCAAGCTACGAATCTTCGCATCGTTCGAACACCTCGCGTTCACACGCCAGTATACGCTTCGACAAAAAAGGCGGGGGTCTCTGTTGGTGCAGAAACCCCCGCGCTTCGGCGTAGCTACTGGTCAGTTACCTTCGCCAGCGGACTCTGAAGTACCCCCGGAAGCGCCCGATTCAGGAGCGCTTTCGGTTTCGGTGGCCGCAGTCGAGGGGCTGTTAGCCCCCGGCTGGGCTCCACCGCCAGCCGGAGTCGAGATGTCTTGCATCTGCGAGCCCGGATGGTTCTTGCCCGTGGGCGGAGGGGGACCGGGGTTCTCCTCACCGCATCCGGCGAGAAACCCCGTTCCCATGATGGCAGCGCTGAGAAATGCGAGTTTTTTCATACTCGCAATTCTACAGCGAGGGCGCCATCCACTTCAGCCACGGAACCAAGGCCGGGTCTTCGATTCGGCCGGTGATGCCGCCGCGCCAGTTTACGCCAGTGGCGTGGCCGTCGGTCGCGACGATCGTGCTCATGCCGTCGGGCCAGGGCAGGTCGCCCAAGCAGCTCGGAAAGCCGTCTGCGCCCTTCGGGTCGTCGCCGCCGGAGCATCGGACTTTGCGCTTGCGAGCGTGCGGGCCGATGTAATTGGTGGTGGCGAACACGTTGAGCGAAGGATCGACCCAAGTGCCGTTCAGCCAGAAGTAGTTCATCGGGTTTTGGGCTCCGACGAATCCCCAGCCGTAGTCCCACATGCCGCCTTCCGAAATCATCAGAGTGTCCGCCGGGCGGGCGATCTGAGTGTTGGAGAGCGACGAAGCGGGCTGATGGACGCCCCAAGCGTTAGCGAGGCCACCGTAACCTCCCACGCCCTCGAAGCGGCGCTGTTCGCCACCGGTCATCGAAGTGCTTTGGAAGTAGAAGTAGCCGGTCGCCATCGAAGAAGCGTGGGCTTGCGCGCGAAGCGGCATACCCCAGTGCGCTCGGGACTGGTAGTACCAAGCGGCGCTGTTCGTGTCCGTAGGCAGAGCTCGCAGCTTCGGGTGAGCAAGGATGCCCCAGTTCTTGATGTAGGGCTGGCACATGCCTTGCCAAGTATCGAAGGAACTGCCTTCGATCCTCAGCACCAGCGGCAGCACGTCGTCGAAGTCCGACGAGTACATGAGCTGGGAAAGGCCGAGCTGCTTACAGTTGCTCAACGCAGCGGAGTCCTTCGCGGACTCCTTGGCCTGAGCAAAGACAGGGAACAAGATGGCGGCGAGAATTGCGATGATCGCAATCACCACCAGCAGTTCGATAAGTGTGAATGCATTTTTTCTATGCACGAAAGGATTCCTCCTATGGGTTCATCTGGGCACATTGCGGAAAGCGTGCCCACGGTTCATACGCACAGGAGACGGACCGATCGTGCGGAATTGTTCAAAAATCAGTACCAAATCATGGTCATAGTACGTTAGTCTGGCGACGGAAGACAGGGGACGAACTGGACAGGACGAAAGACAGCAGGACCCCAGGGAAAGTGCAGAAACGACCCAGGCCCCGAATGGACTTCGGAGCCTGAGTCGCGGATTTGCTGACCTGAGCTTTACTTGTCGGTCGCCGAAGCTTCCGAGGTTCCGCCGCCTGGATCGGTTTGAATGCCCGCTCCAGGGTTATCCGCGCCAGCGGCTGGCGGGGGACCGGACGCGGGTTTTTCCCCACATCCGCACATGGCCCACGCGGAGCCGATTACGAGTGAAAGCAGGATCAACAATCTCATGGCTTTAACCTCACAGCTGCGGCGCGTGCCACTTCATCCACGGAACGTTGTTCGCGTCGTTGATTCGGCCCGTGATGCCGCCGCGCCAGTTTACACCAGTCGCGTGGCCGTCTACGGCGACGAGCGTGGTCATGCCATCAGGCCAAGGCAGTGCGCCAAGGCAGTCCGGGAAGCCGCTCGCGGCCTTCGGGTCGTCACCACCGGAGCATCGGACTTTGCGCTTGCGAGCGTGCGGGCCGATGTAGTTGGTGGTAGCGAACACGTTGAGCGCGGGGTTGACCCACGTTCCGTTCAGCCAGAAGTAGTTGAACGGGTTCTGCGCGCCAACGAAGCCCATGCCGTGGTCCCACATACCGCCCTCACAAATGAGGAGCGTGTCCGCGGGTCGAGCGACCTGAGTGTAGGTAAGCGACGAAGCAGGAATTCGAACGCCCCACGCATTGGCGGGTCCGCCGTATCCCGAAACGCCGTCGAACCGATACTGCAAGCCACCGGTCATCGAAGCGCTGAGGTAGTAGTAGTAGCCGAACGGAGCGGCCGTGCCATGAGCTTGCGCTCGCAGCGGCGACGCCCAGTGAGATCGCGCCTGGTAGTACCACGCAGCGCTACTGGTGTCGGAAGGAAGGGCGCGGAGCTTCGGGTGAGCCATGATGCCCCAGTTCTTCATATAGGGCTGGCACATCCCCTGCCACGTGTCGAAGGAGCTGCCTTCGATGCGCAGGTTCAGGTGAATGGCGTCGTCGAAGTCCGACCCGTACATGATCGCGGCGAGGCCATGCTGCTTGACATAGGTCAATGCAGCGGCGTCCTTCGCGGACTCCTTGGCTTGCGCGAATACGGGGAACAGGATGGCCGCGAGAATCGCGATGATCGCGATTACGACCAACAGTTCGATGAGCGTAAATGCTTTCCGCATTGATGAACCTCCATAGGATGTCGGTAATAGTACTTGTGGAGCACCCCCGCGGTCGCCCACGGATGAGTACGCCAACCCGCCCAACTTCAGGACAGACAACCCCACGGAACCGCTAATCGCAGCCCCACACGGTCCGCCCATGCCTAAAGTCAAGCAGATTCATGTAATGGTACTTCACTTTTGTACGATGTGCAACGAACTTTTTTTGTTCCGCGCGAAAAAAATCGCCCTCGCGGTTCGCCGCTGGGAGTGAGGAAGGTTCGAAGGAGGGCTTCTCGGCGCTACCTGCCGCCGACTTCTTTCGAGCCGGTCTTGCCCTCGAAACTCTCGCCGGCGTGGGGAACTTGAACGTCCTCGACCGCAGGCCCCCGCGAGCTCTGGTCGAAGAGTACGTCTTCTCCGCCCAAGGGGTACTCCTTCCGCAAGGGGTGTCCGACCCAATCGTCGGGCAAGAGGAACCGCTGCTCCTGCTCGTTGCCCTCAAAGACGATCCCCAAAAGATCCCAGACCTCGCGCTCGGGATAATCCGCGCCGAGGAACAGGCCCTTGAGCGAGGGCACCTTCTGGCCGTCGTCCACGCCGACCTTGAGGAACAACCTGCGTTGCAGTTTCAGCGAGTACAGGTTATAGATGACCTCAAAGCGCTCGACGAAGTCCCGCTCGTGCTCCCACTGGCTGTAATCAGCCCCCAGGCACTCGCCGAAGTAGGAGAAGTCCAACTCTGGGTCGGTCTTGAGGAACTCGACGACTTCGTGCAGGCGTCCCCTCTGAACGCACAGCCAAGCGTCGCCGCGGAACTCTTTGACCTTCACCACGGCCTCTGGGAACCGCTTGACCACTTTGGAGATCTCGATGCGATCCGACGACGTCGGCAGAACGCTCACGAGCCGCCTCCAAGGATCGCGGCGTGGGGTGCGGCGGCCTCTAAGGTAGAGCTAGCCAGTTTCTCTTCCGGAAGCGAAGTCGTCTCGTCCCAATCGATCGCCCCCACTCTCATCGCATAGGCGTCGCCGAGAATCCACAGCAACATATAGATCGCGACCGCCCAGAAGCTGAAGACCATATAGGCGCGATCCGCATGCTTGAACACCGTCATCCAGCTCCAAAGGAACACGACTTCGATGTCGAACAGCACGAAAATGATCGCGACCAGATAGAACTTGACCGGAAATCTCTCTCTCGCGCTCCCCACCGGCGCGACGCCGCACTCGTAGGGCGACTCCTTGTAGGGCGTTTTCTTCTTGGGGCCGAGTAGCCAACTGCCGAACACCATCGCCGCGCACACGATTGCCGCGACCCCGATCAGCACGATCAGCCCCAGATACCCGCTGTCCATCGGCAAGATTCTACCCACCGCAGGGCCGCGCTGCCGAGGGCAAGTAAACTTGGCTGATGGAGTTCGGACCGACCTTGACCGCCTTGCTCTCGGGTGATGCGCTGACCTTCGACGAAGCAGCCGAACAAATGAGGAGGATCGCCGACTCGGAACTGAGCGAGGCGCAAGTGGGAGCGCTGCTCACGGCGCTTCGATCTCGACCCTGCGCGGCCGAAGAACTCGCCGGGTTCGCCAGCGTACTGAGGCAACGATCGTTGAGCCTCGACCTCGCGACCCCGGGGCTGGTCGACACCTGCGGAACCGGAGGCGGCATCCCCAGCTTCAACATCTCGACAGCGGCGGCGATGATCGCCTGCGCGGCAGGAGTTCCCCTCGCGAAGCACGGCAACCGCAGCGTCACGAGCTCGTGCGGAAGCGCCGATGTGCTCGAAGCCCTCGGCGTGGGGCTGATCGCCGAGCCGGAGGAATTGACGCACGTGTTCGAACAGACGGGGATGGCGTTCCTCTTCGCCCCCCACCTTCACCCCACGATGAAGCTCGTCGGCCCGATCCGAAAGCAATTAGGCATTCGCACGGTGTTCAATCAACTCGGCCCCCTCGTCAATCCCGCGTCGGCGAGGTTTCAGGTCTTGGGTGTGTACGACCCGCAGTTCCTGCGACCCATGGCGGAGGCCCTTGGCATCCTGAACGCGCAGGAGGCTTGGGTCGTTCACGGCCAAGATGGGCTCGACGAGGTCTCACCCCGCGCCCGCACGAGCTATGCCCGGGTGGTCGAGGGCCGCGTCGTCGAGGGGGAGCTATTGCCACAGGACTTCGGAATCGAACCTGTGCCGGAGTCGGCGCTCGCACCTGGAGAAACGCTCGCCCAAAGCGCGGCAATCCTCCGGGAAGCGATCTCCGATGCGGACTCCGACCGATTCCGAGCCGTGCTCCCTAGCGCGGCGCTGGCGATCAGTTTGGGCAAGCAGATCGGGGGCCTCCTCGACGCGTCCGAACTGGCCGAGGAGACCGTGCGGTCGGGCAGGGCGTCCGCGAAATTGGACCACCTCATCGAGGTGACTCGGCAGCCATGAGCGTGTTGGAGTCGATCCTGCGGGAGAAACGCGCCGAAGTCGCACGGCTGAGGCAAGAGACGCCGTGGGGCGAGTTGGAGTCTGAGTTGGCGCTTGCCGCACCGCCCCGCGACTTTATGGACGCCCTAACCAACCCTCATCGCCCGATCGCGCTGATCGCAGAAATCAAGGCGAAGAGCCCGTCAGCAGGTCAGATCCGCGAACACCTCGACCCGGCCGAAATCGCGCGGCAGTACGAATTAGCTCAGGCCGACTGCCTCTCCGTACTGACCGACGGCCCGCACTTCGGGGGCTCGAAGGAGAACCTCCTCAAGGCGCGGGCGGCCTGCTCGCTTCCCGTATTGCGAAAGGACTTCATCGTCGACGACTACCAAGTCCTGGAGTCAAGGGCCATGGGCGCGGACGCGATCCTCTTGATCGTAGCGGCCCTGCCGGAGATTGAACTCGCGCGTCTGCACGGCCTTGCCCGTTCGATGGGAATGGCCGTTCTCGTCGAGGCGCACACGGAAGAGGAAGTCGAAGCGGCTTTGCGGATCGGCGCGTCGCTGATCGGAATCAACAACCGTGACCTATCCACGTTTCACGTCGACCTAGCGGTCAGCGAGCGGTTGATTCCGAGGATAGGTACGTCGGCTCTAGCGATCAGTGAGAGCGGCTTCCAGACTCATCAGGGCGTGATTCGAGCCGCAGGGGCTGGCGCAAAGGGAGTCCTCATTGGCTCGGCGTTTTGCTCCTCGCCCGACGTCCGCTCGAAGGTGATTGAGGTCATGGGAGCGTGACGAGAGTCAAGATTTGCGGGCTCAAACGCCGCGAGGACGTCGAGTGCGCGGTTGAGGCAGGCGCGGACGCCCTTGGCTTCGTGTTCGAGCCGACGAGCTCAAGGTTCGTGGGTGATGAAGGGCCCCAGCCTTGGCTCGCTGAGTTCGAGTTGCCCAAAGTGGCCGTGTTCGGGCCGGCGCGCCCGATCTACAACCTGGAGCGCTTCGACTGGGCCCAGGTGATCGGACCTGCGCACCCCTCATGGCCGACTGGATTTCGTCGGGCGGCCGTGCTTCGTCTGGGGCAGACGCTGGACTTGGAATCGGCCCTGGACTCCCTCGATCTCGACGGCGCGTTTGCCATCCACCTCGACGCGCATACGAACTCAGAGTACGGGGGGACCGGCGAAACGATCGATTGGGACCTCGCGGCGGAAATCGTTGCGCGGATTCCCAAGCCCGTGATCCTCGCGGGAGGGCTGACGCCGGAAAACGTCGCGCGCGCGATCGAGCGGGTCAGGCCGTGGATGGTCGATGTCAGCAGCGGGGTCGAAGATGCGCCGGGAGTGAAGAGCCCTTCGAAGGTTCGGGCGTTTGTGGCCGCGGCTAAAGGCGCCTGAGTTCGAATTCGGCACGAAACGGACACAAAAAAATGCGGGAACGCTGAAAGGAGAGCAAAGCACGTTCCCGCAAGGCTTCTTCCAAGGCATGGTTTCTCTGCTGCGGGACAAGCCCACACGGAAACCCGAGACCCTTGGTTTCACTACATTATATACGTGCAATTGCGTTTTGTGACATCTGTTTTTGCGTTTTTCGTCGCAGGAAACGCACCCCCGGTCCTCCCGGCCACCTTCCGCGACGCTGTCTCTTACTGTTAGGGAACGATTCTGGGGTGAAAACCGTTCACGCGTTAGCAGGAGCGCTTGCTTTCGCCCGGCTCGAAGGTCGAAAGGTATACTCGCGCGGGACTTTTTCCAGGGAGGTGAGCACCCATTGGGCGCTGCCATTGAGACAAGAGAGCTGACGAAGACGTACAAGTCGCGCGGAGGGGAAGTCAACGTCGTTGACAAGTTGAATCTGGAGGTCGAAGAAGGCGAGATCTTCGGGTTCCTCGGTCCGAACGGAGCCGGGAAGACGACCACCATCAAAATGCTCTTGGGCATTATTTACCCGACCTCGGGCGAGGCGTTCGTTCTGGACCGAGAGATCGGCGACATGGACGTTCATCGGGTGATCAGTTACCTTCCGGAGCGGCCTTACTACTACGAGCACATGACCGGGCTGGAGCTTCTTCGCTTCTACGCATCGCTCTTCGGCATCCACGACGACGAGAAGTGCCGGGCCCTGCTTCAAAAGGTGAACCTCCACAACGACATGACGAAGACGCTGTCGCAGTATTCGAAGGGTATGCAGCAGCGGGTGGGACTGGCGCAAAGCCTCCTCAACGACCCCAAGCTGCTGTTCTTGGACGAGCCCACCGGTGGCCTCGACCCGATCGCCCATACAGAGATTCGCGACCTCATTCTGCAATTCCGCGACGAGGGACGCACGGTCTTCATTTCGAGCCACGAGTTGAGCGAGGTCGAACGGATTTGCGATCGCGTGGCGATCATCAACTTCGGCAAGCTCGAACGGCAGGGCAGGCTCGAAGACCTTCTGCGGGGAGGCCGAATCGAGATCATCGCGACCAGCGTCCCCAAGGAGTTCGCCGAGAAGTTGCCGCAGACGGATTCGACCGTTTCGTGGCACGAGGGGAGGCTCATCGTCGATATGCCGGAAAGTGAGGACGTGAACGACGTGATCGATGGCTTGCGAGGCAAGAAGGCTGAGATCGTCAGCATCATCCCTCGTCGTAAACGGCTTGAAGACCTGTTCGTCGAGACCGTTCGCGATTCGGGGGGCCGAGTATGAGAGTGATCTATTCGATCGCCGCGACGACGGTCGGCGAGGCCATTCGGCGAAGGGTTCTCCTCATAATCCTCTTGATCGGGCTTCTCCTGCTCTCGATCATCCCGGGGCTCAGCGTGCTCACCGCGAGGTCTCAGCTTTCCGCGATCGTCAGCACGATGTATGCGGTGCTTCAAGGCACGAGCGTTCTCATCGCGATCATCCTGTCGATCTACATGATCCCGAACGAGATCGAGCGCAGGACCATCTATACGATCCTCTCGAAACCGGTCCAGCGCTGGCAGTTCTTGGTCGGAAAGTACTTGGGGGCGGTGTTTGCACTCGGACTCATGATGGGTCTGATGACAGTCGTGATGCTGGTGCTGTTTTATATCAGCCAGCGGCCGGACATGGCCAAACTCGCGGAGCTTGCCAAAGGACCGGTCTTGTACTTTGTTCAGGTGAGCTTGCTCGCGGCGGTCGCGATCTTCTTCTCGACCTTCGTGGCTCCGCTCGTCAACTTCTTCCTGAGCATCGGGCTGTTCATGGTCGGCACGATCCTGAACCCGCTCTATGATTCCTATTCGAAGAGCGCCGAGGTGCCGATGTTCATCAAGTCGGCTTCCGGCATCGTGCTGTCGATTCTGCCGAACTTTTCGAACTACGACGTAAAGAACCCGATCATCCACCCGGAACAAGAGATCGGGAACGAGACCGTGTACTACCTTGTCGCGACCGGATACGGGCTCCTTTACATCGGGGCGCTGTTGGTCGCGGCGATCCTTGTGTTCGATCGGCGAGAGGTCTGAACGAATGGCGAAGCGTCGAGGAACCTTGCTGATCATCGCCCTGCTGGCCCTTGTCGCCCAGGGAGTGGTCCACAGCGCTTACCTGCGTGACAGGTGGTTGGCGGACTACGGCCCGAAGAATTTCGGCGTGCGCGAGGAGCTTTCGCCCCAGTACGCGCTGATTCAGTTGCTCGGGTTCCGTGAGTTCATCTCCGACATCCTTTGGGTGCGGGCCGACAGCTTCTTCGAGTCGGGGAACTACGACGCCGTCCTGCCGCTGATTCGGCTTTCGACCTGGCTCGACCCGCACAACATCGACGTGTTTGCGACGGGAATGTGGCACCTGGGCTACAACTTCACGGACGAAGAGCAGCGGTCGGATCGAAGGTACATCCCCTATGCGCTCGCGTTGGGCAAGGAGGGCGCCGAACACAACCCGACCACTTACGAGATGTTCTTTGAAACGGGCTGGATGTGGTACCACAAGATCGACGACGACTATGAAAACGCCGTCAGTTGGTTCAAGGCCGCCAACGAACGGCCGGACATGCTGCAGGCCCGTCGCAACCTGCTTAGCCCGGCGCTGCAACGCGACGGCAAGGTTCTCGAAGCCCTCGATTGGTACTACGACATTCTGGAACGCGCCGAGCAGAGGGTCAAAGACACCCAAGGCGACTACTCCGCGACCAGTATGAGGAACACAATCGAGAACAACATCGACACCTTGATCGTGCGGATGGTGCAGCGTGGGTACCTCGCCCGCCAACGGAACGATGGGAGCTACGACCTCGGAGCGTATGACACTCGGCCCCCCTTCGATGTCGGGTTCAGCGCGCGGGTCACCGTCGAAGAGCCCAGGGTGATTCGGGTGGAAGGCACTTGGAACGTCTTGCCGGTGGGGACTCGGATTCGGATCATCCTTCGAGACGAGGATTTCGAGCATGGGAAGGAGGCCGGCATGAACTGGGACTACGCGGAATCGGTCCAGCTCGAGCCGCCCGCGGACGCAACGTTCATGCAGGATCAGCTCTATGTCCGCAACCGGAAGTTCAACAACCGGCTCGACATGAGCAAGGACCCGATCATGTACCCATTCAAGGCGGACGAGTACGTGATCGATTTCATGTACAACCCGCGCAGCGCGCCGCCTCATATTCAGGACAAGTTCGGATTCGACGGCGAAGGAATGCACGACGAGAACTTTCTCAACACGAAGGTCCGGCCGGGGCAGAGAGTCATGTTCGCCCGCCTCAAACTCACACGAGACCAACTCTTGCGACGAGGGGAGTGGGCGCTCAAGACGCCGGTCGTCGAAACGAGCAACTACGTCCCCGTGAAGACCACCCGCGCGATCGAGGGCGATATCCTCGTCGTGCCGGGACTCAGGTCGGAGGGCGCGACGCCACCGCCAAGCGGCGGCTCGCAGTAGGGTATCCTTGGACTCCGCCGGAGGACCGGCGATGTGGGAGTCGAAAGACGCTGGCACCACAGGTGAAATATGAGAAGACGAACACGGAAGAACCCGCATTCCCAGCGGTACGCCGAAGCTGCTACGAGCTTCGACAGGAATCAATTCTACGACATCGACGACGCGATTTCGCTCGTCAAGAGCACCGCCACCGCGAAGAACTGCCCTGAATCGGTGGACCTTGCCATCCGACTGGGGGTCGACGCGAAGAAGAGCGACCAAAACGTTCGAGGCATCACTCAGTTGCCTCACGGGACCGGAAGGACCAAGAAAGTGGCCGTTTTGGCGAAGGGCGATCTCGCAAGCGAAGCCGAGGCTGCCGGAGCGGACTACGTCGGCGCGGAGGACCTGATCGCGAAGATCACGGGGGGCTTTCGCGATTTCGACGTCATTCTCGCCGCCGAAGACATGGCGCCGCAGATCGGAAAGATCGGCAAGATCCTGGGCCCCAGGACGCCCAACAAGCGCAACGGAACCGTCACCAACGCAGTTGGCCAAGCCGTGAAAGAAATCAAAGCAGCGACGCGAGCCGAATACCGCATTGACAAGGCGGGAGTCGTTCACATGGGGATCGGAAAGGCCGCATTCTCGCCCGAGCAGATCAAGGAGAACCTATATTCCGCGCTCAACGCGATCATCAAGGCGAAGCCCGCCACCTCGAAGGGGCGCTATCTCGTGTCGGTGACTCTGAGCAGTTCGATGGGACCTGGCGTCAAGATTGACCCTTCGGTCGCGCATAAGTTCGGCAGCTAACTGCCGTGCCCCCTCCCAAACATTAGGGCCGCCCGTCCTCGTAGGATCGAGCGGCCCTTTGCCTTTCGGACTAGGGGCTACCTTCGCGGCCGGAACCGAGTGGTCAGACCTTCCTCGTCGCCAGAGCTCCGCTCCTTCTTGGGGAAGGACGAGGGCACTTCGGGCGGCTCACGGTCTTCGTCGTGACTCGGGCGCTCGCGGGGTTCGCGGTCGCTTTCCTGACTCGAGCGTTCTCGGTCGTTCCGATCACCCCTGTCGTTCCGGTCATTCCGATCGCCTCGATCATTCCGGTCTCCCCGATCATTCCGGTCTCCACGGTCGTACCGGTCGCCTCGGCTGTACCGATCTCGACCCCCGGAGCGTCCTCCTCGGTCGCGGTCCCGGTCGTCACGTCCGCGTCCTCTTGGACCTCCTCCGCCCCTCATTCCTGGGGGTGGGGGCGTCACATCCTCGTTTCCAGCGAGGGAGGGCAGGTCTTGCTTCAATCCCAGAGCCGTGAAGTTCACTCGACCCATGCTGTCGATCTCGTGTACGACCACGTTGATCTCATCTCCGACGCTCACAACGTCGTCCGGCCTTCGAATGCTCTTGGCGGTGAGTTGTTCGACAGGAACCAACCCTTCGCGACCCGCGACGAACTCGACCATGGCTCCGCGTCCCATCAGGCGAGTCACCTTGCCTCGGAACTGAAGCCCGATCGCGATCTCGTCGGTGAGCGACTTGATCGTGGAGATCGTGGTTTCGAGTTTGTCCTCGTCCGCGCAGACGATCATGATCCTGCCGTCCTGCTGGACGTCGATCGTCGAACCGGTTTGCGAGGTGATCTTGCGGATCGTCGCGCCACCGGGACCGATCAGCGCGCCGATCTTCTCGGGGTTGATCTGGATGGTCACGATTCGCGGGGCATGGGCGCCCATCGCCGATCTCGGGCTTGCGATCTCAGCTTCGATCACGTCGAGGATTTGCATCCGCGCCCGCTGCGCCTGCGAAAGGGCGTCCGCGAGAACCTTGTCCGGGATTCCGGTGAGCTTCGTATCGAGCTGGAGCGCGGTGATGCCGTTGCGGGTTCCTGCGACCTTGAAGTCCATGTCGCCGCAGAAGTCCTCCATCCCCTGAATGTCCGTCAGGACCTTGAAGGTCTTTCCGTCGGACATCAGGCCCATTGCGATTCCGGCTACGGGCGCCTTGAGGGGCACGCCGCCGTCCATGAGCGCAAGGGTGGACCCGCACACCGAAGCCATCGACGTCGATCCGTTCGATTCGAGAACCTCGCTCACCAAGTGGAGCGTGTAGGGGAACTCAGGGTCGTCGAGCGGAACCATCGGCTTCAGCGCGCGTTCGGCGAGAGCTCCGTGTCCGACTTCGCGTCGTCCGGGACCCCGCAGAGGCCGCACTTCGCCCACCGAATACGGCGGGAAGTTATAGAAGTGCATGTAGCGCTTGTCGACGTTCTCGTCGAGCGTGTCCATGATTTGCGCGTCGCTGGGTAGGCCGAGCGTCAAGACGGTCATGACCTGCGTTTGGCCCCGGGTGAAAAGGCCCGATCCGTGAACTCGCGGCAGAATACCGGCGACGGCTTCGAGTTGTCGAATGTCTTCGAGTCCGCGCCCGTCAGGCCGCTTATTCTTTTCGAGAATGAGCTTGCGAACGGAGCCTTTGACCACTTTGTCCGCGGCTTCCCGAAGCTGGGACAGCTTGTCGGGCTCTTCGGCGAACCGGTCTTGGTAGCGGGCGACGATCTCATCGATCAAGTCGTTGAGGGCCGACTCGCGAGCCTGCTTGTCCGGGTTGACCAGCGCCGCCTCGACTTCCTTCGAGCACTCCTTGGTGAGGAGTTCGAGAAGGCTCGGGTCGATGCGATGGACGTCGACTTCGCGCTTGGGCTTGCCGGCGACTTTGGCGAACTCCTCGATCCCGGCGCAAATTAGCTGGATCGCGTCGTGGCCGAACTTGAGCGCAGCCGCCATGTCCTCTTCGGTGACTTCGATCGACCCCGCTTCGACCATCGAGATCGCGTTCTTATGTCCGGCGACCACCAGGTCCAGATCGGACTGCTCGATCTCTTCGAGCGAAGGGAACAAGATGAATTCACCGCCGATTCTGCCGACCCGAACGCCCGCGATCGGGCCGTTGAACGGGATGTCAGAAATCGTCAGCGCCGCGCCCGCCGCGCAAATCGCGAGGACGTCCGACGGATAGGCCGGGTCGAGAGCGAACGGCAGGGTGATCACTTGAATCTCGTGCCTGAGCCCGCTGTCGAACTGGGGGCGAATCGGTCGGTCGATCAATCGCGACGTGAGGACCGCCTTGTCGGAGGGCCTGCCGCCGCGCTTCATGAACCCGCCGGGAATCTTGCCAATGGCGTACTTTCTTTCTTCGTAGTCGCACACGAGAGGAAGAAAGTCGATGCCCTCTCGCGGCTTGGCCGACATGGTGGCAGCCGCAAGAACGACCGTTTCACCCATGCCGAGGAGTACGGAGCCGCCAGCTTGCTTCGCCACGCGGCCTGTTTCGATGCTGAGGGTCTTGCCCCCAACCTCGAAGGAGTGTGTATGTATCATGTTGCCTCCTATCGAGGCCTAACTTCTCGAATGCCGAGCTTTTGAATCAACTCACGGTAGGCAACGACGTCCTTCGACCGGAGGTATCCCTCCAGCCTGCGACGCTTGCCGACGAGGACCGTCAGTCCTCGCCGCGTATGGAAATCCTTAGGGTTCCGACGAAGGTGCTCGGTGAGTTGCTGAATTCGAGCATGCAAAATCGCGATTTGAACGTGCGTCGAACCGGTATCGCCTTCCTTCTGGGCGTTGTCCTGAATGATTTTCTGCTTCGATTGACTTTGTAGCGGCATCCTTGAGAAGTAGTGCCTCCTGGTTTCTCCGAGGCCACGCACTTTTGCCGCTCTACGCAAACCCCCGTAAGGGCCTCCGTGCAACGGCAACAGGGCTCTTGGGCCTCGACGCCCGATCATACCCGAATTGCCGCCAATGCAACGTTACATTTGTGAGTCGTGCGGCAGAAGGCCCACGCAAGGCGCCGTCAACGGGGTGGCAAAGGTTGCTTGGCCGTTCGTTTGAATTTCAGCTTAAGTCCCTCCTCCACGCTGGACCAGTCGTCCGCTGGCACGAGCCTTGCGCTGCCATCGGCGAAGGCGACGATCCACCTGCCGTCCGGCCAGGGCTTCGATTCGAAGAACATCGGCGTTTCCGCGGGCGATTCGATGTCTGCGTAACTCACTCCGCCGAGGTTCATATTGAACAGAAACCGACTGGATTCCGGGTTCCCGGTTTCCCAAACGCGGTCGTTCTTGAGGTAGGGCTCAATGACCTCCTGCACCTTCGAGGTGCTTTGAGGCCAAGGAAAAACGTCGTCATAATCCGTAGTGTACAGAATCATCCCCAGCGCCAGTTGTTTGGCGCTCGAGAGTCCGGAAGATTGTTTGGCGCGGCTGTTTACGGCTGGGAAGCTGGCCAGGCCGAGCAGGTCCGACTTCTTAAGGTCGGGGCGGGGGACGAGCGCCTCGATCGCGTCGAGCTTGACGAGGTGAAGTCGGAGAGGCATTTTGGAAAGGTCCGGCGGGCCCTCGCCCATCATCATCGACATATCGAAGTCGAATTTGTACGTGACGAGAAAATCGTTCGTGCCGATTCTGGCGGTTTCGCCCTTGGTCCAACTGATCTCCATGTACGTGAAGAACTTCATCGCTGCGGCCTGCTCAGGGTCTTGCTCACCCCCTCCTCCGCCGAATGAGCCCATCATTCCCATGAACATCCCCGTCATGCCGCCGAAGAGATCCATGCCCTTGCCGCCGAACTGAACCTTCACTGCAGAGAAGTCGTCCGGCAGGTCGGCAACGCTATAGACGAGAGGCATCGGCGATTGCCCCGAAAAAAGGGATCGAAGGTCGAGACCCTGAAACGGAGCGCTCAAGGCCGAGCACAACATTAGGCCAACCAGGAAACTGTTCACGGCGTCCTCCTCGCCCCGCAACTTGACGGGGACGAACGGAGTTTACGAGATTGCCGTTGCGCCCGTCTATGGGCGAACTCACTTCAGCAGAGCGGCTTCTTGGGTTCTCTCCCAAGGGAACGCCGGGTTGCCGAAGTGGCCGTTCTTCGCTGTCGGAAGGTAGCGAGTGGTGAGAAGCCCCAAGTGCTCGATGATCCCTCGCGGAGTCAAAGGAAAAGCCTCGACGACCCTTCGCTGGATTTCTCGCGGATCGACCGTTTCGGTTCCGAAGGTCTCTACGTCCACAGATACCGGCTCGGCCTTGCCGATCGCATACGCCAAGCCGACGACCACCCGCCGCGCCAATCCGGCGGCCACGATGCACTTGGCCACGTGGCGAGCCATGTAGGCCGCGCTCCGGTCCACCTTGGTGGGGTCCTTGCCGCTGAACGCTCCGCCACCATGAGGGCACATCCCCCCATAGGTATCGACGATGATCTTCCGGCCGGTCAGGCCCGTGTCGCCCGCAGGCCCGCCCTTGACGAATCGACCTGTGGGGTTGAAGTGGTAAGTGATCTCGTCGGAGCTGAATTGCGCGAACTCCGCAAGCACCGGCTTTACGATGGCGCTTTCGATCCGCTCCTTCATTTCAGCTTGAGAGACATCGGGTTCGTGCTGCTGGCTGAGGACGACCGTCTCCACCTTCAGAGGTCGATGGCCCTCATACAGGACCGTCACTTGGGCCTTGGCGTCGGGGCGGAACCCAAGCGAGGGGTCGGATCGGCGCGACTCGACCGCCTGCCTCGTAAGCCGGTGGGCGATATGGATGGGCAAAGGCATGAGTTCGGGAGTCTCGTCGCAAGCCATCCCAAACATCATTCCTTGGTCTCCGGCGCCGCCCTTGTCGACCCCCATCGCGATGTCGCTCGACTGCTCTTGAATCGTCACCAAGACGCCACAGTTGTCGCCGTCGTATCCCACGTCGGAGTTCGTGTAACCCACCGACTTGATCGTCTCGCGGACGCACTTCTGAACGTTGACGTAACCCTCGGTCGTGACCTCGCCCGAAATGACGGCGACGCCGTGCGCGAGCATCGCCTCGATGGCGACCCGCGCCGTGGGGTCTTGTTCGAGAAACTGGTCGAGAAGCGCGTCGCTGATCTGATCCGCAAGCTTGTCGGGGTGTCCTTCGCTGACGCTTTCGGACGTGTGAATTCGGAGATTGCCCATCGATTCGGTTACGGACTGTACCCCGACAATCGGCTCGGTTTCTCAGAACTGATCGGTCATGAACATCTGGGGGATTCCGGGGGAGCCGCAGCCCATCAGCAAGAGATCGGTGTTTCGGTTCAAAAGCGGAACGCCCAAGGCATCGGTCATCGTTTCAAGCCCTTGCCACTCGGTCCCGGCCGGAACGGGCCATGATTCTTGGGGAGAGCTCAACAGGGCTTCTCGCACTCGGTGCCCTTCGAGGGCGAAGTACGCCGAACCCATCCTGTAGCAGGGGCGGACCGTCCAGTTCCAGTAGGCCCAACGAGTTTCGTCCCGTCGGAGTCGATTCGGGTGATCTTGGCTCCAGCGCTCATAGTTCGCCTGAACCTCTTCGAACGGCTTCACGTCAGGCAGGTTGCCCTGGCTCCGAATGGGCCCGGAGACAACGGAGTCCAGCGCTTCGAATCCCACCTTGCGGTAGAGCGATTCGTTTCGCGCGAAAAGAAAGCTTGCGGTCTCGCCACTCGTGCGCGCGCATCGCAGGACCTCCCTGAGCAGCTCCGAGGCGAGCCCTTTGCGCCTCGCCGAAGGGACCGTGGCGACCCCTGCGATCCCGATGGCCGGTCCCCAGCCAAACTCCAACGGCACCGTGGTCATCACCGAAAGCATATTGCGATTCTCAAAAAGCGCCCACTTGCGCCGGAGGTCAAAGAGCGGCTCGCTGAAAAACACGCTCTTCGCGCGGCCGAAATCGAGGCCGAACACTCGGCACAGGATCGTAAGGAAATCCTCTGCCTCACTGGGTTCGATCGGGCGGACTTCAACCATCGCCGGGCGGAGGGGGTTCAGCCACAGGAATCGGATCGATCTTGATGCGGATTTCGATTCGATCTCGGCCCATCACGGACACACCTGCGGGAAGCTTGAGCCGAACCGATCGCACGGTGTTTTCCTTGAGCCCAGTCAGGTCCACGGGTTCAGTCTCGATGGTTCGCATGTCGGAGAGCCGCTTTCTTTCGCCTTGGACGGTGACTTCGTTCGGATTCACTTCGAGGGCCGCGACGACGAATCCAGGGGCGGGCTGGCCCGTCCACTTGGGCGAAACGAGCAGCGTCCTCCGAGGTTGCATGGGGCTCAGCGCGGGGCTGACTGATACGGCATCCGGAACGACGCGTATTCCCGTGATCGGCTTGCCGTTCTCGTCAAACACCTCGACGGGGAGGGTGTACGTCTTGCCGGTCTCGACGTTGGAAAGCAGCAGCAGCACCCGAACCGTATCGACCTTGGAGACAACGCTTTTGGGGCCAGAAATCGTCACGGACTCGGGCTGGACCGTGACCGCGCCGAGTTCCAGGCCAGTAGGGGCCTCGCCCGATTCGACCACCGCCACCATCTTCGACTCCTGGGCGACCTGCTCGATCGCCACGACGATCCGGTTTTCGACCTCCCATTTGTACTTTCGCAGTTCCGAAGGGACCTCGAGCGAAACCGGGTACTCCGCAATGCCCTCCTCCGCGCCAGATAGGTCGACCACAGCCCGGACCTTGATCGACTTCGGATCGATCTTATCGCGATCTTCGAGGGGCACATACAACGTCGCGCTGACCGTCGTGGGTATTTCAGCGACATCGATGTCCGCGCTCTTTCCACTCACATAAAGTTGCGCTGCGACCGTGATCGGCACTTTGGTGCTTTCAAGGCTTCGAACGTACAGCCACAAGCTAAGCCCGAGCACGATCGAGGTGAGGATCAACACGAAGTCCTGTTTAAGGGTTTGGATCTTCGGCCCCCTTCTTAGAGTTTCGCCGCAGAATTCGAACCCGATTCGCGGGCTTGTGAGCTTGCCCTTCGCCCCGCAGATCGCGCTGGAGGAGCTCGTGCAATTCAGAGGCCGAGACGCGAATAAGCTCGCCGTCCGAGGCGTAGCTGATCGCTCCCCGTTCCTCGCTCACCGCGATCGCAACGCACGAACGCTCTTCTGTGACGCCGACTGCCGCTCGGTGTCGCATGTGAACGGTGGGGTCGAGATGGAGGCTTTGGCTCATGGGCAGGTGGCAGGCCGCCGCAACGATGCGGTCGTCGCGAACGATGACCGCCCCATCGTGCAAGGGATTCCCCGGATAGAACATCGACTCCAGCAAGGCCGAACTGAGCTTGGAATCGATGGCGATTCCGGTTTCGACGATGTCTTGGAGCTCGGGACCCGTTTCGACGACGATGAGGGCGCCGATCTTGTCGGCGGCCATTCGGGAAGCGGCGGCGATCAGTTCGTCGATCACACCTTGGCTCGCGCGAGTCTCAAACCCCGTAATGCGCGACGGCCAAAAGCCGAGCTTGCCGAACCCCTCAAGCGCGTGCCGCAGCTCAGGGAGAAGCAGGATAACGAGAGCCACCGGACCCAGCAACGTCGCCTTCTCCAATATCCAGTTGAGCGAATAGAGGCCAAGCTGCTTGCTAGCGACCAGCAAAATCACGAAGAAGACGACGCCAGAAACGATCCGCCATGCGCGGGTCCCCCGGATGAGGCCGAGAATGCGGTAGATCAGGTACGAGACGAGAAGAATGTCCAGCACCTGGACGAGCGTTTCGAGCGTCAGGCCGCGAAGCTCGAACAGTGGCTTGAGAAACTCACCCAATTTGCTTCCGCCCCCATTCTATCTTGTGAAGCCTCCAGTTTTGGGGCATCCCGCGAAGCCGCTAAGATTCGCTAGGAAAAGTCCAGCCGCATCACCCAATCACTGTAGGTTGCGGCGTACACGGCGCGGCCGTCCATCGCCGGGGACGAAAGAAAGTGGCCCGTCGGAAATTGGAAACTCCCAACAATTGCGCCCGAGGCCGCGTCGATTCCCCACAACGCGCCGCTCACCGATCCGACGGAAACGATGCCCTCGGAGACTGCGGGAGTGGAATCGTAGATCACCTGTCCTGTCGCCGCCGCCCACAGTTCCTTGCCCTCTTCGAGCGAAACACAGCGCACCTCGCCCTTATCGCCAAGGCAACCGATGAAGACGCGGCCGCCGTCGATCTGTGGCCCGGAGTATCCAAACTTGTCGCCGGGGGAGGCCGCCTTCCAGAGGGGCTCGCCGGAGGCGGCATCGAAGCAGTACAGCTCGTTGCCGTTGGCGGGTACCAGCACGCGATTCTGGGCCACCGCGGGTCCGCCGATCGCCGGAGAAAACGCAAAGGTGCTTTGGGTGCAGAGCCTGCGCCAGAGTTGCTTGCCCGTAAGCGCGTCGAGGGCATACAGGTGCTTGTCCCACGAGCCGAAGTAGAACCGCTCGCCATCGGCCGCAGCCGGGCTTTGCACGAACGCCGTATCGCCAGGCGGGAGCTCGAAGCGCCACGTTTCCTTTCCGGTCTTGGGCTCGATTCCGTAAATGCGGCCGTCGCCTCCTCCGATCGCGGCCACACCTCGAGCGAACGCAGCCGACCCATACATCGGGCCTTGGGTCGGGTGCTTCCACAGAACGGCGCCGTCCTTGGGGTCGAGGCCATATACAAACCCGTCGGCGCTCCCAACCACCAACGTGCCCGCGCAGATTCGGGGCGAGGAATGGCAGTACCCTCCCGTCTTGGCTCGCCATTCGAGAGCGCCGTCGGATGCTCGCAGCCGGTAGACCGCCCCGTCCATGGCGCTCACGAACAAGGACCCTTCCGCGATCAGGAGGTGCGACATCACCCCTCCGCTCAGCTTGCGTTCCCACCGGCTCCGGAAAAACGCGCTTTTTGAGTTCACGCGAATAGGGAACGATTCCGCTTGGCCCTCTTGCCCAGCGCGAAGGGAGAGTAGGTGAACGCCGGGAGAAAGGCCTTCGGTACCGAGAGAGCGGGACTCGATCGGCTTCCAGTTCCCCGCGTTCCATCGGAACTCGGAGGCGTCCGGGGGAGCCGTCAGCGGCGCGCCCGCTTCATACTCCGAGGGGCTAACGTGCCAGACTTTGCGCTTCTCTCGGTCGGACGCCAGGTTCACCGCGGCCAGCAAGCGAAGTTGGGGCTTTTCCAGGGTGCGCCGATACAGCCGGATCTCCCCGCTCTCCCGATCCACTTCGACCTTTTGGTACGAACCCTGGTACAGGCCCTTGTTCATCGTGCAAAGAAACCCGTCCCATCGCCAGAGGAGGTCGTTGTGGCCGTGCCCCGTGAGTACGATCTTGACGTTGTACGGCTCGATGACCTTCCGAAGCGCCGATTCGTTGTCCGCCATCACCTGGTCGCGGCCCACCCAATGGTGCGTGGCCAAAAAAACGGGCGTCCGCCTCCCCACGCGGTCGAGGTCGTCCTCAAGCCAACGGAGCATCTCGCTTTCAAAATGCCCCCAATGCGAGAGGGGAACTGTGCTGTCGAGGAGGGCGAAGTGGCAGCCTTCCCAATCGAAGGAGCGGTAGGGCGCGCCCACGCGCTCCGAGAAAATCTTCAGCCCCAACCCAGCCCACCGAACGTCGTGGTTGCCGGGAATGTGGTGGGTGCGGAATGGGAGGCCCGATAGAACGGAATCGTAGCTGTCGTACTCGCCCTTCCAACCGTAGTCGACGACGTCGCCACCGTTGATCGCGAGAGACGGCCGGACGACGCCTTCGATTTCTTCCATCAACGCGCGGCATTCGGCGACGTTGCGTTTGAGGCTCACATGGGTGTCGCTGAAGTAGGCAAACGTAGGGACGGCCGGGCGCATCGAGTCGCGGCCTGGAAGTCGAGGCCGCCACCGGATGGGAAGGCCCACGACCCCAAGGCTCAAGCCCGCTGTGAGGACCTCGCGGCGACTCAAGCCCGGCGGTTTTTGCGTCAACTCGTCACGCGCCATCGCTTTCAGTATAAGCCAACCTTCGAGCTTGGGGATCGGTTCGCTCAGCCCATCTCTTCGATGATGGCCCGGTGCTCCTCAGAAAGGGGAACCAACGGCGTCGTCGTAAGCTCCATCGATCCGTCCTCGCCCTTGCGGATGCAGGAGTTCACCTTGGCTGCTTCGGGGTCCTTGTTCGGAAAGTCGAGTCGGAAGTGCGCCCCGCGGCTTTCCTTGCGGGCCAGCGCCGAGCGGGCGATCGCCTCGGAAACGGTCAGCATATGGTGCAGGTCGAGAGCGGTGTGCCAGCCGGGGTTGAAGTCGCGGTTCCCGAAAACCCCGGCCGCCTTCACCCGTTCGCGCAGGGCGGCGAGCTTGGGGAGCGCGTCGGCAACCTCGCCCTCTTCGCGTACGATCCCCACCTGAGCTTGCATAAGCTGCTGGAGGTCTTGCTGAATTCGGAACGGGTTTTCGCCCTCGGCATCTTCGAATGGCGCAAGCGCGCTTTGGGCCGCCGAAGCGATTTGAGCTTCGAGATCGGAGCGGTCGGGAGCGCCGGATGCGGCCTTGGCGTAGAGGGCCGCGTGCTCCCCCGCGCGCTTTCCGAACACCAGCAAGTCCGAAAGAGAATTGCCCCCCAAGCGGTTGGCTCCGTGCAAGCCCGCCGCGACTTCGCCCGCGGCGAACAGCCCCTCGACGGTGGACATTTGGGTTTCGGCATCCACCCGGACTCCGCCCATCATGTAGTGCGTGGTCGGACCGATCTCCATAGGTTCCAGGGTGATGTCGATCCCTGCGAGTTCCTTGAACTGGTGGTACATCGCGGGCAGCTTGCGCTTGATATGCTCCTCGCCGTTGGGGACTCGCTCTTTGATCCAAGCGATGTCGAGGAACACGCCCCCGTGGGGAGAGCCCCTTCCTTCCTTGATTTCGCGTACGATGCACCGGGCGACATGGTCGCGGGTGAGGAGTTCCGGCGGGCGGCGTGCGTCCTTATCGCCTGTGACATACCGCCAACCCTCTTCGGGGTCATTCGCCGTTTGAGCCTTGTAGAGTTCGGGGATGTCGTTGAACATGAACCGGACGCCTTCGCTGTTCTTGAGGATTCCCCCCTCGCCCCGGACGCCTTCTGTAACCAGCAGTCCCTTGACGGAGGGCGGCCAGACCATGCCCGTCGGATGGAACTGCACGAACTCCATGTCGATCAGTTCGGCGCCTGCATGGTAGGCCAGCGAGTGGCCGTCCCCGGTGCACTCCCACGAGTTGCTGGTGACGGCGAAGGACTTCCCGATCCCGCCGGTTGCGATGACGACGGACTTCGCGAGGAACACCACGAAGTTGCCATGCTCCCTGAAGTACGCGAACGCGCCGCAGACCTTCCCTTTCGATTTCAACAGCGTGGTGGCCGTGCATTCCATGTGGAACTGGATTCCCTTGTGGATGCCGTGGTCCTGGAGCGTGCGGATCATTTCGAGCCCGGTGCGGTCACCGACGTGGGCCAGCCTGGGGTACTTGTGCCCTCCGAAGTTCCGTTGCAAGATGCGGCCGTCGGGCGTTCGATCGAAGAGCGCGCCCCAAGCTTCCAATTCAAGCACTCGCGCCGGCGCTTCCTTGGCGTGGTGTTCGGCCATGAAGGGGTTGTTGAGGTACTGGCCGCCCCGCATCGTGTCGGAAAAGTGGACCTTCCATCCGTCTCGGTCGTCGACGTTGCCGATCGCTGCGGCGACGCCTCCCTCGGCCATCACCGTATGGGCCTTTCCGAGCAGAGACTTGCACACGACGCCTACGCTGACGCCTGCGGCGGAGGCCTCGATCGCGGCCCGCAACCCCGCCCCGCCAGCGCCGATGATCAGCACGTCGTATTCATGAGTCGGGTAGTCGCTCATCTCAGAAGAACCTCCAATCGGACCACACCCCCATCGCCACCAAACGAATGTAAAGGTCGGCGAACATCACGCTGAAGAGACTCATCCAGGCGAAATTCATGTGACGGGGATTGAGGCGCGAAACGCAAGAGTAGCAGGCATGGCGAGTCTTGTGACTGGAGAGGCAGTCCTTCTTGCCGCCGATCAGGTGCCGGAACGAGTGGCACGAGATGGTGTAAAAGGTGAGAAGGGTGGTGTTGGCAAGGAGCACGATCGACCCCACGCCGACGCCAAACTGAACAGGCTGATTCGGCATCGGCCCAAGGCCCGCCGGCGCATAGCGGCCCATCTCGCCGACGGGGAACCAGAACCCTTTCCAGACGTCGTGCCAAAGCGCCAAAAGGAAGAGGAGAGCGAAGTAGAGGAAGTAACGGTGCGAGTTCTGGAGAATGAGCGGCAGCCCGTTCTCTCCGGTATAACCCTTTCTCGGCTCTCCCACGGCGCACGACGGAGGGTCGGCCCAAAACGCCTTGTAATAGGCGCCCCGGTAGTAGTAGCAGGTGAACCGGAACAGCGCTGGGAACGGCAAGATGATCAGAGCGGGGGAGAACGGCAACCAACCTGGCCACCACTCCGGCTTAGGCCCAAACCAAGAATGAGGCGAAACGCCGATCAGCTCCGGCGAATAGAACGGCGACAGGTAGTTTCCGTGGAAGTAGTTCGCCCCCTGAAACGCCGCCCAAGTCGCATACACGATGAACAACGAGAGCGCGACGAACACGAGCGCGGGCTGGACCCACCACGTATCGCTCCGCGAAGTGGCGCCGAACCCTCGCGGCTTGAGAGTGGGAGATGCTTTGGCCATCGATTTTCAAGGTTCAGCCCCGCCTCCGCCGATTCCTGCAAAGAGTTCGCTTGGGCTATTCTTTGGGGCTGTGAGCTTCTCCAACTCCTACCGTGAGCACGTCGAGGAACGGCTCGCCATCGTCACCCCGCTTCGAACCCGCGCGATGTTTGGCGGAGTGGGCATCTATTCGGGCGATCTCTTCTTTGCGCTCATCGCCGAAGACAGGCTTTACTTCAAAGTCGACGATACGAATCGGGGTGACTTTCAAGAGCGCGGGATGGAGCCGTTTTATCCTTACGATTCTCCGAAACCGATGAGCTATTGGGAGCTTCCGCCGGGCGTCCTCGACGATTCGGCGGAGCTCAAGTTGTGGGTGGAGAAGGCTCTTGGCGTCGCCGAACGAGCCAAACGTCCGCGCAAATAGCGGTCCCGCTGATATACTTCGGGTTCCCCATGAGCCAGGCGATTCCAGGCATCGACCGTCTTCTCACTGACCATACGCACTTGATCCGGGGGCGGCGCATCGGACTGCTCTGCAACCAGGCGACGGTTACGACCTCTTTCGTCCCGCTGCTCGACGCGCTCCTGTCGAGGAGCCGCGAGCTGGAATGCGAGGTGGTCGCGGTGTTCGGACCACAGCACGGAATTTGGGGCCACACGCAGGACAACATGATCGAGTGGGAGGGCTATTCGGACCCCCGCACGGGGTTGCCGTTCTACTCGCTCTACGGCGAGCGGCGCGAACCCCAGCCGAACTGGCTCGAAGGCATCGATTTGTTCGTCGCGGACCTGCCCGACATCGGGTCGAGGTACTACACCTTCATTTGGACTCTGGGGCTTTGCATGAGGGCCTGCGAGCGGGCGGATATCCCCGTGCTCGTTCTCGACCGCCCGAACCCGATCGGGGGCGCGAGGGCGGAAGGGTTCGTTCTCAATCCCGAGTTTTCGAGCTTCGTGGGGCTGCATCCGATGCCTCAGCGACACGGGATGACCTTGGGAGAGATCGCTCAGATGTTCTTTCAGACGGGGTTCGCCCGGCCGGAACTCGAAGTGCTGCGAGTCGTGGGCTGGGATCGCGCGGACTTCCTGGACCGAACCGGGATCCCCTGGGTGATGCCCTCGCCCAATATGCCTTGCCTCGAAACCGCGCTCGTCTATCCTGGCGCTTGCTTGATCGAGGGCACGCTCCTGAGCGAAGGGCGAGGAACCACTCGCCCCTTCGAGATCGTGGGGGCGCCCTACATTGACGGCTGGCGGCTGGCCGAGACCCTCAATCGAATCGGGCTCCCTGGAGTGGTCTTCCGGCCGTACCAGTTCTTGCCGACCTTTCAGAAACATCACGACAAGGTATGCCAAGGGGTTTTCACGCACGTTACGGACCGCCAAGCGTTTCGCCCTGTGCTTACGACTGCGGCACTGTTGCTCGAAGTCGCCCAGGCTTACCCAGACGATTTCGGGTGGCTTCCACCGCCCTACGAGTACGAAGCCGAGAAGATGCCGATCGACATCCTTGCCGGGCATTCGTTTTTGCGAGAGGCCGTCGAGGGCCGCGGGAACCTGAAAGCCGTGCAGGAGCGAATGGACGAGGAATGCGAGGCGTTTGAACCTCTAAGGAACGCCGCCCGCCTCTACTGAGGGCCGATTTGTGCCCAAGGGGCCGAGCCGTTATAATAGTGCCGCGTGAAGCTCGTCGTCTGTGTCGTCCATAGCCGCGATAAGAACAAGGTCACCGATGAGATGATCCGGGCTGGCTACAAGTTCACCGTTATCAGTTCGACGGGCGGATTCCTTCGGGAAGGCAACACGACGATTCTCGTGGGGGTCGGCGAGGAGGATACGCCCGCGCTGTTGAACCTGATCGAGCAGAATTGCCAAGCTCGCGAGCAGCTTTTGAACGTGATGCCCTTGGAGGCGGCTCCTACGGGGGCTTTCCTGACGAGCCCGGTAAAGGTTCCGGTCGGTGGGGCCGTGGTGTTTGTGTTGAATGTCGAAAGATTCGAGCGTTTCTGAGCCTCCTGCAGGTCGGAATCGAACCCCCTTTGGCAGATTGCTGGAAAGGGCGATCGGCGACGACTCCTCGATTCATGCGGTCCTGCTTTATGGTGAGGAGGGTGGACAGCGCGACAGCTTTGCCGCTGAGCTTGCTCAAGGGTGGCTTTGCGCCCAGCCGAGAGAGGACGGTGCGTGCGGCGAGTGCAAGCCTTGTATGCAGTTCAGCCGAGACGCGGCGGTCGATCTCTTGCGAATCGCGCCGAGCGGAAAAAGCCGCCTCATCCGCAAGCAATCGATCCGCCCTGCGAAGGAATCGGACGAGTACCCAGTATCCGAGTTCTTGCGGACTCCTCCGCTGTCGGCGCGCAACAAGGTGATTTGGATGGCCGACGTCGATCGGCTGGGTCTGGACGCCGCCAATTCGTTCCTCAAGATCCTCGAAGAGCCGCCCGAAAGAAGCCGCTTCGTCCTCACCACGCAGCACTATTCCGCCGTTCTACCGACCATCGCTTCGCGGGCGATCGGAGTGCCGTGCGAGGTGGGGACGCCACAGGAGCTTGCCCAAGACTTCGGCGTGTTGGAGAACTGGGAGGAGCTTTGGGCCCTCGGCTCGCGGACTCGACTGGAGCGGTTGCGCTCGCGCAAAGAGTCTTGGCGCTCGCTCGCCGAATCGCTCGAGAGCCTGCCCCAGCGGCCTAGGTCGGCGGCGCTCAGCGTTTCGGAGAGTTGGCGGGAGATCGCCAAGCAGCTTGCCGACGACGACTCCGTCCCTTCCCGAACGGCTCATTGCTGGGTCTTAGAAGCGGTCGCTCTGTGGGCCGTCGAGGTCGGCTGGCGCTCGCAAGCCGTCCAGCACGTGCTGGAATCGCATCGCAAGGTCGAAGGTAACGTTCAGCCTTCGCTGGAGTTCGATGCCCTTTGCACCACCATCGTGGGAGCGCTCCGGTGAAGCCCCTAGGCCGAACTTCGTAGAATTCGGTGTAAACTAACAGATCGCAGGCAGGAACTGTGACGCGTCTGCAATGCGTAGGTAGATGCGGCTGGAAGAGAAATGGTCCAAAGCTTGACACGCGCGCTAAGCCGATCTGACGAGAATCAGAAGGAACGGTTCGAATCTCTTGTGAAGGATTCGTTCCGAAGCGCCTACGGGTTCGCCTATCGGCTGACTGGCAACTCCACGGACGCAGAAGACCTTGTCCAGGAGACGTACCTCCGCGCGTACCGGTTTTTTCATCGCTACGACGAAGACCTCCCGTTTCTGAATTGGCTCTACCGGATCATGAGCAACGCGCACGTCGATACGGTTCGGCGGCGTGGACGGCTCCGGACAACCAGCTTGGAGCAGACGGTGTTCGGCGGAACCACGACCCTGGAGATCCCTGACGACGAAGCTTCGCCCGAAGCCGAACTCATGCAGAACGCGATGGGCGAACACGTCGAAGCCGGGCTTCAAGCGATGAACCCCGAGTTTCGGACGGCGGTTCTGCTGGCCGATGTCGAAGGGATGGCCTACGAAGAGATCGCTTCGATCATGGGCACTTCCGTCGGCACCGTGCGTTCTCGAATTCACCGGGGCCGAAAGCAACTCAAACGGCTCCTCAGAAAGCGATGCCCGGCGCAGTATGGAGGTGAGAGCGGTGTTGTGTAGCCGGACTCGATCCCTTCTTTCGGCGTATTCCGATTCTGAGCTGACCGGCTCGGAGATGATCCGAATCCAGGACCACTTGCGCTCTTGCCCGGCGTGTCGTCGCGAGCTCGAACAGATTCGAGAGATCAAGGAGCACCTTGCAGTACCCTTGCCTATCGAGACGCCCTTGGGGCTGGAAGACCGCATCCTCCAGAACGTCCGCGCGTCCACCTCGCGAAGGCCCCTCTCACTCGGCCTGCGGTTTCGATTGGTGGGCACGGCGGCGGCGGCCGCATCTTTCGTATTCGCAATCTGGTTCCTGCCGTACGGATCGCAAGAGCGAACCGCAGAAGCGAACTTGGGCGAGGAAATGAAGTTTGAAGTAGCCAGAGATGAAGCCTACGTAGCCGGAGCCGATCCGCTCGGGGGTCGGCCGATGGTTCTACCGGTTTCGTACGGTGGCGGCCCCTAGGGTGATCCTATGATCGGCTCCTTAGTTTCCAGACTGGCGTTTGGAGCCCTGATCGCGCTCGGAATCCTCGCCGCGCCCTTGGGAGCTCGATTCGACCTCGGCCCTGAAGACCTCTTGCTCCGCTATCTCGACAAGGGCCGGTACGTCACGTATTCCGCCATCGTCGAGCATCGCCGGGGGCCGGGCAGCCGCAACGTGATGCAGTTCAAGGTCGAGCAAGACTCCAAAGGCAGGATCAAGTACACGCTTCTCCAGCCGATTTCGATGCAGGGCATGGTGAGCGTGGACGACGGCAAGACCTGGACCAATTATCACCCGGACGAAAACCGCCTGATGGTTCAGATGTCGCCCCGTGTCAAGCAGCAAGACCCTCAAGAGCGGATCAAGCTCGCCGCGCGCAACTACAGCTTCGAGCTAGTTCGCGATGTCGAGGTCGCCGGCCGGAAGGTGCTGGTGGTGGTAGCAAAACCGAAATCGACCGACATGCCGATTCGCGAGTATTCGATCGACCCATTTCGCAACACGCTCCTCAAATTGGAGATCAAGCCCCCGAACGACGATGAGGTCGTGCTGATGGACACCAAGTCGATCTCCTATCCCCGGTCGATCCCCTCCGAAACTTTCGAGATAACCGCTGCCGGCAACGTCCGAAAAATTACCTTGGACGACCCGAAGCCGCTCGAATCCGTTCGCAACCCCGAATCGCTGCTCGGTTTTCGCCCGGTGATTCCCAAGGCGCTCCCCGACGGTTTCGAATTGCTGTTTTCCGAAATCGCCGGCCCTGAGGAAAGGCAATTCCTCGCTGTTCGGATTACGGATGGGCTGGTGTTCTCCACCGTGATGCAGTCGAAGATGCGGACCGAGGTCCGCGAATCTCGCGGCGGGCGAGACCACCAGATGACCGCGTCCGGCGTGGCGATCTCCGTATCGGGAGATATCCCCGAGGCCGTTCGGAAACGCATTTTGGAAGCGTTCGTCAAAGCAAACGGTGGGCCCCTTGGTCCCACCTGGGAACGCCCCAGGTTCGCTTCATCGTTGTACGGAACATCGCCGCGCTTTGGATTCTGGAAGCTGAACTGAACTTCCGGCCAGCGTAAGGTGGAGTTTCACGCGGCGTATTCAAAGGTCTCAGGAGTCAAGAAGTCATGAATGCGAGGAAAACCCGATCCGGGAAGTCTGCTTACGTCATGCTGTTGATCGGCGCCGTCATCGGCGCGGTCACCTTTGCCTCGATCCAATCGGGCAAGGTCATCAGCCCCGCCCAAGCCGAGAAGCCTGCCGTTGCGATGCCAGCGTCGAACCTCGAAGCGCCCAAGCTGGATATGCTCCGCTCCCTCGACGAAGCTTTTGCGAGCATCGTCGATTACGCTTCGAAGGCGGTCGTTCATATTCGAACGGGCGGCGACCGCAGCCAAGGGCTGACAAGCGCGATGGCGAGCGGCGAAGGCTCCGGCGTGATCTTTCGATCCGACGGATACATCGTTACGAACGCTCACGTCGTCGATAGCTTCGATACCGTGACGGTGACCCTCAACGATGGGCGTTCGTTTCCGGGCAAGGTCATCAAGGCTGAGGACATCGACATCGCCGTCGTGAAGATTCAAGCGTCCGACCTCCCGACTGTCCAGTTCGGCAATAGCGACGCGGTCCGTCCGGGCCAATTCGCGATCGCCGTGGGCTCGCCGTTCGGATTCGAAAACTCGACGACGATCGGCCATATCAGCGCCATCGGCCGTGAGAGCATCGTCCCTGACATGCGCCAAGGCTCTGCGAGGTTCTATCCCGACCTCATTCAGACCGACGCTTCGATCAACATGGGCAACTCCGGCGGCCCGCTCTTGAACGTCGACGGGCAGGTCGTCGGCATCAACACTGCGATCTACAGCGGCACCGGGGGAAGCGTGGGGATCGGCTTCGCCATCCCTTCGAACCAAGCGCGCATGATCGCCGACATGCTGATCGAGAAAGGCAAAGTCACGCGCGCCTACATCGGCGTTCGCCCCGTGAACCTCAAGGAGTTCCAGAAGAAAGAGCTTGGCGTCGAGGGCGGAGCGGTTGTGGATGAGATTCCCAACGACGGTCCGGCGTCCAAAGCGGGCCTCAAGCAAGGCGATATCATCATCCAGATCGGATCGATGCCGATTCGCACGCAGCAAGACCTGCGGAACGCCATGCTCCGCTTTGAACCGAAAGCCGACGTGAAGGTCGAGTACATTCGGAACGGACAGCGCAAGTCGGCGCAGGTCGTGCTGGGTGACCCTCCGAAACTCGAGGCCAGCGTCGCACCCAATCGGAACCCCGACTTCGGGAGTCCGAATCAAGGCCTGCCCCCGAATATCGAGGAGTTCATGCGAGACTTCCAGCCGCCCCAAGGGGAGCGCGTACCGCGGTCGCAAGGAGACCGCCCTGTACTTGGAGTCGGGATCGAAACCGTCGGTCCGACCCAGCGGACGCAGTACGGCATTCCCGAGTCGGTATCAGGAGCGGTTGTGACGCAGGTCGCGCCGGGTTCGATGGCTGAGAGGCTGGGGCTCAAAGTGGGCGACGTGATTCGGGAGTTCGGCGGCAAGCCGATCAAGGATGCGCCGTCGTTCGTGGCCGAGATGCAAAAGGTTCGGCCCGGGGACAAGAAGTCGATCAAGTTCGGCTCCTACAAGAACAACGCCGTCGCCGAGGTCACTCGAGACGTGCAGTTCTAACGGACGCTACCTCCCCATCGGAGCCTCGGGCCTCAGCGGTCCGGGGCTCCCTTGCTAGGTCTTGGTGTTCGGCCGAGCCGCAGACAGGCAAATCCGCGTAGAATCAATCGCATGGAATTCGCACCGATCGAATCCGCCATCGGGGACATCGCGTCCGGGAAGATGGTCATCGTGGTCGATGACCCCGACCGGGAAAACGAAGGCGACCTCATCATGGCCGGAGAGATGTGCACCCCCGGCGACATGAACTTCATGATCCGGATGGGGAGGGGGGTTCCGTTCATCCCGACGACGGGCGAGCGGCTCGCCGAGCTTCAGATCCCCATGATGACGAAGCAGAATACGGCTCGGCTCGGAACGGCGATGGCGGAGACCGTCGATGCGCTGCATGGCACAACTACCGGAGTCAGCGCCGAAGATCGTACGAAAACCGTCGCGGTGTTTTGCGACCCGGCCGCGCGGCCGACCGACTTAGCTCGGCCCGGACACATCATCCCCTTGCGCGCGGAGGTGGGCGGCGTCCTGAAGCGAGCGGGCCATACGGAGGCGGCCGTTGACCTTTGTCTTCTCGCCAGCCTTCAGCCTGTCGCCGTCGGGGTGGAGATTCTCGATGAAGACGGCACGATGATGCGTCTGCCCCGCCTGCTGGAGTTCGCCGAGGAACACGGCCTGAGAATCATCACGATCGCCGACCTCATCGCTTATCGACGCCGCAAGGAAAAGCTCGTCAGCCGGGCAGCTGGGCCGATTCGGTTTCCCACGCAGTACGGAGTGTTCGAGCTATTCGCGTTCGAGACGATTCTCGAGAATCAACCCTATGTCGCGATCGTAAAGGGCCAGATCGACGACGGCGAGCCGGTCCTCACTCGCGTACATTCGAGTTGCCTGACGGGCGACCTCTTGGGCTCGCTGCGCTGCGATTGCGGCGATCAACTCGGCATGGCCCTCGCGGCCATCGAGGCCGAGGGGCGCGGAGTCGTCGTCTATATCCCTCAGGAGGGGCGGGGGATAGGGCTGATCAACAAGCTGAAGGCGTATGAACTCCAGGATCAAGGACTCGACACCGTCGAAGCCAACCAGGCATTGGGCTTCAAGGCCGACCTGAGGGACTACGGCCTGGGCGCGCAAGTGCTCACCGATTTGGGGGTGCGGAAGCTGCGATTGATGACGAACAACCCCGCCAAGGTCGCCGGGTTGACGGGTTATGGGTTGGAAATCGTGGAGCATGTCCCCCTGATCGCCGAAGAGAAAGACGCGCGCAAGATGTACTTCAAGACCAAGCGCGAGAAACTGGGGCACAAGTTGCCCTAGCGCGAGCCTTTGCGTTTCTGCAACACAAGAAAAAGGGCCCTCCCGCGCAAGCGCTGGGAGGGGATCCTCTGCTGTTGGCCACAAGACCGAACTATTTTCGTCGACGACGCGCGGCAATGCCAGCGCCGAGCAACAACGCAACCATCGTTCCGGGCTCAGGAACGGGCACGGGGTGCAGTTGGCCGCGGATCTCCCCGCCGGGGAACACCGACGAGTGGATGTTCACGTACCAAAGACCTCCGAGGAACGCGGCCTCGTGGGTTGGCGTCAGCACGAACACATCAGCGCTCGAATAGGATGTCGATCCAGTCGCGCCCGAAAGCGGAAACACGACTCCGGCCGAGACGCCGGGCACAGCGGGGCCGTGGATGTGGGCGGCAGTCACGGGTCCAAGGAGCCCGGAGGCCGATGTGCCGATCGAGAGCGTCATGGTAGACGAATCATAGGTTCCAAACGCCGTGCCGCTGCCGGGTGAGGCGTTGGGCGGAACCTCCTGCAACCCGTCAATCGGGTCGCTGAAGGTGTACAGTACGGCTTGGGTTGATCCAACGAAGAATGCAGTGCCGATGAGGAGTCCAATATGCTTGTACAAGGATTTCAAGTTGATCCCTCCTTAACCTCTCTGAGGGCATCCCTCGTCGAGAGGCGTATGTCAGGTTTTATTATATACAGAGTTTTCCAGTATGAGAAGAAATCGACGAGGAGAGCGGGGATTCCCTGGGGGCGAGTGAGGCTGTGGCGACCTCAAAACCGAACCTGACCTGGTACGATTACCTGTTTATGATCGGGGGGCCGGTGGCCTTTGTGCTGGTCGCCGTGATTGGAGTCCTTTGGATTTTGGGGCCTGCCCTCGAAACCCATCCGGTGGATCAGGTGGAGCGCGGCGAGGTCGTCTCCGGGATGAGCAAGGAGCAGGTTCGTTCCCGTTTGGGCGTTCCCGATGCGATCTCGCTCGAAGGGGCCGGAAACGAGGTCTGGAGATATTCCAAACCCGCAGCGGAGATGTTCGTGATGAAGGACGCGCGGATTACTTTCAGCCCGTCCGGCCGCGTATCGGCGGTGAGCATCGAGGAGTTTCGTCCCCCTCCCGACGAGCCCAGTCCCTAAAGTCTATTGGGGGACAAGGCCTTCAATTCGCCTGACATACTCGCCCACGAGCGAATCGCTCGCGTCTTGGTCTTGGGTCTCGGCGTACACGTGAACGTAGGGCTCGAGCGCGTCGGGGATCACCAAAACCCAGGAGTCGGCGTCGAAGATCTTGATTCCGTCCACGGTCTCGACCTTGTTGGACTCCTGCGAGTCCTCTGCCATGCGGCGCATCACAAGGCCCTTCACTTCCCACGGACAGGCGACGCGCGAATACGCCATTCGGAACTGGGGCAGGTCGGTGGCGACGTCGGCCAGGCTCACCCTGAGCTTCTGGAGCATGGCGATGAGCTTGGCGAAAGCGAACATCGCATCGAATCCGGGGTGAAGGTCGGGGAACGCGAAGCCGCCTTGATCGTCGCCCGCCATCGTGACTCCCGCGTCGAGCGCGTCGTTCATCAGCGACCGGACGTCCGCCTTCGTTCGGATGATGTGCGCGCCGCGCGACTTCAGGTCGGACTCCATCCGAGTGGGCGCGGTGACGCTGATCGCGAAGGTCGGCTCGCTTTCCGATTGGGCCACGAGCGTCGTCATCGCGGCGAGGAGGTTGGTCCCGGAGTGGGCGTTGCCCTGCGAGTCCACCACGGCCATTCTCTCCCCCTCCTGGAAGAAGAGGACTCCGAGGTCGTAATGCAGCTTGGCGACGATCTGCTTGAGGTTTTCAGTGTGCGCTTCAATCTCCTCGGGCGTTCGGGGCGCGAGCTTGGAGTCGTTAGCGCCGTTCAAGCTGATGGTTTCAATCCCGAGCTTGGACATCATCCCTGGAAAGAGGGCCGCCAACGGGGTGTGGCCGTAATCGCAGACGACACGCAGCTTGCTCTCGGTTTCGGGGGGTTGCAAAACCTCGAAGAAGTCGTGTTCGTAGCGTTCGATCGCCCTCGCCGCGTAAGTGATGCTGCCCAGATCGTCCGGGTCGGTCCGGTGAAAGTCCTCCCGGAAAAACGTGTTCTCGACCTTTCGTTCGAGGGACCGAGGAAGGTAAGTGCCGCGGCTGTCGAACATCTCGACGAGCGTGACTCGACTGTTCGTAGGCAGTTTCCTGACATTGACGGCTCCCGCTGCGCCGATGCTCCTCACGAAGTGCCGAACGATGGGCACGGCCGTGCTCCTCATGTCGATCACGTCGCACCCGACTCCCAGCAGGGCTGCCGCGATCGCCCTCTTGATCATGCGCGAGCTTCGGGTGCTGTCTCGGCTGGTGACCACGCGGTGAGGGGGCGGCAGGCACGAACCGAATGCCGCTCCGAGCCGGCAAGCGAAGTCGGGCGTGATCTCGATATTGCTGAGGCCGGCAACGCCCAAATCCCGAAACAGGTTGCCCCGCCACCGGTTTCCCCAAATCAAGCTCATCGTAACCGTCGAGCCTCGTTCGATGATCTTGTCGGGCCAGAGCTTCACGCGAGGGCGGATTTTCGATCCGACATCGATCAAACACCGATCGCCGATCACTGCGTCTTCTTGAACTTGGACGTCCATCTTGAGGGTGACGCGTGAACCGACGATGGCCGAGCTGACGTGAGCGTTCGCGCCGACATACGCGCTGTCCCAAAGTACGGACCTCTCGATGCGAGCCCCAACTTCGATCAGAGCGTTGTCGCCGACGACGGTGTAGGGGCCGACCTGCGCGCCGCTCTTGACCTTGCAGTGGTTGCCCAAACAAAGGGGAGGAAACAGGGTGGCGCCCGGTTCGACCTCACAACCCGTTCCCATATAGACGCCGGGCGAGTGTTCCGTGCCCGGAATCGGAAGGTCCACCGACCCAGAGAGAAGGTGGTGCTGGGCCTCGCGGTATTGGGTGAGCGTGCCTACGTCGGCCCAGTAACCGTCCATCACATACCCATAAATCGGCTTGCCCTCTCGGAGCAAAGCCGGGAAGATGTCTCCGCTCCAGTCGTAGTTTTGATTGGGCTGCATGAGGTTCAGCACTTCGGGTTCGATGATGTAGATGCCGGTGTTGACGGTGTCGCTGATTACCTCCGACCAGGAGGGCTTTTCGAGAAACCGCTGGACTCGCCCGTCGGGGTCGGTAACCACCACGCCGAACTCGAGCGGGTTTTCAACTCGGCTGAGCACCAACGTGACCACCGCGCCCTTGGAGCGGTGAAACTCGATCGCGCTCGAAAGGTCGCAGTCCGTGAGAGAATCCCCTGAGATGATCAGGAACGGCGCGCCCCTCAGTTCGTCCTCGGCTTTCTTCACGCTGCCGGCCGTTCCGAGCGGGGTGTCTTCGACGCTGTAAGAGATTGAACAGTCGAACTCAGAGCCGTCGCCGAAATAGCCCTGGATCTCGTCGGCCAGATAATGAACCGTAGCGGTCACGTCGCGAATCCCGTGCCTCACTAGGAGGCCCAGAATCTGCTCCATGATCGGCCTATTGCAGACGGGGACGAGGGGCTTGGGGCGTGAGGACGTGATGGGCCGAAGCCTCGACCCTTCGCCGCCTGCCATCACGACCGCTTTGGTGACCTTTGCCATTGCGCCTTTCCCAAGAAGCTGCTTCGATTATAAGGGAGCGGGGAGCCTTGCTGCGAGCCGTGACCTCAAACTTGAGGCCCAAACGCACGGATTTCGGCCAGTTGGCCCGGTTGGCCTCCCCGGTTCAAAATCCGAAGGAATCGGAACCTTCTCACCTTCGCTCGGTAGGAGATCGCGCGTGCGCCATTCGGCTCCAAAAGGTACCGATTGTCCCGCGTCCAAGAGAAATCGCGCTCCGTCGCCCAGACCTGCGCCTCGATGGGAAGCTGGCCCGTCGCGTACGTGACGATGTCGAACGACTCCCAAGAGCCGTCAGCAGGCGCGAGGAGTTGGATTTCGGCAATCGAGCGGTCCCTGCCGAGGTCGATTTGTACCCAACCCCCCTCGCCGGGAAGCCGGTGCGCCGTCGTAGGGTCGCCATCGACAAGGGCGTGCAATTGAGCCGGAAGGCCGTTCGCGGAGTCGCTCAGAAGTCCCGAAGCGGCGTAATTCTCGACGTCCGAAGCCGAGCCCAGGTTCAGGCGGAGTTCGAGAAAGGCGACTCCCACTCCCGAACGCCGGTATGCATCGACGAACTGCCAGACTTTCAGGTAGCCATAATCCGTCGTCCCGTTCTTAGCCGCCTTCACAAGCAGAGCCGAGTTCGAGCCTAACGGGTCGATGCGTCCAAAGAGGCTGTCGATGGCCTTATGGCCGGAGGGCGATTTGTAGTTCTCTGGAGCTTGGGTCGGGCGCTTGGGGAGGAGGGCGACGCCGTCCTCGCTTGTCGTCAGCTTCGCCGGAGGGCTGCTCGTGTCGATCTTTCCGCCCGCCATAGGGTAGACCTCGACCTCCGCCTTTCCGATGGGCTGGCCAGAAAGGTCGCGAAGGCGCAGCATGACGACCGTCGGCACGCCGAACAGATACGCCCCGGGGTCCGTCCCTCGGAAGCCCAGGTTCGATTGCAGCCCTCCGACCTCCGTGGCCGAAAGCAGATCGGTGGGTTCGATGAACAACGTGTCAGCGATCGGGTCGGCTACGGGGTCATAGAGCAGGGAAAGCTGCTGAGGCAGGCTGCTCTCGTTCCGGGTGTCGCCCCAACCCAACAGCCCTGCAAACCGATCGGCTCCACCCCTCTGAACGTTGTCGGGGAGGCCGTTGACCACCGCGTCGGGTCCCTGCGCCCGGAGTCGAGACGATTCGAACGCCACGAGCCCGATCGCGCCGCAAAGAAGCCGTAGGAAGGAACGATCTGCGTCGAGGGTCTGAGGATCAAACTCCGGTCCGAGCGTCACGACGCCGTCGAGAGAGGGGTCCGCCGGATCGGCCTCAAAGCTTGTCGCCGCTGCCCCGTCGCCGCCGAACACCTCAATCCCCTGGACGCGGACTCGCGCCTTTGCCCCATCCGCCGCGAACGAAAACCGGCTCTGCGCGAGGAACGTGTCGTTGAAGAGCGCGACCTGCGAATGGACCCAATCTTCGACCGCCTGCGAGCCGAGTAAGTTGACTTTGCGCCCGACCTTGTCGACGACGGAGGAGTGAAGGCGCACCTTCACCGAGAGTGCGGCCTCATAGGTGGCCGCAGCGTTGTTTGCAGGGTTGGCGTCGCCCACTTTCGGCGACACTACGACTCCGATTGGCGTCGTCCTTGGGTCGAAAGGATCGCCCTGAAACGGAGTTTCGAAGGTGAGCTCGGTCTCTTCACCGGGGCGCAGTTCCCCACTGAACGAGGAGGTCCCACCCGAACGGAACTGCTTGCTCCAAACGACGTCAAAACCAGCCGCAACTTCAGTCCCGATGTTCCTCACCTTGGCACGGTAACGAACCGTTTGCCCCGGTATGGGCCATCCGCTCTCTGCCGAGGGCAGTGCGGTTCGGTAGGCGATGGACTCCCCGTCTTGCGCGGCTACGTGAGGGGTTCCCAGTTGGGGCCTCGGGACGGTCGTTTCCGCGTACAGCCCGACGACGGCAATATCCGGGCCAGGAGCGGGTGGTTTTTCGCGCGTGGTGAGGCGGAGGATCGGCCGCCCGTTCGGCGCGTGGCTGCTTCGAAATTCGACGTTGTTTTCGAAGTGGAGGGCGATTCCGTGGTTTGCGTACGGCGCCTCATACCACCTCTGTACCGCTCCTTCGAGGCCGGCGATGACGAACTGGCCTTCTCGGAGAGAAGCCTGCGCGCCCTCGAGGATCGACCCATCTCCCGCGCCGCCCGCGCCAGGCTGCTGCCAACCGACCGCCGACTTGCCTGCGACGCGGTAGCGCCAGTTTGCTCCGGGCGTGGGTTGGGGCGTCTTGTCTGGGGCTGAAGGCGGGGCCATCCAAGGCGCGAGCGATTGCGACGAACCTTCGAGCCACGGGCCGTTCAGTACCGAAGCCCTTTGGAGCGAAGGGATGTTCCCGGCGGACTGGGTGAGCACGATCGACGCGGCGACGACTTCCTTGCCTGGACCGAGCGCCCTCCGGAGGTCGCCAAACCGGATCAGAATCGTTCGCCCCTGCCCTCCGAGCAGGTAGGGAAGCGTCCCCAAGCACGTGTCGGGTTCCTTCGAGTCGAGGGTTGTGTCGACCACGTCCCAATACCGGGTCTGAAGCCCGTCCAAACCCACGCCCCGATGCAGTTCCAAGGGAGGGGATTGCAGCGAGCCGAGCAGAAAAACCGACGCAACCCAAGCGGTCATGCGGGTGAGTTTACCGGTTGACGTTTGGACTCAGAAGAGGTCCCAGCCGTATTGGTTCGAATCCTTGATGAACCCGGCCCAACCTGCCTTCACATCGCACCCTGCGGAAAGTCCTGTCGTAGTCACGACCGTCGCCGCGCCCCCGAGCCGGACGATCGAGAGCCTGTCGCTGTGCCAGGGCCAAGCGAGCCCAAACTGATAGGGCGAGGTCGGGTTCTGTGGCTTCCAACCCCGGCTCGCAGCCATCACCTGAGTGCCAGGAGGAAGCCCGAAGCTGTCGATCACTCGAAATCCCACGCGCGAGTAGCGACAAGGTGGAATCACGACGTAGCTTCCGCCGCCATCCGGCAGCCCAGATGAAGTTCGGGAAAAAACGGTGTCGACGAACAGAATCGTCCGAGAGGGGTCTTCGATGGCCGAAACTGCTCGTGGCTGAACTTCCCAACTGCCTTCGACTCGGACGATGGGAGAGAGATACAGGTAGTTGTATCCGAGGTTCACCCGAAGGGTGGCCTCGTAATAGAGCCGAAAGGCATCGCCGGCGTATACATCGCCGTTGAACACGGCCTCGATTTCCGACCGGCGAGTGTAATCCGCCGGGCACCGAAACATCTTCAGCGACCGCACGTAGGGCAGCACCGACTGGACCCAGGTGCGATCCCGAAGAGGATCAGGAATCGACTCTGGGTGATGGTTGACCAGCGGGAAATGGTCGTCGTAGTCGCCGATGTAGAGAAGCGCAGCGAGGTTCGCCTGGTGGTAATTGGAGGTGCAGGCGGTCCGTTTTGCGGACGCGCGTACGCCTTGCATTACCGGAAACAGTAATGCAACGAGTATCGCCAGGATTCCGACGACGATCAGTATTTCGGTTAGCGTAAAACCACGCGACTTCATCGTGACGGCCCAAGGCCCGTTCTCATTATAACCTCGTTTCTCGTGGGTTCCGGCAGAAAACCTCGACAGTCCCCAACTTTGAGAACCCAAGACCTCCGTACCAGGACTCAAGAACTGCGTCGCACTGCAAGACGACAGGTCTCTCGTACTGCGAGGAAACCCTGAGAATCGCCCGAACGGTCGCCGAACCCAATCCCCGTGACCGCATGTCGGGGTCGATGCAGAGGTTGTAGAGGCCGAGAACCCCCGTTTCGGGGCAAAGCATCACTGCGCCGACGGTTTGCCCCTGCGATTTCGACCAATAAAGCGGCAATTCGCATTCGGCCGTCGCTTGAGAGATGTTCTGGCGAACCGCCCGGCTTTGGCGAAAAAAGAACTGTCGGACCATGAACTCGGCGACCTGCAGCCGCTCGTGGCCTTCGGCTTCCTCCAACTCAGCGGCCGGACCTTCGAGCGGGCCTGACCTGAACAACTGGAGCAAGCGATAGGTCGGGACGAACCCCATACCCCTTACTCGGTCGAGAACGACGGCCGGAAGAGACCGGAACGAATACAAATTGAACGCCTTCTTCTCGGCGATCAAGCGGCGCAGTCCGTCGGCGTCGAACTCGGCATCCGCACGAACGATCCCGAAGTTGCAGATAGGGTGATCGAGTTCGGAGAGGCAGCAAACCCAGCCCGCGCCGCATACCGTCCGCGCGCCGGGGGTGCGGCGTCCGATGGCGAGGTAGGTGCGCTCGATGTTGCGAGCGGACCGCGCGGCAAGATCGTCGAGGTTCAAAGAACGATGCTCCAAAAGAGGCCCGGCGATACGGAGCCGGAGCGCAAAGTGGCCCCGATCGAGAGGCCCTTTTCGGCTTTGAACCCCACGAAGAATTGGGGGCCGCGCGGGCTGGCGAGGATCGAAGCGAACCCATCTCCCCTCGCGTTCGAACGCCACACGTCCACGCCAGCGACGATCTGGATCCCGGACTCGGCATTGGCTTCAAACCCAAGCCGCAGGGTCGGCGCACGAATGCTTTTGGGGGCGACATACTCCGCGCCGGTCTCGCTCGCAGCGAAGAACTTGGCGATCTCTTGGTGAACCTGCTTCTCGATGAGAAACCCCCCAAAATGCCCCGTTTCCAACCAAATCACTTGCGGGTTTCCGAGAGCCTGAATCAAGGCTTCGGTGGATCGAGGGGGAACGACCGTGTCGTATCTTGCGCCGATGACGAAAGACCGCTTGGGCGATCGGGACCGCAAGTGGTTCGCGGGTTCGATCTCGGCGAGGTCCCCGCGGAGGGAGGATTCCGTTACGCCGTTCCGACGCATCGCATCGCGCTCCTTGACGATCCGCGAGGAATTCCAAATCACATGGGCGATCTCCGCGCCGCCAAGCAGGTACGCCCCTGACGCGACCCGGCTATCGATCCCCGAAACCAGCGCGGAGACGATTGCGCCTAGGCTAGTTCCGGCAAGTCCGAGCTGACTCGAATCGAACTCGGGGCGCGATTCGATCCAATCGAACGTGCGACGAACGTCATCGACGGCCTGCCTCATGATCTGAACCAGCTTCGCCGGATCGGGGTCGATGGCGCCCGCACCCGAACGAAGCCCCAGCGGAGTGCGTTCGAGGTGGAACGGCAATTCCATGACCACGGCCGCAATGCCCCTGCGATTGAGCTGCTGCGCCAGGTTTCTCTCGACCCGCAGGTCCGTCGCCCCCCAATAATGCAGAATCACCACCGCGTGCGGCTTCCGATCCGTCTTGGGCATCAGAGCGTGGACGACGACGACGTCGTTCTTGGAATCGCCTTGGGGTCTCGAGGAGGGGAAGCGGAGCGAATACTCGGCCGCGGCGGGGCTATTGCCCACGAACGTCCAGTCCGGGAACTCCATCGACGGGGGTGGGGGCCAGGCAGGAGCCGACTGGGCTCGCGTCGAAGGCGTAAGGGTACTCAAGAGGCCGCCCGTGACAACAGCAATCGCAACGACCCTACTGATCTTGCTCCCCCAGAACGCCGATCCCGACGCCCGAGTCGCCGAGGCTTTGCGCGACGCTGGATTGACCCCGGAGTCGGCCCGGTTCGACCCCACGCTCCTTCGTTTCTTTGAAACAGGCGAATTCACATCCCCAATGTACGACGCCTGTTCGGAGAGTCCTTGGCGAACGCCCGCATTTGCGCGGCAAGTGGTCGAACAACTCGCAGCCCAAGCCGGGGCGCCCTCGGAACACATCGGCACGCTCGCTCGACCGCTCGGCATCGCCATGCGAAGGAGTCTACTTGGCAACCCGATCGCTCCGCTGGAGACTGAGGCTCGGACACCAGGCGCGCTCGATCGGGCGTTGCGCAAGCTGGCGGACGCGAAGGTCCTTGGGGGCGACCTCCCTTCGACGAGCCGGGTGCCGGGTTCCGTGCAAGCGGCTGCGGCATTGGTGCTGCTGACCGCCGAGAGAAGCCTCCAGTTCCACAAGCTCGCCTTCTCTCGTTTGGGCAATCTCGAACCCGTTTACCGCCATTTCGGCCTTCCGCTGGATGGCGAGGACTCCGCGGGATGGGCGATGCGGCGAAGCTACTTTTCCTCGACCGATGTGTCGTACTTGCTCGCGGGGGCCTTCGACCTCGCGCTTGCCGCCCAGCGCGCCTCAGAATGGATCGCCGACGTGCCGATGAATCAGAGTTTCGAGTGGAGCGTGGGGACGATTTGGGGCAAGATCGCGCTCAGCGGGGGATCGGATTCTGAGTATGGGCCCGAGCCGTTCTTCCTGATCTTGGACACTGGGGGGCACGACACCTACCTTCTGACGCCCTCCAACCGGTCGCCTTCGAATTGGGCATCGATTGTGGTCGATGGATTTGGCAATGACAAATATCTCAGCGCGGGTTCGCTGGAATCCACGCCCATCGCGGAGTACTCAGGACGCAAGTCGAACTCCTCCGTTCCGGGGCCTGGGGGCGCTCTGCTGGGGTATTCGATCCTGATCGACAACGGCGGTTCGGACCTCTATAGGTCTCACCTGCCGGGGCTGGGCTCCGCAACATTGGGGGTGTCTGTCCTGCTCGACAAGTTCGGTGACGACACGTTCGACGCCTACCAAGACTCTTTGGGATACGGAATGTTCGGCATCGGCATCGTCGAGGACCTGGCGGGTTCGGACCTCTACTCCGGGTTTCTCCAGACGCAAGGGTGCGGCCAGACGTTTGGGGTTGGGTGTCTGCTCGACCGAGGGGGGAACGACCGTTACTTCGCCAACGATCAGGTGATCGACTTTCCATCGGCGCAGTCGGCCCAGCACAACGTCAGCATGTCGCAGGGCGTGGGCAACGGCAGGCGGGCCGACTACCTCGATGGCCACAGCATCGCGGGTGGCTTCGGGTTGCTCGCCGACCTTGCCGGCGACGACACCTATTCGTGTGGGGTGTTCGGGCAGGGGGTCGGGTACTGGCAGGGAGTCGGGGTGTTGTGGGACGGCGCAGGGAACGACAAGTACTCCGGCCAGTGGTATGCCCAAGGGGCGTCGGCGCACTTCGCCATCGGGCTTCTTGCTGACCTATCCGGTAACGACGAATACGTTGCGCCGATGAACATGGCTCAAGGGGCGGGTCACGACTTCAGCGTTGGCATCTTGATCGATTTTCAGGGCAACGACTCCTATTTGGCCCCTAACTTGAGCCTGGGGGCTGGTAACGCCAACGGCATCGGATGGCTGTGTGAACTCGGGGGCGATGATCGTTACGTGTCGAAGGGACTGACCCTCGGCAAAGCGGCGGAAGCCCCCGTTTCTGGCTTGCGCTCCCGCGCGCTGACTCTGGGCCTCTTCATGGACCTTGGCGGCAAGGACTCCTACCCACCGGAGTCGACCTGGGCCAGGGACGGGCGCAAAGAGGTGAACTGGACCGGACGCCGTGAGCCGCCCTCCGAAGCGCAAGTCGGCGTGTTCTGGGACCTTGCGGGGCCTTAGAGCCAGCCGAGCGGGTTGACGGGCTTTCCGTTCACCCTTACCTCGAAGTGAAGGTGGGGGCCGGTCGCGAGCCCCGTTGCGCCGATGGCCGCGATCGTTTGCCCTTGCTTGACGGATTGGCCCTCGCGAACGTTGAGCCTCGAAGCGTGGGCATAAAGAGTGGAAACCCCTCCGCCATGATCGAGGATGACGCAGTTGCCGTACCCGCTCATGTAGGTCGCCGAGATCACGACTCCATCTGCCGCAGCCCGGATCGGGTCGCCGCTCTTGCCCCCGAAATCGACCCCGTTGTGCATCCGGCTTCGCTTGAGAATGGGGTGGTGCCTCATGCCAAAACCGCTCGTCATTCCGCCGGGAACCGGCCGGGCCAGCTTGCCTGAAAACGGCTTGGATTGCGACTCCTTGCCTGCGCCTCGGTGATACGCTTCGATCCTCGCTTCGATCGCGCGCTCGTCCGCATCGAGTTGGGCGATGAGGCGTTCGAGGTCGCGCTGTACACCGCGAAGCTGCGCGAAGGCGAGTTGCTTCTGGTCGCGGGTGGACTTGAGCGAATGCTGTTGGGAATCCTGCTGCCGGCGCAACGCCCCGATTCGGGCGACCAGCTTATCCTGCGCCAGCTTCTTAACTCGAACCTGCTCCCGGAGGTCCTTGAACGCGTCGAACAGTTCCTTGTCGGCTTTGGCGATCCGCTCGAGAAGATAGCTCCGCGAGGCGAACTCCCCCATGTCCTTGGCTCCGAGAAGCACCTCGGCGACGTGGGAGTCTCCGCTCATATACATCCAACGCAGCCGACTTCGAACCTGTTCGCGCCGTTCTTGGAGCTTGTGGGTTGCGACCTCGAGTTCTTCGGCTGCCCGGACCTGCTCGTCTTGCGCCGTTTCGAGCCGCTCGGCGGTTAGAGCGATCGAGTTCTCCAACTCTTCCAGTTCGGAGTCGATCTGGCGGATGTCCGTTCGGACCGTATTGACCTGCTTTCGCGTATCCCGCAGTTTGCGGCTGGCGGAGTCTCTCTTGTCTTGGATCCGCTTGAGGTCCGTTTCGAGCTTCGATACGTCCTGCGAACCCCCTTGCGAAACGGCCCAGACCGCCGCAAGCGCGAGAATCGGTAAAGCGAGCGCCCTCAGTGCCCTCATGCTCTTGCCCCTCCGTATTTTAGCGGAGATCTTGCCGCGATGCCCGAAAAAACAAACCCGCACACGCCACCGGCGGCCAGCAAGACCGCAAACATGGCGCTGAGCGGGAACGGTCCCGGCTCGCTCACGGTGCTGAACTGATCGAGCATCCGAACGATCGCGCCGTGAGAGGCCCAAAGCAGCAAAGTCGCGAGGACGCCGCCTACCATCCCTTGAACCACTCCTTCGAGAACCAACGGAATCTGGATCGTGCGGTGAGCCGCGCCCACGAGTTGCATGATCTTGATCTCCCTGCGCCGCGAATGAATCGTCATCTGGATCGCGTTGGAGATGAGAATGCCCGACGTGATGATGCTCAACCCGCCCAAAAAGAGGCCCAGGAGCCGCACCATCCGCATCATGTCGTCGAGTTGCCGAACGAGGTCATCCAGATACTTCACGCCCCCGGTCTCGATCGTGGGGATCGCACTCACCGCGGCAGCGACCGATTCGGTCTTGGAGAGGTCGTCGACCTTGATTTTCAGCGCGTCCGGCAGAGGGTTTTCGATGCCTTCGGTGAGTTCGGGGTACTGCTGGCGCTGCTTTTCCCAGGCCTTGTCGCGCGGGATCCATTGCACGAGCGCCACCCCCTCGATTTTGCGAGCCGCCTCCGCAGTCTTCCGAATCTCGTCATACGTCGTGCCGGTCTTGAAAAACGCCCGCATCTCGAACCTGCTGGGGATGCTGTTCGCGTATTCGTACAGCTTGAGATAGAGAAAGCCGAGGCCGCCGATCAAGAACAGCGCGACAGTCGCCGTGCTGACGGCTGCGACGGTCATGAGGCCGTTGCGCCGCAGGGCGACGAACGTCTCGCCCAGGAGGAATTCGATCCGGTCAAGCACGCTCCACCTCCGATTCGAGGCCAGGAGGGTCGCTTTCACCGGCCAGTAGTTCTTCGGGCGGAACGTCGCGCCTACCGAACGAAGGCTGACTCTCCATCCCGCCTTCCGGGTTCGCCACCGAAGCCGGGTTTTCGACCTCGTGGACCGGGCCAGGACTCGCCGAATCCGAGACGATCTGCCCGGCTGAAAGCTCGACGACCCGCTGGCGGCACCTCTCGACGATGGCCATATCGTGACTGGCGACCAGCACGGTCGTGCCCTTCAGGTTGAGTTGGAGAAGGAGTTCGACGATTTCCCAACTGTGGTCGGGATCGAGATTGCCCGTGGGCTCGTCGGCAAGGAGCAGGGTGGGGCTGTTGATGAGCGCGCGCGCGATCGCAACGCGCTGCTGTTCTCCGCCGCTGAGCTCGTGCGGAAACGCGTCGCCGCGCTGCCCTAGGTTCACTCGGTCGAGGATCTGAGGAACCCGCGTTCTCACCTCTCGCTTGGTCGCCCCCACCGCCCTCATGGCGTAGCTGATGTTTTCCCAAACACGTTTCTGCTGCAAGAGCCCGAAATCTTGGGGGACGATCCCCATCTTGCGCCTGAGGTAAGGGATGTCTCGGTCGGAAACCCTGGAGAGGTCTTTGCCGTCGAACGCGACTCGGCCCGAGGTCTCGCGCACCTCCCGCGAAAGGAGCTTGAGCATCGTGCTCTTGCCCGAACCGGAGATTCCGGTCAGGAACACGAACTCGCCCCGCTGGACATCCAGCGACACTCCTTTGAGTCCGACGACGTAGTCCGAATACCGAACGACCACGTCTTGGTATCGGATATAAGGCTCGGTGGCTTTCGGATTCAACTTCCCTGTTCTCCAATCGCTACGAGCGCCGAAATCGGCGTCCCGAACGCCCAACCCCACGGTGAGCGCCGTTTTGCGCCCTCAGTTTGGCATACGTCTGCTCGGCGGGGCGCAGTTTCCCCCAACTCGATTCCCTTCGGGCTCCTACACTTCGACGACCGTCGGCAAGACGAGCGGGCGCATTTGGATCGACCGCTGTACGACGCGGCGGGCCGCCTCCGCCAGCAGGTGGCGCACCTTGTCGCTGTCCCGAAGGTCGTCCACATTGAGGCTGTCCAGCAAGTCGTCGAGCGCCTTTGCGACCATTTTGCCCACGTCTTCGCTGGAATGGACACCCCGAACCTGAACATACGGGTCGCCCACGACCTCGCCCATTTCGACGTCGATCGCGACCGTGACGGCGATCACGCCTTCGCGCGAGAGATTGCTGCGGTCGCGGAGAACGTCATCAGTGACGCCGGGAGTGCCACTATTATCTACCAGAACCCTTCCGCAAGGCACCCGGTCTTCGATCCTCGCGTCGGTCTCCTCGACGACCAGGCGCTCCCCGATATCGAGGAGGAACACCCTGTGCTCGGGGTAGTCCATCTGGAACGCAAGCCGCGCGAGATCGTACTGGTGCCTGCGTTCGCCGTGGACCGGCGCGAAGTAGTAGGGCCGCGTGAGGTTGAGCATCAGCTTGAGCTCCTCCTCGTAGGCGTGGCCGCTAACGTGAACCGGCGGATCGTCGCCATAGACGACTCGGGCCCCTTGCCGAAACAACCGGTTGATGGTTCGCCAAATGGCCGCTTCGTTGCCGGGGATCGGCCTCGCGGAGTAGATGACGGTGTCGCCTTGCTGAATCTGGAGTCTCCCGTACGTTCCCTTCGACATTTGCACCAGAGCTGAGAGAGGCTCTCCCTGGCTGCCCGTGGTCAGAATCGCCAACTGCTCATTCGGGTAGTTCTTCGTCTCTTCGAGGCTGATTCGAGTCCCAGGCGGAATCTTCATGTAGCCGAGCCGGGAGCATGTCTCGACGTTTTGCTCCATTCGGCGGCCGACCACCGCGACCTTCCGGTTCGTTTGAGCGGCGACCTCGTACACCTGTTGCATCCGATGGATCGTCGAAGCAAAGGTGGTAAGCAGCACCCTGCCAGGGCTTTCGAGGAAGACCTTTCTCAGCCCGTCTGCCACGATCTTCTCGCTGGGCCCCCATCCCTTGCGGTCGACGTTCGTGGAGTCGCTGAGCAGCAGAACGACGCCTTCTTTGGCGAGTTCGCCGAACCTCGTGACGTTGCTCAGCTTGCCGTCAACGGGGGTGAAATCGAACTTGAAATCTCCGGTGAGCAGCACGATGCCGTGGACGGTGCGCACGGCGAACGAGGCGTTTTCCGGGATCGAGTGGGTTACGCGAATGGGCTCGACGCTGAGCGCCCCGGCTTCGAGGATGTCGCCGAACTGAAAGGGGCGGAGGTCGAGCTTCCTTTTGGGCAACTGTTCGTCGAGCTTGGGCTTCATCAGCGCCAAGGTGAACTCGGAGGCATGAATGGGCACGTCGATGTGCTGCAGCAGGTAGGGCAGCGCGCCGACGTGGTCCTCATGGGCGTGAGTCAGGAACACGCCTCGGACGTGAGCCGCGTTTTCGATGAGGTAGGTGAAGTCAGGGATCACGATGTCGACGCCCGGCATTTCCTCGTTGGGAAAGGAAAGTCCGCAGTCGAGGACTACGATGTCGTCGCCCTGCCGGACCACGGTGCAGTTCTTGCCGATCTCGCCCACTCCACCCAGGGAAATCACTTCGACGGTTGACATGCGCGCAGAGCGTACCCTTGCTGGGGCCTGAACGAACGAAAGTCGGAAGGAAACGGCGCGCCGTCCGCCGAATGGATTGTTTCGCGATATGTCGAACCTCTTTTTGGCGGCTCAAACCCAACTCGATGAGGTGGCCGCTCTCCTTCATCTGCCCCCTGAGATTCACTCGCTCCTCCGCGAGCCGATGCGCGAGCACGTCGTTCGTTTCCCCGTCAGAATGGACGACGACTCCACCCGTGTATTTACCGGTTTTCGAGTGCAATACAACCATGCGCTCGGGCCCTGCAAGGGAGGACTCCGCTTCCACCCGGAAGAAACGGTCGACACCGTACGGGCGCTCGCGGCATGGATGACCTGGAAGACGGCGTTGGTGGACCTGCCTTTGGGCGGCGGGAAGGGGGGCGTGATCTGCAACCCGAAGCAGCTTTCGGAAGGCGAACTCGAGCGCGTCAGCCGGGGCTTCATTCGGGCGATCGCGAAGTACATCGACGACGACGTGGACGTTCCTGCGCCCGACGTGTACACGAACCCTCAAGTCATGGCTTGGATGATGGACGAGTTCGCGACGATTCGGGGCCGCCACCGGCCGGGAGTGATTACGGGGAAGCCGGTTCACTTGGGCGGTTCTCTGGGGAGGGACGATGCGACCGCGCGAGGGGGCATGTACACAATCCGGGAGGCGGCCTCGAATCTCGGTCTGGATTTGAGCCAGGCCACGGCCGTGATTCAAGGCTACGGCAATGCGGGCGCATTCGCGCACAAGCTGATCGAGCAGTTGTTTGGAACCAAGGTCATTGCGATCAGCGATTCGCGAGGGGCGATCCACTCCGCCGACGGGATCGACGCACAGGCGGCGCAGGAGCACAAAGACGCCACAGGTTCCGTTGTCGGGCTCGCTGGCGCAACCCGCGTGGAGCCTGAGGACCTGCTCGAACTCGAAACGGACGTGCTGATCCCTGCCGCGCTGGAAAACGTGATCCACTCCGGCAACGCCGAGCGGATTCGCGCCAAGATCGTCGCCGAACTCGCGAATGGGCCCACCACTCCGGAAGCCGACCCGATCCTTCACGCTCGGGGAGTGAGGGTGATTCCCGACTTCCTCTGCAACGCCGGTGGGGTCACGGTGAGCTACTTCGAGCAGGTGCAGAACCTCAACCTCGACCGTTGGAAGCTGGAGCAGGTGCATTGGAGGCTCGATGAGCGCATGACGGAAGCGTTTCACACGGTGGAGGAGAAACGCCAATCGTTGAACGTCCATCCCCGGCTGGCTGCCTACGCCGTTGCGGTGGAGCGGGTGGCTCGGGCCTGCATCGATCGGGGTTGGATCAGCCGAAGCACTCTAGCTCGGAAGTAGCCTAGAATCCCTCGTCGCGACGGGTCGCCCATAGGAATCCGCGCCGCATCAGTTCCTTTGGCAGCGGCTCTTCCAGGACGGCTCGCGAGTGTCCGAGCGCCGAATAAAACACCTTTCCGCGCCCCCAATTCTTCGTCCAGACCTGGGGCATCTTGCAGGGGTTGCCGCTGTGGGCGCCCGGGTGATCGGGGTGGGGAAAGTCCGTATAGGCCAGAACGGTGTTGCCCGGATCGACGTGAAGGTAGTACTGCTCCGAAACGACGTCGAAATCTCCGATGGATTCGGTGATTTCATGAGGCTGGCCGCGGTCGATCCTGATTCGGTAGCGAACGTTGTCGTTTCCTGGGTGGGCCACCCATTGCCCGCCGGTCATGAATTGCCAGTCCGTATCCTCTCGAAAAGAGTCGCACATTCCGCCGTGGCAACCCGCAAGTCCGACCCCAAATTCAGCCACCGCTCGCGAGACCCCTTGGGTTTGAGCGGGCTCGATCCGGCTCATCGTAACGATGGGCACGATCAAGCCCAGGCGCTGGAGGAAGTCGGCGTCCTCGAGTCGGGCCAGTGAGTCCGCCAGTTCGACCTGGAAGCCCTCGCCCACGAGGAGGTCTTCAAAGAGCCTTGCGACGGGCTCCGGCTCATGGCCCTCCCATCCGCCCCAAACGATCAGCGCTCGCCTTATCACTGGCGCAGGAGATTACCTTTGAGGCCGGGGCGGAATCGCGCCCGATTTCAAGTTCTGCATGTGGACGCGGATTTCTTGGAGGATCGCCGCAGGGAGCTGAGCGATGCTCGGAATGTCCCGCTTATCGAATTCGGTCACGTCGAACGAGAGCGATCCGGTGACGTTCACGCCGAAGACGAAGGAGAATTCGAAGGTGTGCTGCCTCGCCACCCACATCGGCCCGAGTTCGACCGGCTCGTCCTCCATCTCCTCGCGGAACTTGGGATCGGTGCGCAGAAGCTCGTAATAGGCGAGGTCTTCGGCAGACATGAACGACCTCGAACCTTCGCCGCCATAGGACACCATCGCCCCGGAGAGGGTCTCCACCTCGAGTTGCACCGTGCCTTCCGAGGGCAACCCGGTAGGGAACAGCTCCGTGGGCTCGTCCGTACGCCAAAACTGGCCCTCCTCAGACTCGGCTAACTCGATGTCGATTTCCTCGTCGACGAAAGGCATCAACTCCCTCTCGGCGAAGACCGCGCGAGTGATCAGTTGCCTTTGCTGCGGAGAAAGCGAACCGAGCGAAACGGGGGCCGCCGCCATCCGGCTGCGCTGCGCGGGGGTCAGCGAACCGAACAGGCGCAAGACCGCGTTGTCGTAGCTGACCTGATCCCATGTGTCGCTCATTTCGGGCTGCAGCAGGCTGGGGATCCATTCGGACGAGAGGTAGTCGGCGGGGTCGGGGACCGGATTGGCCGTGGCAAACTCGCTGAGGATGTCCGCGGTCGGGTAGCCAAGGCCATCTGCGGCCCGCAGCGCCTTTCCGAACGCCGTTCGGGAGGTTCGGTGTTTTCGCACGAGCGGAGCATTCCAAAGGCGCGCTTGGAGCCACTCCCCTTCTGTCGCTCGCTCGAAAAGCGAGGGGCTAAGGACGATCCTCTCGCAGACTTGAGGGTTGATCCCGGATTCCGCTGTCAGCACTAGGCACATGTAGAAGAGGTCCCGTGGGGCGATCACAACGTTCTTGTCCAAGAACTTCGAGTAGCCGGTGAGCACCTCCGTTAGGAGCCAGGAAGCGGGGTCGTTCGACTCCGGGCGCAACAGCATCTGCCGAACTTCGGGACTGAGCGGCGGGGCAGGCGTGGGTTCGTCTTCCTCCATCTGGCGCCATTCGTGGGACATGTGATCGATCAGGTTCTTGGAGTTCTCGCCAAAGACGAACTTCTCTCCGCTCCCGGCCAAATCCCCGCCGCTGACCATCTCTTCGTAGAAGGGGTCCATCAGGGTCACGCTTTCCCACTCATCGGCGATCACGTTTTGATCCCCATCGAGGATCTGGATGCCAAGCTGGATCGAGTCCGCGTAGTTCTCGACGACGACGTTCACCTTCGCGAGGGGCCGATTGAGAGCGGGCCTTTTCATGAGGAAGCTGCCCATCGGGTTGTAAGTCTGCGCCATCGCTTCTTCGTCTTCTTCGTCGGGTTCGGGGAGAGAGGCGAGCGCCTTCTGCCACACCGAATACTCCTTCTGAAAGGCATCGAGCGCTTGGGCGACCGAAAAAGGCAGGCGGCGCTGCATCGAGTTGGGCTGAGACGAAAGCACGGTCGCTTCGTTGAGGGGCAGCGCGTTGAAAACCGCCGGATCGAAGGCCGCCATCAAGCGTTGCGAAAGCCTGCCCTCCGGGAGCTGCCGCGAGATGCTCATTCGGGCTTCATAGCGGGCCCGGTATTCGGTTCGAGGGCGCTGTGCTTCCGACTGGATGCGGGCGATGAGGGCTTCGGCGTCGCTTTCGGAGAACTGCGGCAAACCCGCCTGCAATTCGAACTTGGCGAACGCGTTCTTGAGGCCCTGCTCACGCTGCTTGAGCATGCGCTCCCACTCTTCTTCCGACTGGCGAGCGGACCTCCGCAGTACCCATCCCGCTTCCTCCTTCGACCACGAAGCGGAGAGAGCCCAGGCGATTCGGGATCGGATCTCTTCGGCAGAAGCGCCCTTGATGTCGAGGAACAACAGATCGTCTGCGACGCCCGGCGCAGCTTCGTGATTCTCGCCGAGCGTCTCGGAGAGGCGAGCGAACACCCGCTTGGCCGGGGCGACCTCAAAGCGGAATTGCAGTTGTTGAGAGGGTTCCGGTCTAGCCGACCAAGAGGGGCTTCCGACCAAGGCAACCCAGAGCGCCAGTGTGAGCATCATTCACCTTTAGACCCGACTGAGGAGAGCGACCGACATCTGTATTATGCGCTTGCGTAAGGCGTTTGCTCGCAGCGATTTTTTCGAGCAGCTAGGCCGTGGATTCGAGGGCTTGCGCGAGGTCTTCGATGAGGTCCTCGACGTTCTCGATTCCGATGCTGAGCCGGATCAGAGTCGGCGGAATGCCCGAAGCGATGCGCTGGTCCTCGGTCATGGCGGCGTGGGACATCGCGGGCGGGTATCCGATCAAGGACTCGACCCCTCCTAGGCTCTCAGCAAGCAGGAACAACCGGGTCGACTCGGCGACTCGCTTGGCTTCGTCCGCCGTTCCGTTCACCTCGAACGACACCATCCCCCCGAACCCCCTCATCTGCCGCTTGGCGACCTCGTGAGAGGGGTGGCTTGACAGCCCCGGATAATGGACCCGCGAGACTCGGGGATGGCGTTCGAGCGCTTCGGCCACCGCTTGGGCGTTGCGGCAATGCCGGTCCATCCGGACGGCGAGGGTCTTAACTCCCCGCAAGGTCAGCCAGCAGTCGAAGGGGCTGGGAGACGTCCCCACGGTCTTGGCCCATTCGAAGGCGCGATCCGCAAGTTCGTTGTTATTCGTCACGACTGCGCCGCCGATGATGTCGCTATGCCCGCCCAGGTACTTCGTGGTCGAATGCACCACCACGTCGCAACCGAGCGCGAGCGGGTTCTGCAGGTAAGGCGAGGCGAAAGTGTTGTCGATGACTGAAGTGAACCCGAGCCGTCGGCACTCAGAGGCGATCTCCGCGATGTCCATGACCCTGAGCGTCGGGTTGGTCGGGGTCTCAAAGATCAGCATTCGCGTCGAACTTTCGGCCTTTTGCGCGATGTCCGAGGGGTCAGAGGCGTCGAACTCGGTGCACCGAACGCCGTATTGCGGCAAGAGCTTATGGACCAAGCGATGGGTTCCGCCGTAGATGTCATTCGCCATCAGCAGGTGATCGCCCGCGTTGAGCTGCCCCAACACCGATGAGATCGCGGCCATACCACTGCTGACGCAGACCGCTCGCGAGCCGCCTTCGAGTGAAGCGACCACTTGTTCGAGGGCATCGCGCACGGGGTTGTGAACCCGCGTGTAATCGAACTTCGGGGGGCTATCGAGGCTCTCCCAGGCGAAGGTCGCCGATTGGACGATCGGCGGAATGACGGCCCCAGACGCGGGGTCTGGGTCTTGCCCGACGCGTATGGCCTTGGTCTCAAAGCGCATGGGTTGAATGTACTCGTTGGGAGGCTCGGCGCGCTTGGCTCCCGACTACGTACCCGCCTTCCGCAGAAAGCGCTTGAGGAGGAGGAGCCCCAAGATCGCGGATACCGCCGAAGCCGTTAGGATGCCCAGCTTCGCGTCATAGAGGAGGACGGGGTCGTTGAACGCGAGTTCGCTTATGAACAGCGACATTGTGAAGCCGATTCCGGCGAGCGCTCCGGCGCCCAAAACGATTCCGTAGGTGAAGTTGCGCGGCATCTGAACCAGTTTGAGCTTCACGCCCAGCCAAGAAGCGAGAAAGATGCCGACCGGCTTTCCGATGACGAGGCCGAGGATCACGCCGAGGGTCGTCCGCTCCAAGAGCGCCTGATGAACGGACCCGTGCAATTCGATCCCGGCGTTCATGAGGCCAAACACGGGCACCACGAAGTACGTCGTCCACGGGTGAATCATCAACTCTGCCCGAATGAGGGGGGACTGTACGCTATAAGCAAGGCGCGAAAGATCGTGAATCGCATCGACCTGCCCCTCGGACGGGAGGTCGTTGTAGGTCCCGGTCTCGGAGGCCTTGAAGGTCTCGATCGCGTGGAGGCTGTCTTCGACGAACTTCCGTGAGTCCACCACATTGCGGACCGGGACGGCGAACGCCACCAGAACTCCCGCGATCGTAGCATGGACTCCCGACTTCAGAATCAGCACCCACAACACGAGCCCCAGCAACACGTACGGGACAAGGTTTCGTACTTGGGCCAGGTTGAGCATCGTGAGCACGCCCATCAGGCCTGCGGCGTACCCGAGCGCGGTCAGGTTGATGTCGTGGGTGTAAAACAGCGCAATGACCAGCAGGGCGATGAGATCGTCGACGATGGCCAGCGCCGTGAGGAACACCTTCAATTCGTAGGGCGCGCGCTTGCCGAGCAGAGCCAAGACGCCCAAGGAGAAGGCGATGTCGGTGGCCATCGGGATTCCCCATCCCCTTTCCGACGGTGTACCCGCATTGAACGCGAGGTAAATCGCGGCGGGCACGACGACCCCTCCTAACGCAGCTGCCGCAGGGAGGGCCGCCTTCTTCACGCTCGAAAGCTCGCCTGCGACCAGTTCCCGCTTGATCTCGAGCCCGACAACGAAGAAAAACAGAGCCATTAGGCCGTCGTTGATCCACAAGATCAGAGGCTTGTCGATCAGGAACGAGCCGATCTGAAGGGCGATCGTGGTCGAGGCGATCTCGAAATAGGAGTCCGACCAGATCGAGTTAGCCCACACGAGGGCGACGAGCGCGCACCCGAGTAGCACGAGGCCGCCTGAAGTCTCCAGGCGGTCGAACTCGAGAAACGCTCGTGCCAGCCTGCGCTTGAACCTTACGGCAGGCCCGATCCCGCTTCCGCTCTTTCTCCGCATCAGTTCGCCTTATTCTGAAGCAAACGAGCGGATGGGAAAAGGGTTGGAGACTGGCTATCGCAAAAAAAGGCCGGCGGACGAGGCGCGCCCACCGGCCTTACGAAGTCAGCAGTAGCCGAACTTACTTGCGTCGCCGTCGAAGCAGCGCCGCCGCGCCGAGTCCCAAAGCCACAAGGCTGGTGGGTTCCGGTACGACCTGCACGTTGTCGACGAGTCCGAACAGCAGATCACGCGAGATCGTCTGGGTCGACGAGGATGCGTTGATGTCGAACATCCCGACATAGAAGTTGTCGCCGGTGAAGTTGATGTTGTCAACCGTCGCGATCCGCAGACCGTCGATGTACCACGATGCCGAAGTGCCGGTCTTCTGGATCTTCCACCTTCGCCAAGCCATGCCTTGCGCACCTGGGTTGGTGCTGCCGGTCTGATCAAAGAAGCCCTGACCGTTCGCCCAAGCCGTTTGGGCCGCCGGTACCGTGCCGACGAAGCCGGCGTAATAAGGGTCGGTGTTGTTCCGAGCGGTCGAGTGCGACCCCGCGGCATACACTCCGGTGGAAGGATCGAGCGGAGAGCCCACCGCAGTATAGGCACGGTAATCGGCCGAAGTGCCGCCGTCTCCCGTTGCGGAAAACCCAACGCCGTTAATGTTCGTGCCTGGGAACTGCGTCGCGGTCGCAGCTACGCCAATGCCCGCGAAGAGCATTTGCGTCGTTCCGCTACCACCGCCGGGGAACGGGCCCTGGAAGTTGATCCACGCGTCGAAATACAGCGTGTAATCCCCGCTGAGGCTGAGCCCGAGGGGCGAGGTCGAGAACCCGCTGAACACGCCGCTTCCGATGACGTTGGTCTCCATCTTAAGGCCGCGCGTGCCGCCAGCAGCCGAGTTCGGCGCCAGAGGAATCCCGACCGACGAGTAGTCGAAGAAATAGTTGGCCTCGTTGTTGAGGTTATTGGCCGGGAGATCGCCCGCGACCGACGAGTTGAAGCTGTAATTGGTCGTCGGATCGACCTCGAAGTCGTCGCTAAAGTAGATTTGGGCGGTGGCCGCTAGCGGAAACGCGGCGGCGCACGCCAATGCAAAGAACCTATTCATATCTCCTCCACACAATCAAAGACTGAGTACTCATAGGATAACCGGTTTTTGGCCGGGGCGAGAGTCGCCCAAAAGGTGTACTTTGATTTCCGGCAGTAATACTGGGTCGAAAAGCCCAAGTTTGTTTGAAGATAGAGAAGGAACCCGGCTCGACAGGGGCGAACTAGGGTCGTGTCGAGAGGCTTTGCGATGAAACGCCCGCCAGGCGCCAAATACGAAACGAAGCTCGCGATCCTTCTGTACGGGGGCCTCGCCCTCGTTCCGCTGGGTTTCCTCGCGACGACCGCCGTTTACGCAGGCGGGACGTTGAGGCTCGTCGCCTCACGGGGCGAAGACGTGAGCATGTATCTCTTGCGGTGGGTCGGTCCCATGGTCACACTCGTCGGCATGATTATGGCGGGGTCTGCCCTCTACATCGGGCTGCGGCAGGCCCGCCAGCCCAGAAAAGGCGAGGGACAACTCTTTCGAGTGCCCAACGTCGTGGTCATCGGCAAAGAGGCGTACGACAAGCAGCTCAGGCGGCTTTTTGAGGACTGGGAGTTCGTCGAGTCCGAAAGCCCGCGCTTCTACGTGAAGTTTCAGTTTTCCGACGAGGAGATTCGGGAGTACGAAACGAGCCTGGAGACGTTTCTGATCTGCGGCGAAGGCTCGCGGGGCGAGGCCCTGATTCAGGGCCGCTGGGTTTGCGGATATACCGCCCAGGTGGCCGCGCCCACCTCGCACCCGTATGCCGACTGACCTAGGCCTCAGGGCGTACCCGTATTCCGACTTGCATTGACACCCCAACCGGCCGTTGGTATAATTTGCTCTTGCGTCACGGGTAACCGTGGTGCGGCTAAGGGGACTCGCTCCCCTTGAGGAGAGATCCGGCAAGCCGGAACGGTTGGAGAACGAACAGAGTGAACGGGACGCGGCCTTGTCCGCTATGTCGATGGGGTTACGTCGCTGCAAGCCAAGCAAGCGGAGCCGTCGTCGCGCACGTTCCGACTCTTCACCCGGCTTGGATCGAGTTCGTAGGGTTTCTCGCGCCAGAGCCCCACTGGTGTCTGCGCACGGTTCACAAGTGAGGTCCATGTGATTGTCCATTCTCATCATCCTGAGTAGCCTGCTGGCGTTTTCGGCGCTGGCAGTCGAGCCGAAGCGTTCGTTTTGGGACGCTCTCAAAGGGCTCGTGTCTCGATTCGCTCGCCCTTGGCTTGCGGCCCCCACCGTGACCACGGAGGAGGGCTGGACGTTCGTCCGCTGCGACAATGTTCGCGCTTTCCGAGAGTGGCTCAGCGAGGACGAAAGCGGCTTTCCGCCATCGGACGGCGAGGAGCCTTCGCTCGGTTCGCACCTGCTGATCGAGCTTTACGGTTGCGAACCTCGGTTGCTCGAACAGGAGTCGTCGGTTGGCGAAGCGATGCGCGAGGCAGCGGTGAAGAGCGAAGCCACCGTGGTGGCGACCTCGTTTCACGAGTTTCAACCGTACGGAGTCTCCGGCGCAGTCATCATTCAGGAGTCGCATTACACCATCCACACCTGGCCTGAGCACGGCTACGCCGCCGTCGATCTGTTTTATTGCGGGGGTACGGTGCGGGTTCACCGAGCCGTCGAAGTGTTGCAGGAGAGGTTCCAGCCGGTGAGGGTGAAATTCCTCGTCGTTCGCCGAGGATTGCAGAGCGAAGTTCACCGTTGAGGCGTCCCTTGCCGCCGCTGCCCTCCCAAGCCCCAAAGAGGTAGGTTCTTACCGATGTATCAACAAGCCACAGGCCTTTTTGTCAGCGAGACCCACACCGACGCGGTGACGTGGGACTTCACGATCGAGCGCATCCTCGTCGCGGGTAAGTCCCAGTATCAGGAGTACCAAATCGTCGAGATCCCCGTGTTCGGCAAGACGCTCTTCCTGGATTGGAAGATTCAAAGCTCGCTGCTCGACGAGTTCATCTTCCACGAGTGCATGAGCCAACCGGCCATGACCGTGCACCCGCACCCAAAGAAGGTGGTCGTTTGCGGGGGCGGGGAGGGGGCAACCCTCCGCGAGGCGCTGAAGCACAACACGGTCGAGACCGCCGTCATGGTCGACATCGACGAGGAACTGATCGGGTTCGTCAAGGAACATCTGCCGGAGTGGCATCAAGGCTCGTTCGAGGACTCCAGGACCACGCTGCTCCATACCGACGCGCGCGCCTGGCTCGAATCTCAAAAGGGAGCGAACTACGATGTGATCCTCTCGGATCTGCCCGACCCTCTCGAAGGAGGGCCCGCCATCTACCTGTTCACCACGGAGTACTTCCAGATTTGCGCCGACGCGCTTGGGGAGGACGGGGTACTCGCCCTGCAAGCGGGTTGCGCCAACCTCAGCTATCCCTACTGCTTCGCTTGCTGCGTCGAAACGCTGCGCTCGATGAAGGAAGTCTTTCCCTACGTGCGGCCCTACTTTGGGATCATGACGACCTTCATGATGCCGTGGGGTTTCGTCCTCGCTTCGAAGTCGAAAGACATCCTCGAACTCTCCGAAGACGAAATCGCCCGGAGGTTCCACGAGCGAGGGGTGACGAACAAGTACTTTACGCCAAGGTACGCGCGCTCGGTGTTTACGCTGCCCGATTACATGGAAGAGGCGTTTGCCAAGCACGGCCGGGTGCTCACCGACGAAAAGCCGTTCGTGTGGGGCGCGTAGGCTATTCCGGCTTCTTCATGCGGAACGGAGGCGACTTCAGGAGCCAAGTTTCGAGCGCCTTTCCAACCTTGCCGAGCGACTCGGGCGAGCACTTGTCGAGCGTGTCGTCGAGCGTATGCCAGGGGTCGTAGCTGAAGTCGATCAGGTCCATCGTCGGGATGCCTGCCTTATTGAGGGGAATATGGTCGTCCTCGATCGTCGGGCCGAATGCTTTGGGGAAGGTCGAACCGAGTCCAATTTCGGCGGCGTGTCGATAAAAGGCGTTGACGAGTTCCTCAGCGTAATAGAGGCTGTTGGGCTCGAGGGGAATACGCAGGTCCTTGTCCCCAATCATGTCGAGCAGAATCCCGTAGTCGGGCTTGGGTGTGGGCAGGTTTTTGGCAAAGTGAGACGCCCCCAAGAACATCTCGTCGAGACTGGGCCCGAGGTCTTCGCCGTCGGTCATGAGATACAGGACGCCCACGTCGCTCGGCAAACGGCCCTTCATGGTCCGCATAAGCTCCAGCAGTACCGAGACGCCGCTTGCGCCGTCGTTGGCCCCGAGGATCGGCTGCCTTTGTTTGTGCTGCTCCCATTCCATGTCGGCAGTCGGCCTCGTATCCCAGTGGGCGAGGAGCAGGACCCGAACCTTCGCGTCCTTCCAGTTCTGCTCGCCAAGGATGTTCCACATCGTGTACTTCTTGCGGTCGGAGGTCCAGACGTGGGTGAATTCCTGAAGCCTCACGTTCTCGGCGTGCTTCTTCATTTCCGCCTGGATGTAGTCCCGGCAGTCCCGGTGGGCTTGGGAACCGGGGAACCTCGGGCCCAGCTTGGTCTGTTCGACCATGTGCTTCCAGGCCTGTTCGGAGTCGAAAAGCGATTCGATCTTGGCCCCGCCCGTTGGGGAAATGGGGGCGTTGGCTTCCTGTTCGACGGCCCGCCCCGACCCGCAAGCCGCCAAGAGAAGCGCGCCTGCGAGGCCGAATCCCGTTATTGCGACACCCATCGAGGGCGGGTTTCGGTGACCTTCTTCCCTTTCAGCGCCGATTCGACGGTCATGTTGGGAAGGCTTGAGACGATGTCCGGCTTGTCCCATATCTTGAAGTATCCTAGACCTCCGCGCCCCAAGGAAGAGGGCATGGCGATCTTGTAGGTGGCGGCGTCGTCGAGTTTCAGTCCGTTCGCGGTGACGCTCACGACCCTCGATCCGGGCGCTGCCTTCGGGTCGAACGTTACCTCGAAACCCGAAATCTGCAAGAAGCTGCTGTTGGGTTGGGGATAGAGCGAAATCGACCGCTCGAAGGCCTGCCGAACCTTTGCGCCCGTTATCGCGACGACCGCGATCTCGTTGTCGGGATATTGAAGCAAGGTGGCCAGGTTATTGGGGTCGAAATTCGACTTCAGCAACGCAGCAGCGAGAAAAGCCCCGTCGGTCCCAGCTACTTCCCTGAGGACGTCGGCAGCCGCTTGCGCAGGACCAAAGGCGCCCGTCTCCGGGTCCTTATCCGCGCTCAGTTGCTGGCTCACGGCTCCGGTCAGCGCCGTCAGCAGCCCTGCGATCACGATCGTCCAATGTCTTGCGGTCATCGACTCTTCGAGCTTCCCAACGTTAGACTCACCAAGGGAAGCGCCGTTTCATTCGGTGCGAAAAGGGTCCCAAGGGGATTCCGCGGCCCTTCTCGGCCCTTATTGGGAAGTATAGTGCAACGACCCGAAAAACTGGATGTACGAAAGTACGAATCCCGTTATTCTTCGACCTTTATGCCCATCGACCTCGCGGAGCCGGCGACGATTCGCATCGCCATCTCGACGTCGGTCGTGTTGAAGTCCGCCATCTTTTTGGCCGCGATCTCTCGCAGCTTGTCCTTGGGGAGCGTCGCGACGACCTCTTTGCCGGGGTTCGGGGAGGCCTTTTCGAGGTTCAGCGACTTCTTGATGAGGTCGGATACGAGGGGCTGCTTGACGACGAAGGCGTAGGATCTGTCTTCGAAGACGGTGATCGCCACCGGAAGCACGCTGCCCATTTGAGACGCCGTCATCTCGTTGAACTTCTTGAGAAACTCCATCATGTTGACGCCGGCTTGGCCGAGGGCCGGGCCGACAGGAGGCGCGGGCGTCCCTTTGCCCGCGGGGATGTTGAGCTTGATCACGCTTGCGACTTTCTTTGCCATTGCGATTCGGTTACCTTGGAAAGATCTGGTTGTGAGACTCTACAGCTCGAAATGCACCGAGCCAAGGGTCTGTCCGCAGGTCGAGCGAGTGGGAAGCGTCATCCCGAACGCGGGGCCATAAGGATACCTGCGCGCCGCGCCTAAGTGTGTGCCAAACTGAGAAACATTCGGGGACCGCTGGGTCCTGAAGGAGAAAGCACAGCAGGTATGCCGGTCATTGCCGTTCGAATCCCCCAGATGGGAGAAGGGCTCCAAGAAGCCCGACTCGTCGCCACCCTCAAGCAGCCCGGAGACTCGGTACGGCGCGACGAACCGATCTACCAGATGGAGACCGACAAGGCGGTCATGGACGTGGAGTCTCCGTATGAGGGCGTTCTCGTCGAGTGGGTCGCCGAGGTCGATACGGTCCTGCCGATCGGTTCGGCCGTCGCTCGGATGGAGGTCGCCGAAGGAACGAAGGAAATGGAGGTTCATGGGGGGGCTGCGGAGGCTGCCGCTTCCGAGACCGCCGCTCCTGCGGCCCCTGCCGCGACTCCTTCGGCCCGAAACGCCTCGATCCCTCCACGAACCCGCGCCTACGCCAAGGAGAAGGGGCTCAGCGACGATCAACTCTCGGCGATTCCCTCCAAGACGGGCAAGCTGATGCCGGAGGACGTAGACGCCTTCTTGAGTTCGGCAGGTTCAGCGGCGCCTTCTGCGGAGAGCCCAGGAGGACGCTTCCGAGAGGTTGCTCTCAGCCAGAAGCAGAGGCTGCTCTCCTCGCGCCTTCAGCGGGGGAGTCAGTTGGTCGTGCCCGGAACGATTGTGGTGGCCGCCAACTGGGAGCCCATCGAGAGGCTCAGGGCCCAGGTAAAGGCTTCGGGGGACGAGTTCCAACCGTCCAGCTTTACGATGTTCGCGTTCGCAGTGGCGCAGGCGCTGAAGGACTTCCCGATGTTCCGCTCGACCCTTCGGGGGGACGACACGCTCCGAACCTACGATGCCGCTTCGCTGGGGATCGCCGTCGCGTTGCCCGGAGATGAGTTGGTGCTGGCCGTCGTCGATCGTGCGGATCAGCTTTCGTGGCGGGCATTTGCGGACCAAACACGGGAGAAGATCGACCTGGCGCGAGGAGGCAAGGACCAGGCGCACGAGGCCGTCACTTTGAGCTTGACCAACATGCAAGCCTTCGGGCTCCGCGACGCGGTCCCGGTCGTGGTCCCGCCTGGCATCGCGACTCTCTTCCTCGGCGAGGTTTATAACGGCCTCTGCAACGACGTCGTGGACGAAATCAAGCTGCGCCGATTGGTGAACCTCTCGCTGACCTTCGACCATCGGTTGATCAACGGGGTCGGGGCGGCGGATTTCTTGAACCGGGTCAGGGCGAACGTGGAGACGATCTCAAGCCTGATCACTCCGTAAATGAAGCCGACCATCGCCCTCACTACGGACCTCGTTCTCGACACGAGGAGGCCCGACGGCCCGCCGAAGCTGAACCTCGCTTGGGAATACTCGCAGGCCATCAGCGAAGCCGGAGGAAATCCCGTCGTCTTGACGCCGCAAACGGAGGTCGAGCCGCTGCTGGAATGGATCGATGGCTGGGTGATTCCCGGCGGTGACGACATCGACGCTTGCAGGTGGGGCGAGCCCAATCATCCCCGAGCGATCCTGCAGCGCCCGGAGCGGTTCGAATGGGAGGAGCGGATCTTTCGGGCCGCGCCCGCCGAACTTCCCATTCTCGGTATATGCTACGGCTGTCAATTCCTCAACGTGGTGATGGGAGGCTCTCTCGTCCAGCACTTGCCGGACGAAGTGGGGCACGGGAACCACTCCGGCGGCACCTGGGAGTCGCTCGTCCCCGATCCTGAATCGAAGTTGAGCGAGGCGGTGGGCGGCGGAGAGATTCGAGGACGGAGCTACCATCACCAGTCGATCCGGGCGGTCGCGCCGGGGCTTGAGGTGGTCGCGCGGCATGACGACGGTACGGTCGAAGCGGTCGAAAGCCGTCAACGCCCTTGGTTCTTCGGCGTGCAATGGCACCCTGAACGCTCCCGCGATCACGAAGCGAATCGGAGGCTGTTCGCATCGTTGGTGGAGGCTGCGCGAGGCTACAGGGTCGGGAAAACCGTCAGGCGAGGTGCGGTCTGAAGCGACTCGTGAACGGGACCGAAGTCGAATTGCAGGCCGAGGGGTTCGAGGTCGCCCGTCTGGGGGAGCGGCTGATCGTACGGAGTCCCGAAGGCTCGCACACGGGGCTTGCCGTTCGAGCGGGCGATGTGACGTGGGTTTCTTACCGTGGCAGGCAGTTCGAAGTGCGTCGGCCCTCGTCGGGTGGCGAATCGGAGAAGCGGGCTCATAGCGGAGAAATTCATGCCCCGATGCCGGGGTCCATCGTGGAAGTCCGCGCGGTCGAGGGCCAGGCGGTCGAGAGGGGAGATAAGCTGGTGATCCTCGAGGCCATGAAAACCCAGCAATCTTTCGAGGCGCCTTTTGCGGGCACGGTGACCTCGCTGCCCGTATCGACGGGCGATCAAGTGGTCGAAGGGCAACTTCTCGCGCTCGTGGAGCCGCGCCCCGCCGAATCTTCCTGACAGCGAATCGGGCTGGCGTTTCTACTGGGATTGCGAAGAATCGCGTCTTTTTTCGTCACTCTTTGCCGTCGGCGTAGCCCCTTGGCATGTATAATGCAGTCGTAGTTTGGTAACTCTGTTCGCCCCTTGAGCCATTGGCCAGGTTGGTGCGAAATCAAAAAGGAGATTATAGGAATGATTAGTTCAAAGTGGCCTTTGAAAGGTCTGGCCTTCGCGGCGATGGCGTCGTTTTCTGCCTTGGGCAGCGCTCTGACCATCGACTTCTACTCCACGAACGTACTCACTGGCCCTGGCATAGCCGCAGGCGTGCCCGTGCTGTCCGTTACGATCACGGATTCGGCGCCCGACGAAGTTTCGGTCACCGTTTTCAACAACGCTCCCTCAGGCACAACCCAGACGGTCAAGACTCTCTGGCTCAACGTGGACCCCTATCCGGCGTCCCTTCGGGGCGGATCGGGAGATTCTCACGTGGACTCGATCAACTGGGGCGCGACGGCCGACACGCAAGGCGCGCCGATGGGCCTTACGTTCGACGTTAAGATTGAGTTCAAGACGGGCGGCTCGACCCGCATTCCGGCGCAGGACTCGAGCGTGTTCACCCTTACGGGTTCCGGTCTGGACGAATCGGACTTCTTCACAGGAACCCCGCAGGACGCCGACATTCTTGGCGTTGCCCACGTGATCAGCACGGTTGGCAACGAGGAGTCGGTCCACCTTTACGCAGTGCCTGAGCCTGCTTCGATCGCAGGAATGCTGCTGGGCTTCGGAGCCATCGCCGCCCGGCGAGCGCGAAAGAAGAACTCGGCGTAGGGTCCTGCCTCCCCTCCCTCAGACGAGCCGCCCGATTCGCTCCGGCGGCTCGTTTTCTTTTTGTGGCCCCGATGTCCTCAGCGTGGGGGCGTGGCTTCGAGTAAAGTCGCCTTATGATCCGCATCGTCGAGGTCGGCCCCAGAGACGGGTTGCAGAACGAAGGCACGCCCATTCCCACCTCGGAGAAGCTCGCCTTCATTGAAAGGCTCTACCGGGCGGGGCTCAGAGAGATTGAGGCGACCAGTTGGGTGTCCCCGAAATGGGTGCCCCAACTGGGCGATGCTGAATCGCTGTGGCCCGGCCTGCCCGAAGGGCCGCTGTACTCCGCGCTGGTTCCCAACGCGAAGGGCCTGGAGCGGGCCCTCGCGCTCGGGGTCGAAAGGATCGCGCTCTTTACGGCCGCGAGCGATGCTTTCACCCAGCGCAACCTCAACATGACCGTGGATCAGTCTCTCGACGCCTTCGGCGAGGTCGCGCGGGTGTTTCGAGAGAGCACGCCTTCGGGGTGGATTCGAGGGTACGTAAGCACGGCTTTCGAGTGCCCTTGTGCCGGTCGAATCGAACCCGCGAAGACGATCTGGGTCGCGGAGCGACTCCTTGAACTTGGGGTCGACGAGGTGAGCCTAGGGGACACGATCGGGGTTGCTGCGCCAGGGGAGGTTCGAGCCTTGGGGAAGCTGGCGCTCGTTGTGGCTCCCCTCGAAAAGTGGGCTTGGCACTTCCATGACACTCGCGGAACGGCGATCGCGAACGTTTCCGCCGCGCTCGACCTTGGATTTCGAGCGTTCGATTCCAGCGCGGGCGGGCTGGGAGGTTGCCCCTACGCTCCGGGCGCTGGAGGCAACGTCGCCACCGAAGACCTCGTTTATTTCTTGGAGCGCTCGGGCATGCCTACGGGGGTGGATTTGGAATCGCTGGCTCAGGCGAGCCTGCCGATCCTGAGCCTGCTGGGTTCGGCGCCCCGCTCGAAGGCCCAGATGGCCGTCCTCGCCACACGCTCCACCCAATGAGGAGTCCGGCGATAAGGACAACGAGGGCAGTTCCGAGCCACTCCTGCGCTGACAGTTTGAACTCGGGCGCGTTGACCGCGAGCACGCAGACTCCGATGGGCACGAGCGCGGGCAACGGGCCGACGAAGTACACGATCCCAAGGTAAGCGATCAGGGCGGGCACGAGCCAGATCATCGTCGCGCGATGCCGGAGGTCGAACCTCACAAGAGCTACCGAGAACATGGCTGCGAACACGAAGTCGGCCGGGCCGATGTGCGCCATCGGCGTGACGGGGCCCACCGTCGGAGCGGAACTGGCCGCGGGAATCGCCCACCCCACCTTGGCGAGCGTTTCTGGCGCTTGCTCGATGATCTGGCGGGTGAACCCCATCGGCGTGAGGACAAGGAAAATGTCGAACGCGGCAAGGAAAAGACTGACCGGGATCAAGAGGTTCTTGTCCCTGAGGAGGGTGGCGAGAAGGGCGCCAAGACCCGTCGTCCAAGCGATGAGCCCGACTTGGGAGAGCGCGAACATCGCGGGCGCAGCCCCCGCGTTCCCCGTGAGGTGAGCGAGGACCGGGGGCCCTGCATGGGCCAAGGCTCCGACGACGATGAAAAGCACCGCTTTCGACGGGCTCCAACTCCAGATTCCCACAGCGAAGACGGCGGCGATCGGGAGGCCCACGAACACCGCTGCGACGCCCAGGCCCACCACCTCGAGCCAGCGGATAGGGACTGCGACGTAAGACAGGGTCAGAGAAAGGAGGGCGAGAAAGAGGAGCGCGCCGAAAAACGCTGCGAGGGGCCGCCCCGCAGACTCGCGATCAGCGGACAATGCCCTGCCCGCTTGGCGCGACCTTCGCGGGGATCGAGAGCACGCCCCGATAGACTTCGAGAATGCGGTCGGCCATCTCCGTTGCGGAGGTGGTTCGAGCCGCCTTGGCCGCGTTCGCCGACAGTTCGGAGTGCGCCCGCTCGTCGGCGAGCACTTCAAGCACCGCGTCCGCGAACTCGACCGGATCGTTGCGCACGACGATGCCGTTGACGCCCGACTCGATGCACTCGCTCGCTCCTCCACCCGTGACTGCGACGGCGGGGAGGCCGTAGGCCATCGCCTCCTGAACGACCAGCCCTTGCGTCTCGGTGATCGAACTGAAGACGAACAGATCCGAAGCGGCGTAGTACTCGTCCACCTTGTCCCGTGGGACAAAGCCCTCGAAGCGGACCCGATCGCCGACGGCGAGGTCGCGCGCCAGCCTCATGCACTCCTCGCGATAGGGCCCGTCGCCCACGAGCACCAGGCGGACGATCGGGTCCTGACGCATGACGAGCCTTGCCATTTGAAGCAAAGTCGGAAGGTTTTTCTCCTTCGCGATTCGCCCGACGTAGAGCAGGACCTTATGATCGGGCGCGATTCCCAGCCGCTGCCGAATCTCGCTTCGATCGATCATGCGCCGCTGCGCGGAGGCGGTCGGGATGACGGTGATCGGGCTCGTAACCGAGTGCCTTTGCAGCCATTTCTGGGCCGCTTGGCTCGGGACGATCACGTGGCGCACCCGGTTGTAATAGAAGCTGGTGTGTTTGGCGAGCTTGAACCTAACGTACCTTCGGGGGAACAGCGGGATGTAATGGGCGTATCGGTCGTAGAGCGTGTGATACGTCGCGACGATCGGGACCTCGTGCGATTCCGCCCACCTAAGCCCCACGAAGCCGATGGTGAACGGGGTGTGCGTGTGAATCAGGTCGTATTCGTTCGCCCGGAACTTCTTCAGCATCCAATAAAAGGGCGGAACCGCGAGCGAATAGCCCTTCGTCCAAGGGACTTCGATCGCGCGGAAGCGGTAGGTGTTCGGATCGCTGTCCTTGCACCCCTTGGACGACGCGGTATAGAGGTGGACGCTGTGCCCACGGTCGCGAAGCTGGCGGATCATGGTATCGACGCTAATGCTGACCCCGTTGAGGACGGGGAGCGCGCTATCGGAGAAGACCGCGATCCGCAATCTTCGCTCGGGCAAGGCCTACTCCTCCGGCAGTCTGCCGTGCTCTTCGACGAACCTCACGATATCGCGGAGTCGGAACCGCCTCTGGCCGCCCTTGGTGCGGTGGTGGCTGAGCCAACCCCGATTCGTGTACCTGCGAACCGTCGCGGGACATACGCCGAGGAGCCGGCTCGCCTCTTCGAGGTTGAGTTCGGGATCGAGAAGTCGCCGAATCAGCGTCTCCCTCGACTCCTTGAACTCGCCGCGATAGTAGTTGCCGGTAACGGAGTCATCAAAGAAGCTCAAGAGGAAGTGGAGGTTCTTCGGGAGCGATTCCCAGACCGCCTTGAGTTCGTCGTCCACGACCGTCGGCTTGACGGGCTTCTTGGTCTTCCGGGGCCTTGGGGCGCTTAATTCCGTCTTGCGGAACCTCTTGTTGGGCTGTTTCGGCTTCGATGCCGAGCCCTTCGACGTCCCTTCGCTCGGAGCGGCCTGGAGGTAGTCGGAAATCGAAGGAATGTCTACCTCTTGCCCACTGGAACCGTTCGCCGCGCGCTTCTCGCCGGACTTGTCGAGGAAAGCATCTTCGATGTATTTCATCGGGTCAAAATCTTTCTGCTTCAATCAGTTGTCCTCTTCAGTAGGTTTGAGCTAAGTCTACTTTGAGAAGTCTGTCGATTGCCCGTCCTGACCGCAAAAAGACCGGTTACAGGGCCAGCATCGCATCGCCAAAGCTAAGAAACCGGTAATCCGTGCAGAGCGCTTCGGCATAGGCGCGCATCAACCGCTCCCGGCTCGCGAACGCCGCGACCATCAACAGCATGGAGGTTCGGGGCAGGTGAAAATTCGTGATCATTCCGTCGACGATCTGGAAGTTGTAGGGCGGTCGGATGAAAAGCCGGGTCTCTTTCTCCCCAGAATCGACCTGTTTCGGACCCACCGCGAACGATTCGAGAGTTCGCACTGCGGTCGTGCCAACGGCAACGATCCTTCCCCGGCTTCCGTGGATCGCAGCGGCCGTTTCTTCAGGAAGGCGGCAAAGCTCCCCGTGCATCAAGTGGTCCTCGACCTGCTCCGACTGGATCGGTCGGAACGTGTCAAGGCCGATGTCGAGGCTCACGAAGGCGGTATGCACGCCCTTGCACCGCAACCGATCGAGGAGTTGGGAGGTGAAGTGGAGCGCGGCGGTGGGGGCGGCGCTGCTTCCCGGCGACCTTGCGAAGACCGTCTGATATCTCTCGGCGTCGGGAAGACTCGAGTGTATGTAGGGCGGAAGGGGGACTCGTCCGACTCGGCTCAGCTCCTCCTCCAAGTTGTTCGAACATCGGAGTTGCAGCGTCTTCAGGCCCTGTCCCCCATCGTCGAGGACCGTGGCGGTTAGAGTCTCACTGAGTTCGATCTCTGTGCCCGCCCTTAATCGCTTGGCGGGCTTGCACAGAGCGACATACTTCTTCCCTTCGAGCGCCCTGAGCAAGAGTAGCTCGACTCCTCCGCCCGTCTCTCGCCTACCTTTCAGCCGGAGGGCCGTCACCCGTGTGTCGTTCAACACCAGGAGGTCGCCTTCTTCGAGCAGGTCCTGCAGATCGGAGAACCTCTTGTGCCGAATCTCGCCTGTCTTGCGGGAAAGCCAGAGCAGTTTGGCTGCGTCTCGCGGCTCAAGGGGAGTCTGCGCGATTCGATCCTCGGGCAATTCGTAGTCGTACAAACTCAGGTCCTGCATCCCAGAGCCTCCGGGAGTTCCCGCAGACTGGAGATCGCGTGATCCCCACCGCCCCCCGAACGATCGAGGAGAACCGCGCGGAGTCCGGCGCCCCTCGCCCCGGTCCAATCATCGATTCGGTCGTCCCCGATGTGGGTCGCCTCTGCCGCCGCCACGCCAAGCCGGTCCAATGCAATCTGAAACAGCCGCGGGTCGGGCTTTTCTACGCCCTCCTCCAACGAGGCGACCACTTCATCGAAGTACTCTCGGATACCGAGTCGATCGATCACCAGATGGAGCGAATAGTCCCAATTGCTGAGGGCCGCCAGCCGGAAGCCTTGGCGTTTGGCCCAGTCGAGCGCCCCTAGCGAGTCTTCGAACAAAGAGAACTGGTCGCACCGGTCTCCGTACAGCCGCGACCGGGCAATCTCCAGAATCTCGTTCAGGCGCCCCGAACTCTCGCCGACCTCTTCGAGCCAATCGCGCGTGAGTTCGGCCCAGAATCGATCGCACGTCGCGCGGTCGCGCAGGAGGTTCAGCTCTTGATACTTGCTCCATCGCGAGTTCAGGAGCCGGGAATAGGCGTCTTGGGCGTGGGTGACCGACGGGAAGCGCGCGCCCGCCTCTTCGGCGCACTCGACCGCGAACTTCGCGGGCTCCCAGCGAACCGCGATCAGCGTCCCGGCGCAATCAAAAGTCAGAGCGGCTTGACCCATGTTCGAGGGACCATCGTACCGCCCCTAAGGCGAGTCTTGCCGAGGTGCGCGTCAAGTACAATAACAAGCCGAGAGACTTGAAGAGCTTATGAGAACGAAACGTTGGCGCTGGCTGGCCGGAATGATGGCCCTTTTTGCGATGGCTGCGGGGGCTCAGGACTCCGCAACCCTGCTCCGGGTCGCCAAGAAAGGCGACGTGCTGCAATTTGCGCTTAAGGTCAAGATCGAAGCCCCCGGCGCGAGCGTGGTGTTTACGGCCGTCAACACGGAACGGGTGCTCGAAGTCGACGAGAAGGGCGTGATTACGGTCGAGTCCACCCAGTCGGACGTTCGGCTGCTTCTTAACGGACAGGCGCTTCCCACCAACGAAGACAACGCGGTCGTCGTGAGCAGGGTCAAGGCGACCGGCGAACAGCTCGAAGTGCGAAGCGCGACGCGGAGCCCGGACGACAGCCGCAGAGGCAACATGACCGCTTTGATTCTGCCCGGGACCCCGCTCAAAGTCGGGGATCGCTGGTCGCATGACTTCAAGGCCGACCCGAAAACCGGCCAGCGAGAAGCCAAGTCCGAGTACGAGGTGCTCGAACGGACCAACTTGGGCTCGGCCCAAACGATGGTCGTCGGCTATAAGTTCGCCGAAGTCGGCGGGGATTCGCCAGCGACCGCAACGGGCAAATTCTGGATCAATGTCGTTGACGGAACCTTAGTTAAGCTCTCTGCCGACTTGAAGAACGCGCCCATCGAGCAAGCGGGCGGGGCGGTGGACATGACGATCGACCTCAGCCGGATTCTTTAGGCAGGACCCGTTTGGCTTGCGCCCAACCTCGATGCTTGGAGGACCGCGGGCGCTCGCCTCTCAGTTTGAAACACCGCCGGCAACGGGCTTCATATCGCTCGGTGGCGCCCACGAGGATGATGGGATCGTCCGTATGAGCCGGCTTGCCTTCGATCTGCCGGTAGGTGTGGCTCGCCGTCGCGCCGCATTCGACGCAAATGGCGCGAAGTTTGATCACCTCGTCTGCCACCGCCATTAGGTGGGGCATCGGACCAAACGGCTTGCGCCGAAAATCTTGGTCGAGACCGGCGCAGATCACCTCGCGGCCGTTGTCGGCGAGGTCGACGGCCAGATCGATCAGCGAAAAGTCGAAGAACTGGGCCTCCTCAACGCAAACCACCTGGGTGTCCGGGTCGATCTTTGATTCCAGGTCGGCCACGGAAGCCACGGGGATCGCCTCGTGCCGAACTCCCATGTGCGTGACGACCATGGTTTCATGGAAACGAGAGTCGATCAGCGGCTTGAACACCTGCACCTTCTTCTTCGCATACAGAGCCCTTCGCGCCAAGCGGATCAGTTCTTCGGACTTTCCGGCGAACATGCTGCCACACACGATCGTGATTTGCCCAGGCGGCTTGGGGCGAATCTTCAGCGACACGGCGTGAGCCTCGGTCTGGTAGTGTGCATGGCTTATTCTAACGGACTGGGGGGCGTCGCCTGGTTGTCGTCGGACCCCAACTCGAAGAAGAACGTCGCCCCCTCGCCGCTTCCGGAAGACGCCCACACCGTCCCGCCATGCCTCTCGACGACCCGTTGCACCGTGGCGAGGCCCACCCCAGATCCGGGAAAGTCCGACGAATCGTGGAGCCGTTCGAACGGCCGGAAGAGCTTGTCGGCGTAGCGAGGGTCGAACCCCACGCCGTTGTCCTTGACGAAGTACACCCTGCGACCCTTCGACTCGGTGGCGCCGAATTCGATCAGCGGCTGGTCCACCTGGCACGAAAACTTGGCCGCGTTGGAGAGCAGGTTCTCGATGAGCGATCTCAGGAGGTCCGGGTCGCCGTGCGCAAGGACGTCGGGCTCGATTCGGAATCGGAGGTCTCGGTACGGCCTGAGGGCCATCAGGTGGGCGGCGACGTCCTCGGCGATCGCCGACAAGTTCACGTCCTCCTTGGTGATCTCGGTTCGCGAGACCCTGGACAGCTTCAACATCCCGTCGACCAACCTCGAAAGGCGCTGGGCGGACTGCTCGATGCGGTCGAGAGAGTCGATCGTCATGGGCTCGACCTGGGTCGAACTGTCCTCCTTGATGAGGCCGGCAAGGAGGCTGATGGCGCGGATCGGCTCGCGGAGGTCGTGGGCAACGGTGTAGGTAAACGACTCGAGGTCGCTCACGGTTCGCTGCAAGTCGCTCGTGCGCTCGCGGACCCGCGCCTCGAGTTCGGAGTTCAGCGAGCGAATCCGCCTTTCCGACTCTTTCCGCTCGGTGATATCATGGAGGATGCCCAGCGAGCCAATGACCCTTTGCGCAGATTCATCCAGAACGGGAATAGCGTCGTCCTGCAACCAACGAACCGTTCCGTCGGGGTGGCGAACGGCGAACTCCCCGTGCCAGCGCGGAAGCTTGCCCGTTCGGTAGAGTTTGGCCCTCGACTGAAGCTCTTCCTGCGTGGTTTGACCCCCGTCGTAGGTGTAATGGGCGATCGTCCCCATCGTGTTCCAGTCGAGCTGGGAAGCGGGAACGCCCACGAGCGCTTCGATCCCCTCCCCCAAGAACTCATAGTGCCCTTCGCGGCCGGTGGGATCGTCGGGGTTGTCGTATCTCAAGCGGTACGGCACGCCTTTGGTGGCTTCGATGGCGCTCCGATAGAGCAGTTCCGAGTTGGCGAGGGCCTCGCGCATGGCCTCGCTCCGTTGGAGCTCTTCCTTGATGAAGAGGGTCTTCTTGACCACCTGCCGCCGGATGGTGTAGTACCAGGCCGCCGCGACGAGGAGCGCGCCACCGACGGGGAGCAGAAGCCAGTAGGCCAGGGGAGGGGTCGCTGTAGACGCGGTGTTCTTCTTGGGGAAGACTGAGCCCCACAGCCGGTCGTATTGGCCCGAGGTCAGTATTTTCCCTAGCGCCAGGTCAAGCGCGCGGGCAAGTTCCGTGTCGCCTTTTCGCACAGCAAAGCAGAGGCGTCCTCGGAAAAGCAAGGCCCGACTAGGGGTGACATCGAGGGGCTCTCGATGGCTATTCCATTCATTGCCGATCAGCAGGGGGGCGATCGCGCAATCTCCCTCCCCCTGGGCGAGTCGGCGGAGGGTCTCTGGCTCGCTTTCTACCGGAATCAGATCGTCCGCATAGCCGAGACGGACCATCTCCTCGTGAACGAGACTCCTTTCTTCGACGAGTATCTTGCGCCCCTTGAAGTCCTCCAGTGCCGCGCCCGAGTCCAGACCCCGTACATAGATTCCGTACAAAACGTCCATATGCGCACGCGTGAATTCGACGCTCTTTGCGCGCTCTTCGGACCACAACATTCCCGCCAGCGCATCTATTTCACCCCTCTCAAACTGCTCGCGGATTTCCGCCCACGACCCGTGTACGAACTGGGCCTTGATCCCAGCGATGCGGGCAGCTTCCCGAAACATTTCTACATCCCATCCAGCAACCTCGCCAGTTGAGTCCAGGTATTCGAACGGAGGGTAGTCCTTGTTGACGCCAACGGTGACGGTTCGGAAGACTGGCGCTGTCGGTGGCTGCCCCTGAGCCCCCAAGATTCCGCTCAGGGCAAGTCCCAGCGCCAGCAGGATCCATCGAAGGAGGCAGGTCGCCCCCTTCGAGCGAAAAGAGCCTCCGCTACTGGCCCCGGTCCCTCTGGCGTATCGTTTCAATAACTCTCAGTATCCACTAAGATGGGCCCCCAGCCCCGCACGTTGGCTACCGTCTACAATCGAAGCCATGCGTCGGGTGGATGTGACGATTGTGGGCGGCGGGCCGGTGGGACTGTTCGCGGCCTTTTACGCGGGCATGAGAGGGATGAGCGTTCGGATCCTCGACAGCCTCGAAGAGCTTGGCGGGCAACTCGTCGCGCTGTACCCCGAAAAGTACGTCTACGATATGCCGGGGTTTCCGAAGATCTTGGCGAAGGACCTCGCCTCCGAAATGATCGCCCAAGGGAGCGCGTTTTCCCCTGAGATCGTCTTAGGGGTGACTGCGGAAACCCTCCACGAGGAGTCGGAGGGATACGCGATCGAGACGCAGGACGGAAGGCGCTGGCCCACCCGGACGGTGATCGTTTCAGCGGGGGCGGGGGCGTTCAGCCCCACGAAGCTCGGAGTCGACCGCGAGGGGGAGTTTGAAGGACGCGGGCTTTCGTATGGGGTCAGGCGCACCGAGGACTTTCGCGACAAGCGCGTGGCGATCGTGGGGGGCGGCGACAGCGCGTTCGACTGGTGCCTCCACCTCCATCCGGTGGCCCGCTCCGTGACCCTCATCCACCGGCGCGACCAGTTCCGAGCCCACGAAGAGTCGGTCAGGCGCGTTCGGGAAAGCGGAGTCGAGATGAAGCTGTGGCGCACGGTCCAAGCGCTGCGAGGGGAGGAGCGGATTCAAGAGATCGAGATGGAGAACTCTCAAACGGGAGAAAGGGAGATTCTCCCTGTCGACGCCTTGGTGGTGACGATCGGATTCAAGTCCTCGCTGGGGCCGCTCAAGGATTGGGGCCTGGGGATCACGCGGAACCAGATCGAGGTTCATCCCACGACCTTCGAGACGTGCCGAAAGGGCGTGTTCGCGGTCGGCGACGTTTGCGCGTATGAGAACAAGCTCAAGCTGATCGCCACGGGAGTCGGCGAGGCCGTTACCGCCGTTTGCGTCGCCAAGACGTACCTCGATCCCGGAGCGAAGCTGTTTCCCGGCCACAGTTCGGACATGGACTTGGGGCTTTAAGGCAAGCGCCCTTCGGTGACCTTATCGCGGAGGTTCGGGGCGAGCGAGACGGGGTCGCGAAACTTGGCTTCGAGGCCGGCTTTGAGTTGCGTCTTGGGCAAGGGCTTGGCCCAGTCGGCGTCGGCCGCAAAGGGCAGAAGGACCGTCACGCGCCGGTTGGAGTAGTGCAGCGGGTCTTCAGGGACGCGCAGCTTCGTGTCGGCAAAACCCCTGACTTCCTGGAATTGATCGAGGGCGACGCCGGAGCTTGAGAGCGCCTTGCGCAGGGCCGACGCCCGGTCCGTGCTCAGCTCGAGGTTCGTGTAGTTGAGGCCTGCGTACTGCGCCGCGTCGGTGTGGCCTTCGATGACTAGGGTCCGGTTCGACTGGGCGAGGATCGGGCCCACCGTTCGAATGAGCTCCATCGCCTTGGGGCGGATGATGTCTCTGCCGGTTTCGAAGAACACGTCGCCCGCGGCCTCGATGAACTCGATTTGAAGGCCCTCCGGGGTGATCTTCAACTCGACGTGCGTGGCGAGTTCTTGCAGCCTATCGTCTCCCTTGAGAGACTCCGAAATCTGAGCTTCGAGTTGTTTGAGCGCAAAGGTCTCGGACTCCATCACGTCGGGGCCGTGGCGCTTGGCTTGGCCGGGCTTGGGCGCGGGGGAGCCGGGAAGCGTGAACGGGCTCTGGCTCTTGGGCGGGTTTTTTACAAACCCAAGTGGGTCGTTGAAGTACCCCTGCACCATCGACCTCGTCTCGGCGTCCATTCCCATGATCCACATCACCATGAAGAACGCCATCATCGCGGTGACGAAGTCGGCGTAGGCGACCTTCCACGAGCCGCCGTGGTGGGCGTGGGCCTCCTGCTTCTTCTTCTTGACGATGATGGGGGTATCGGCCACGGTTTACGCCGCCTTTTCCTTGACCGAGGTCTCCATCTCGACGAAGCCAGGGCGCACGCGGGGATCGATATTGCGGCGGGCGAACTCGACGCAGGTGATGGGTGATTCTCCCCTCGCGAAGCTGAACAGGGCGTAGCGAATGCAGTTGAGGTATTGCCCCTCCGACTTGAACCTGAGGTCGAGCGCGTTGGCCATCGGTCCGAACACGCCGTACGCGAGCAGAATCCCGAGGAACGTTCCCACAAGCGCGGCGGCGACCGATTGGCCGATGGCTGCGGCCTCCCCTCCGATCTTGCCCATCGTAATGATGACGCCGAGTACGGCGGCCACGATGCCGAACCCCGGCATGGCGTCGCCGACCGTCTGAATCGCGGTGACGTTCCTGTGCTCCTCTTGGTGGGCCGTCTCCAGGTCGATCTCCATCATCTCGGAGAGGTCGTGGGGTCCGACAGCGCCGGTCAGGATGACCTTCATGGTGTCGGCGAGGAAGGCGACCGCGTGGTGGTTGGCGAGGAAGGTGGGGTACTTCTTGATGATGTCGCTGTCCTCGGGGCGCTCGATGTGGGGCTCCAGTCCGAGCAGTCCCTCCTTCCGGGCGACGTTGAAGAGCTGGTACATCATCTTGAGAAGATCGATGTACGCGGTTTTCGTGTAGGGATCGGGTTTGAGGAGGCTCATCACGGCCTTGATGACGCGCTTGAACCCCTCCATGCCGTTGGCGGCGATCAGCGAGCCCACCGCCGCGCCGATCAAGATCACGAACTCGTTGATCTGGATCAGCACGCCGATGTTGCCGTCGTGCATCACGTAGCCTACGATCGTGGCCACGAGCACGATCGCGATGCCGATAAACGTAAACATTCCGCCCTTTTTGCCCCTATTCTCGCGTCGCGATCGAACCCGACGACCTACCCTGTTTATTCCACCCTTGCGGCCAGAAACCCAAGTGGGTTTTCCACCGAAAGCGGCGGAGAAACGGGGCTACAATCCGTATATCGGCGTCGTCTGACTGAATACACATGCCCACGGCAGCTTCCTCGCCCCGAATTCGCCTGCTCGACTCCGCCACGATCGACCAGATCGCCGCGGGCGAAGTCGTCGAGCGTCCGGCTTCGGTGGTGAAGGAGCTTTGCGAGAACGCTTTGGATGCCGGAGCGCGGCGCATCGAAGTCGAGATCCACGGAGCTGGCACGAAGAGAATCGCGGTTCGCGACGACGGGGCCGGAATGGGGCCGGATGAAGTGAGGCTGGCCGTCCAGCGGCACGCGACCTCGAAGCTCTCCCGCTCGGCGGACTTGTGGAGCGTCCGGACTCTGGGGTTCCGGGGCGAGGCCTTGCCTTCGATCCTGTCGGTGACGCGTTTTAGCCTCTCGTCGGGGGCGGAAGGGGGCCTGAGGTATCGGGTCGAGTACGAAGGCCCCAGGCTGAGGCACGAGGGGCCGGAACCTGGGCCGAAGGGAACCGAAGTCGTGGTGGACGACCTCTTCTTCAACACCCCTGCCCGCCTAAAGTTCTTGCGTTCGCCTGCGACCGAACTGAACGCATGCACCGAAGTGGTGTCTCGCCTTGCGCTCGCCTACCCAGATGTGCGGTTCACGCTGACTCATGACGGGCGCACGGTGCTTACGACGGAGGGCTCCGGCGATCTCCTCACGACGATCGGCTCGGTTTGGGGCCGTGAGCTGGCCAAGGGCCTGGCTGAAATCGAAGCGGACGTTGCGGGCGTGCGAGTACGGGGGTTCGTCAGCCCGCCCCACCTCACGAAGAGCACGAGGGCGTTTCAGTACGTCGCTGTGAACTCGCGCCCGGTGAAGACGCGAACGCTGACGGCGGCTGTGGATCAGGCGTACCGCTCGCTCGCGCCCGATCGCAGATTTCCGGTCGTACTGCTCAACCTCGACGTCGACCCCAGCCGAATCGACGTGAACGTCTCGCCGACCAAGACGGAAATCCGCTTTCAGCAAGAGGGCCAAGCCTTCGACTCGGTGTACCACGCGATTCGGGACGGCCTGATGCTCCATGGGATGATTCCAAGCGCGGCCACGATCGCCACGGTGAACGAGGCGCTGGCTTCGTCTCGCGCTCCCGAAGCTCCTGCTGGAAGCTACGCGGGACGGGGCTTAGGGGGATGGTCTGAGGCGGAGGCTCGGCTCTTCGATGCGGCGATTCGGTCTCAAATGCCCCTGCCCAGCGTCCCATCGTCCACGAGCGCTTCGGGAGATTCGGTGTCCTCCGCCGAGCTCGATGCGCGAGCCCCCGAGTCGCCCGACCCGTTTGTGGGCCTTGGGGAGGGGGTTCCGGGGGCGCTGGCGGGTTCCCAACTTCCCTTTGGCCACCTTTTGGAGGACCTGCGTGTGATCGGCCAGGCGATGGACACCTTCATCATCGCCGAGTGCCGGCATGGCCTCGTCATCGTGGACCAGCACGTTGCCCACGAACGGGTCTTGTATGAATACCTTTGCGGTCTGAAGGGGCCGTCTTCGATTGAGAAACAGGGTCTCTTGACGCCAGAGACGCTCGAACTGGATCGCCGGGCGTCGTTCGCCCTCACCGAGCGCATCGAGGATATTCGGTCGGTCGGGTTCGAGATCGAGCCTTTCGGGGGGGATTCGTTCCTCGTGCGGGCGGTTCCGGCGGCCTTGCGAAGGAAGAACGCCCTGAGGGTTCTCCGCGACCTCGCTGAGGAACTCGCCGAGTCCCCCGACGCGACTCGCCCCACGCCCAGCCGGGAGCAAGTGTGGATCATGAGCGCGTGCCGAATGGCGGTGAAAGCGGGCGACAGTTTGAGCCTTGCGGAGATGGAGAAGCTGCTTCTCGACCTGGCGACCACGGAAAATCCCTACCTGTGCCCTCACGGACGGCCGATCACGATCACCCTCAGCATCGCCGACCTGCTCCGCAAGTTCAAAAGGACCTGACCCATGGTGATCCTCGGCATCGACCCTGGGTACGAAAGAATGGGGTTTGGCTGCATCCTCAAGACGGGTTCGACCCTTCGGCACCTTGCGAGCGGAACGATCCAGACCCCTCGGATCGGGTTGGCCGAGCGGCTGAAGGTCATTCACGCCGAGATCGAACGCTTGATCGCGGAGCACCAGCCCGATGTGTTGGCGGTCGAGAAGCTGATCTTCGCGGCCAACAAGACCACGGCGTTCGACGTGGCGAAGGCGGTGGGCGTGGTGCTGCTGGCGGCGAGCGAGCGGGGAATCGAGGTCAGCGAGTTTTCGCCGCCCGAGGTGAAGCAATCGGTGGTGGGCTTTGGCGCGGCGGAGAAAAAGCAGGTGCAATTCATGGTGGCGAAGCTGCTCGGCCTGAAGGAAGCGCCCAAGCCGGACGACGCCGCCGACGCGCTGGCCGTGGCGATTTGCTGCTCGTTCAAGCGCCCCCTAACCCGTCCGCTCGCGGCTCGGGATCCGGGGTAGCTCCCCGCCGTTTCCGCTGGGGCCGACTACTCCGCGCCCCACGAGTTGATGAGCCACCAACACGCCTGGTCGTGAGGGACGAAGCGGGGGTGAGTGAGGACCTCGAACGCCGGCAGGTAACCCAGCGATCCGTCTCCGTACTGCTTGACACGCCGCATGACGGTCTCCACCTTCTCGCGCGCGATCCGGCAGCGCTCGATATCCGCAAGGGAGCCCCCGATTCGGGCGTGGGTCCGTGTGGCGATTCTTTCCATCGGGTCGAAAACGGCTCGGCAATCGGCAAGGCGCTTCAGGCAGTCTCCGACCCTTCCGGCAGCATAGGCTCGGCGGGCGAGCTCGGCGCTCCTTACAAACTCGATCGCGAGGCGCACGAACTCGGCGACTCCCCGCGTGGCGTCGTCGGGCGCGATCGCCTCCGCCCGCGCCGCGACGCCTAGCGCCCTTTCGCCCGTCTCGCCCATGAGCTCGTTGGCGTGGTGCATCCAGGCCAGAAAGGGGTCGCTGTAGAGCAGGAGCCGGCATTTGAGCTTGTTTCTGTGCCCGGAAAACCCGAAGACGCCCCTGCACTCCTCGAGTTCGACCCCCAGAAGCCGGGCCCACTCCTCGTGCCGCTCTGATTCCTCGAGGTACGCCCTGAGAAAGGCCCCCTCGGGAGCGTCGGGGTCGTGGCAAAGCGTGGCGGAGGCGCGGATTGCGGGAAACAGGGTGTCGTACGCCCCCAATAGCCCGCATTCCCAGGTCGTCACGCAAACGCCGTGGGCCCCGAGGTCCCGGCAGTCGGCCGCCACCTGCCTGACGTTCTCTTCCGACTTGTCCACGTGGAGCCACGCCGCGTTGTACGTATGCAGGGCGGGGCATCCTACGACTTCGAACCCCGCATCCTGGAATCTTCGGGTCGAATCGGCGCAGCCGGAGAAGTACTTCCAGTCGAAAATCAGGGTCCCTTGAGGGATGTACTCGAGCGCTTCGGGGTGCTGCTCAAACATATCGCCCCAGACCGCAGGCGTGCGGCCCGCGTCGAGGACCTGCTGGGCGAGGGGGCCGAAATGCTCGCCGTATATCCTCGCCTTCCCGCCCTCCTCTAGCCGCCGCCGGCACGCATCGCAGCTTCCCAACTGCCAGGTCTCGTCGCCGCCGATGTGGATGACCTGGGAAGAAAACACGGCCAGCGTGTCGGCGACCTTCCGCCGGCAAAGCTCGCGGAACTCCTCGTTCGTCGGGCAGGCCTGCATGCCTTTGAGAAGCTCCTCGCGATACCGCTTGCCTTCTTCGGTGTAGAGAAGCTGTTCGCAATGCCCGAGCAGGTTGAGAAAGGGCACGATTCCGACCGAAGGGAACTCGGCCTGCAGAGCGCGGACGGCGTCGGGAGTGACGCACCCCACCCCGTGGGCAAAAGGGGTGGCCGGGTGCGCGAATCGGGATTCGAAGTAAAGGCCGAGGGCGTCGAAGCCAGATTCCTGGGTGAGGCGAAGGTACTTACGAAGGTGATCGAGGCTGGGGGACTGCTCTCGTGCAAGGTCCAGCATCCACATGCGAAGGGGCATGGGGGCAGTTTACTGTGCTGGGTGCCGCCGAGAAAGGCTCGGTCAGCAGAGGGCGAGCGCCACTTCGTTGCAGAAGTGCTTTCCCGCGCGCGTCAACTGAATCTGGCCCTCGGTCCGGCGAATCCAGGCCCGCTCTTCCAGCGACCTGAGCGCCTCCTCCGAGAGGTCGAGGCCCTGAGAGTCCAGGCCCTCGTCGAGTCTGAGCCCGAGCAGAATCTTCTCCATGCGGAGGTTCTCCTCGGTGAGCGCCTCGCTCTCGCACCAGAGCCGCTCGCCGCGCTCGACCGCCTCCGCATAGGCTCGCGGGTGCTTGAGGTTGGTGTAACGGGTGGGCCCTTGCGGAAGGCCGAGCCTCCCGACGGCGCCTGGGCCATATCCGGCGTACTGCTCGCAGCGCCAATAGGCGAGGTTGTGCCTGCACTCGAATCCCGGCCTGGCAAAGTTGCTGATCTCGTACTGGAGGTATCCCGCTTCGGAAGCCAGATCGACCGCGAGATCGTACATTTCGACCTGATGCTCCTCCTCTGGGAGCGTAAGACGCCCGGCGCGGTGCTCCTTGGAGAAGGGGGTGTTCGGTTCGAGCGTAAGGCAGTAGAGGCTCAAGTGCTCCGTGCCGAGTTCGAACGCCCGTTCGAGGTTCGACCTCCAATCGGCGACGGTCTGGCCCGGCAGAGCGAACATGAGGTCGAGGTTGAGGTTCTGAAACCCCGCATCGCGGGCCAACGTCACCGCCCGCTCGATCTCGGAAGCCCGATGCACCCTCCCCAATCGCGCCAAGTCGTCGTCGCGAAAGCTCTGCGCGCCCAGGCTCAGGCGGTTGAACCCCGCTCCCCGCATCGCGGCGAACTTGTCGGCATCGGCGGTTCCGGGGTTGGCCTCTGAGGTGATCTCACACTCGTCGGTGGGCGGGTGCGCCGCGAGCGTGGCCCGGAGCAGCGAGGTCAAGTGCAAGGCGGAGAGATACGTGGGGGTTCCTCCGCCGAAGAAGATCGATTTCGCCGGGGTCCCTCGCGTAGGGGATGCGGCGATCTCGCGCTCGATTGCCGAACTCACGCGGCCCTGAATCGGCCCCGACATCGCAAAGCTATTGAAGTCGCAGTATCCGCACTTGGTCGGGCAGAAGGGGGTGTGGACGTAGACCGCCAGCGGGGCCATTGCGGAGGTCAGGGCTTCCCCGAAAGGGCGGCGAAGAGGCCCACCGCGGCAAGAACGATCACCGGCACCGCCGGATTTTTCGCGCTCACTCACGTCGAGCCGCAGGAAGCCATCACCTGCGAATACACCAGCCCCGCGAGCGCGCCCAGCGTCAGTCCAATCAGTCCTCGGAGAACCATCTTCACTCAGAATACGCGAGGATTCTCAGCTTCGTCGCCGCAAACTGGACTAGCCATCGATCTTGAAGGGAAAATCTTGAGCGTTGACGACCGCCCCGTCGTGAAGCTCGACCTTGATCATCATGCCCTTGTCGGTGATCCACACCTTGTCCCTTCCGAGCGGACCGTTGAGTTCGACGATCGCCCCCTGGAACTTCTCGTTCGAGATCGTGCCGTTGAACTTCCCGACCGCCCGCGCCGTGTAGGAGATCAAGCCGCCGCTCGCGGGGTCGATTAGCTGAAACTTGACGTCCTTGCGGTCCTTTTCCATTTCGGCGATGAGCGCGAGAAACGGGTTACGGAAGGTGCCCGTCCCACCGGCGGGGTTGAGCGTGCTCCGGCGCTCCCCGTTCTTGTCCCGGACGAACAGTTCGATCTCGTCGACCTTGAAGTCGGCGACGACGATCACGCTCTTTTGCCAGTCGCTGTAGCTGGTTTCGACCCGCAGCACCTTCCCGTCGGCACCGATGTAGGACTTGGTGATGCGGGCGGTGGGGATCGCGGGCATCCCCTCTTTGGGGCTGAAAAACGAATTTGAGGTGTAGAGCTTGCAGGGAATCCCGTTCCACTGGGTGTCCTTGACCGTGGTGTCGATGTGCCCGATCCTGACCTCATCGAAGTACACGGCGTCGTGCCACTTTTTGCGGTAGATGCCGTAAATCAGGTTCGGCGAACCGAAGTGCCATAGCTCTTGCGCCGCTCCAAAGACGGGCAACGCAAGCAAGATCGCAAGCGCGAGTCTCATCGTTCTCCCTCAGTGATTCTGTCGTTTCGAAGGGCGGATCGGTTCGGCGAAATGCCGTCACATGCGTTCGGGCGCTGAGATTCCGAGGAGTCCGAGGGTGGAGCGCAGCCCGATCGCGGCGGCTTGGCAGAGCGCGAGGCGGGCCCTCGTGAGCGGAAGGTTTTCCGGTTGGAGCACCCGGCAGCTATCGTAGAAGGCGTGGTAAGCCCGCGCGAGCTCGGTCGCATAGCTCGTCAGACGGTGCACGCCGTAGTCCTCGGCGCATCGCCGCACCTCGAACGGCAGGTCGCAGACCTTCTTGATCAGGGCGAGCTCTTTCGGCTCGGCGAGCAAGGCAGGGTCGAACGGGTCGTGGGGTCCGGGGGCGCCCAGGCCGGTTTCCTCGGCCTTTCGCAGCACCGAGCAGATGCGAGCGTGGGCGTACTGAACGTAATAGACCGGGTTCTCGTCGGACTGCTTTTCGGCTAGGTCGAGGTCGAAGTCCATGTGGGTGTCGTGCGAGCGCATGAGATAGAAGAACCGGGCGACGTCCTTGCCGATTCGGAGTTGCTCGCTCTCCTTGGCAGCGGGAGCAGCGTTCTTGCCAATCTCCAGCATCAGGTCCTTGAGCGAGTAGATGTTGCCGTCCCGCTTGCGCATCGGCGCGGGCTTGCCGTCTTTGACGAAGCGCACGATCTGGAAGATGACGACTTCGAGTTTCTTCCTGGCTTCTTCGAGGGCAGCCAGACATGCGTCGCGCTCGGCGGGGTCGCGGTAGAGGAGCGCCTCGGACTCGGAAAGAGGTTGCGTCGCATCGCCTCCGGCCGCCTCTCCCTGCTCCTCCAGCAGAGCCGCCACGACCGCCCTCAGCCTTCCGATGTAGCCGTGGTGATCTGGGCCGAGGATGGTGAGGAGCTTGTCGGCCGGGGCCACACTACCTTTTTCGCCGGGCGCAGAGCCCCGGTTGAACTTGTCCTTATGATAGGCGACGTCGCTGGCGATGTAGGTCCAGCGGCCGTCCTTGCGCCGCAGGACGCGGTCCTTGTCGTCGGCGAACTTGGTGGAGCGGAGCCAGAGGGTCGCAAGAGCCCCCTCGCCTTTTTCGCCGCCGGGCGAAGAGGGAGAGGGGGTTGGGGGTGAGGGTTTGGGGTCCGGCTGCTCGATGTGCGGCGATTCGTCGCCGTCCTCCTCGATGGGCTGCTCATTCCTCTTGACTTCGTCGGGTTCGCCCTTTTTCTTGATGACTTCGAGTTGGTAGGGTTCGGTGTCCGCCGCTCCCTTGGCGATGAGGGCTTCGATGCACTCTTGAACCTTGCCGGAGTCGTGGAGGTACTGTTCGGAGAACCAGGTGTCGAAGGTGACGCCGAATGCGGCGAGGTCGTCCGCCTGTTCGTTGAAAGCTGCGTTTCCTGCAAGGACTTGCAGTTCCCAGCCCAGCCGCTCAACGATTTGCTCGTTGCTCTGACTGTTGGCACGCAAGTGCAGGATTGGCCCGAGTGCTGACAACAGCCGTTGGGTCTCAAACGTAATTCGTTCCTGCTCAGACTCTATGTAGGCCTGTCTCACCACCGTTCCCATATTCGACAGCCTCCATTTAAGTCTATCGATAGACTTTTCGACGCCGTCGATCTGACGGTTTACTCGCTCAGCTATGTGGGCAACATAGTCCCCCCGATACCCTCCTTCTGGAATAGACCGACCCAGGAGAATCGCCCGCACACTCTCCGCAAACAGCCTCATCTGCTCGCTGTTCGTGCCGTCGTTGATGTAATACTCCCGGTGAACCTTGTGGCCCGCCGCCTCCAACACGTTGCAGAGGGTCGAGCCGAACGCTGCGCCCCTTCCGGAGCCCACGGTGATCGGGCCGTTCGGGTTCACCGACACGAACTCGACGTTCAGCCGAACCGGAGCCTCGGCCAACGACCTTGGGAGATCGTCCCCCTTTTCGAGTACTTCTTTCACGAACTTCGCGATCGCGACGGACCTCAAGCGCAGGTTGAGAAAGCCCGGCCCGGCGACTTCTGCCGAATCCAGCAATTCACCCAGGGGAAGCTGCGCCGCGAGCCGGTCGGCGATCTCCCTCGGGGGGAGGCCCGCGGTCTTGGCGGCTGCGAGCGCGAACTGGCTCGAAAAGTCGCCGTGGGAGGCGTCTTTGGCGTCGGAAAGGGTTGGGGTCGGGTAGTCTCCCGGCGGCAGTTCGCCGGACGCAATCAGGCGCTCGACGGCCGCCCGCAGTTCAGACTCAAGGAAATCGCGAATCAATGCCTTCCGAATGTACCCCGCCGACCGCGCCGAGAGAAGTTGGGAATGCATCTGAACGATATGGAGCCCTCGACCCGTCGGAATTGTGCGGGATGCGCACTTATAGCGAACGAAATCAGCGCGGTTGGTCTACAATAGGGGGAGTCCCCCTGATTGCGGGCGGAATCGCAGAGCCATAGGTTCAGCTTAGGAGTTACGAAACAGAATGGCGTTAAAGCGCGTCTCGATGGTCGACTTCTTGTTGGAGAAGGGGTACATCACCTCGGCCCAACTCGACGAAGC